>JBHYDF010000226.1:0-13482 GCA_051861145.1 Nostocaceae cyanobacterium
AGGTATCGATTCGCTAATTGCAGGCTGAAAGAATAGGGTGTTTTGCAAGGTGAAAGAGGAGATATCGCATTTGCCGTACGCGAGAGGAGATGGCGACGAACTGTGCCGTCTTGCTGGTCATTTTCTAAGTCATTAAATCCCAGTTTTCCGATTGGGTTGTTGGCTGGGGGTGCGATCGCATTTTTTTGGTTATGACCGAATGCACATACGCTCACGAGATGGTGATTTTGCTGTAGCTGAGTCAGCAGCAACTCATGACCTGGCGGTACAGGTTGGTCGCGAAAGATATCAAGACCAATTGCTACTGGTTGATACTGCTGTAATTTTGCAATTAACTGAGCCAAGGTAGCGTCAGGTAGTGGGTGTTTGTATTCACGGATATCTTCTTCATCTGCACCAACCAGCAGGAGGCGAGAATCAGGTTGTTCTGTCAGACGTTGGCGAAGTAGCTGGTCGTAACTCGTTAACTCCCAGCTTTGCAGTAACCCTAGCGATCGCACTCCCATCAATAAGCTAGTTACAACCAAACTTGTAACAAAGACTGTTCGTAGACCACGCCAGATGTGAAACCGATCTACCCAGACGAAAGGCATTGCTGCTGGATTTTGGCAAATTACTGGCAACCAGCTAGCGCAGGGAAATTCATTTTCTAGACCTTGCAGTTGTTTTCGCGCTTCCTGCACTGCTGTATAGAGAGATTTACCAGTGGCAAATGCTTGTAAAAAATACTTCAAAAATTCTTGTGCAACTATGTCTGGCACTGGCTCGCGCATGACAATTATTTGTGGAATTTGCAGACTTTCTAATTCATGCGCCAATCCCAAGCCATCACACGAATTGAAAATAGCTAGTTGCAATCCGCTTTTAACTGCTTTTTGTAGAGCATACTTAAGTTCGTCAAGTGTTAAGCTATCAGACTGGTTAAGATAAATCCGCCCCTTTTCACCCTCTGTTTGACTATGACCAGCGAAAAACAGAATATCCCAATGTTGCTCCCAAAGCTGGTCATTCAAATCTTGACGTTGCGGTTCTACCAAAAAGGTTACTGCTGCACCCGGTGAATTCAACAGTTGTTGTCGGTCTTTTTCTACTTGAATACCTTCGCTATTACCCAGAATAGCTAGGATTCTAACATGGTTGCGAGTGGGAGGTCTTTCGATTCTTGGTGGTCGTTCATACTCCAAGGGACTGAGGACAATTTCAGTTTGACTGTAGCGTGACAACAAATCCCACTGCTGCCACGGAAGTTGCCATAGCTGGTAGTTATCAGTACGAATGATTACTCGCGCTTTTTCCGACATACTGACTTGTTCGAGGCATTTTTCGCGGATGCGAAAAAATGATTCTGCTCTGAGCCAACTATTGAGGCGATCGCCCAACTCCAAGGCTTGTTTGCGGCACTCTTCCTTCTGTGTTTTCACAGAACCATGAATTTTGGCTTTTTTGGCTTTAATGAGGCGAATAGCCTTTCCCAAACTGCGATAGGTTGACTGCCAATTGCTATACTCCACGGCAAGTTCGCTGGCACTCGGCAAGTTGCCAATAATCTCTGTTTCAGGGCGTTCGCCTTCTAAGCCGATTTCCAATGTAACTTGAAAGCCCCGATCAAAATCGCCATCTAATTTGAGGACAATTAACTTAGTCATTAGTCATTGGTCATTGGTCATTGGTCATTGGTCATTGGTCATTAGTCATTGGTCATTGGTCATTGGTCATTGGTCATTGGTCATTAATTACAAATGACAAAAGACAAGGGACAACTAAATAACAAAATTTTCTGTGACGCTGACATCGCCAAGAGCCACTTTGAGGCTAAAGCGATCGCCTAGTTCTCCACCAAACTCTAAGAGAATATTTTTATTGTTGCTTCGCGCATGGGTATCGATGACTGTTTCGCCATCTTCATCCAGCACCATCAGCTGTAGATTTGGGGGTAAATAGCTTTGGTCTTTTGGTGGCTGTGCTTCGACGCAAATATCTATTTCCTGCTCAGTTCCTTTAGCAATCGAGACAATTACAATCACTGATTGACTTGGCGTTCCTAGCTCAATTAGCTTACATCGACTAATTTCCGCAGTGTTTCTAAAGCTAAAAGCTAGTTTTGGTTGTTCTGTATCTAAAACTGCATTTAAGGCTTGCCAACCAGCTGTTTTGATATTCTCAAACCATTGGCTGAGCTGAACCACAGGTGTGATTGTATTTAAGTATCCTGGTAACTCACCGAGCGATCGCAATTTACTCAAAGGTAAATGACCAGAAGCAACCGTTTCCACAAATCCCAGCACTGTTGCTTGGCGCAATGATTCAGACAACTCCACTGCAACATAGCCAATTCGTTCTGACCAAACTTCTGCCGGAACGTTGATAAATCTTGCATTCGGCAACACCGGTCTGCACTCTAAGCAACCGTGATTTTCCACCACCAAATCGGCAACATCCATCAGCGTCTGCATTGCTGGGTTGCAGCTGTCGCTATGTTCCCAGTGCGTCTCAAATCCCTGGCATTGCAGGTAAACATTCACTGCATAAACCGCCAAAGTATTCAGATAAACTTGTTTGGCTTTTTGAGAATTGGATTGATAACGGCGAAATTGTTCCGCTCGTACATGTGCTGACAAAGCTAGCGGAACTGTAAATGTCCAACCCTCAATATTTGAATTCATCACTGATAGATTAGCGCTCATATATGTTGCCTCAAATAGGGTGATAAAAAGCGATGAGAAGGCAGAAGTACGAAGGCAGAAGGCAGAAGGGAACCCCATAAATTTATTTAAGGGTTTCTAACAATGACGCATTGTATCTCGTGCTACGCCTCTCGCTCCAAATCTTATTATCTTCGACCCGATTAAATACGTTCGCATGAAACCTGTCGGGCAGAATGCATCGGACTTAAAAAAGGTATTAAATTTTACTTAAGCCTTCTGCCTTCTGCCCTCTGCCTTCTGCCTTTCTTCGGTCATGTTAGTTAAATTCACTAGTCATTATTTATTAGTTAGTTCTTACTCTTTTTCCCCTATTGACTATGTTTTTATTACTTCGCCTGCTGCTTTTGCTTTACACATCCTGCTCAAATTTCGAGCGAAATTTTGCACAAGAACGTTGAAAGAAGCTGCTGAGAGTTGGTAATGGTATACTGAATTCGGCTGCAATTTCTTGCCAGCTTTTTCCAGATAATCTGGCCAGAGCTATAGCGGCAAAATTAGCATCTGGTCTATTTCTAATATGTGTTGTTTTAAAAACTTTTTCCGAATCTTCTTTCAACATCCTACGTATATCTTCACATAAAGAGTTTGCTGACTCTGATGGATTTATTAACTCCAATTCAGAAAGGTTATGCCAACTTCTAATCTTTGGTTGTTGCAATTCTTTATATGCTTGCATTAAAACTTTATCTAGTCGATAATTCACCCAGTTCATAAATTTCTTTTCTCCTCTTTCCGGGTCATAATTATCGATTTTTTGACAAACGTAAATTAATGTTTCATTAACTGCTTCATCATAAATAAGTTCATAAAATTGAGGAGAATAGCCTTCTCTATGTGGGTGGCAAAGCCTGCCCGAAAGTCGAATTGCTTCAACTAGTTCTCCTAAAGCATACTGTCGTAACTCAGTATGAGGAGGGTGACGTTGGGCTTCTAATGCTAGCTTTTTGAGTTGAGCATCATCCAGGGTTTTTTTTAAAGCCTGATTTCGCAGGTTATTAATCCATGCTCTCACAGTCGTCTGTTTTGGATTGTACTGGTTGATTTGTTCATCAACGTCATGTAAAAGTTGCTGTCGAACTTGCTCATAAATCTCCGAATAAATACCAAAGAGAGGCTTGTTCGCAAGTTGGCGGCAAATTTTGCGTGAGCGTAAGATTTCATCAACCAATTGTGCCAAGACTAACTGTTGCCCTTCATTTTGTCGAGCGTACTGTTGTGCCTGTGTGACTAGTTGTTCGAGTCGCTCATCCATAAACTTGAAAATAGCACTCTCGTTGCAACTCTTGGATTAAGGATTAGGGATTAACAAACGATGAATAATAAAAGCTTTTGGCTGAAAATTTTCATTCATGCTTTATCCATAGCACTATCCAGAAGTTTTAATCAAAATTTTGATAATTCTCAATAATGATTCATTCCCTCAGTGAATTTTGAACCCCCTTTTATAGTCATGTGTATTTAGAGTCAGGATTACTAAGGCTCCCGCCGCTTTGTCGGTCTCTTTGAACCTACACACCATCGTTCCATCCATTTGAGCATTGGATTTTGTTTGGTGAACCAAGGCTTGTTGTCAGCTCTAATTAAAACCCTTTGATTGTGACTCCACCTATTCAGCCAGAAATTATGTATTTTTTACAAAAATTAATTTTTGGGATTTTGCATAAAACTCTGGTTTTTGAGTTGAGTTACACAGACGAGGAGAAGAGAACTTCAATTCTGTGAACCCAGATTTATACCAATTCTCTATGAGGCTGCATATTATCCCCACAGGCTATAAGCCTGGGGCTACACATACAAAGCCTGCCTACGCAGGCTAATAATGTGCATCTTCACATAGAAATGGTATTAGCATTTTCCTCACATTTACTATGCTGCGAGTTGCACTACTGACCCTGTTACTTGGATCTGGAGGAGTTGTTAGCCTGACGGGGAATGCCACGGGTTTTATTACGGTCATATGAGCGCGTAATTATCTAAAAGTTGAGCTTGAATGCGTTCGTATGTTTCCCAATTGATGTAGGCCGGATATTTGTCATTGACTCGAATTTTCCATTCTGCCATTGGCAGTTGTTGTTGCTGGGATTTATAGGGCGCAAGCCCGCTTTGGACAACTTGTGTGCGACCATAAACAAACGCACGCCTAGTATGCTGGGTTTTTTAGCATTGATATAATTGCTGCAATACTTGGTTTGCGCCAAATAATATCCCCGAAGCGATCGCGGTAAGTTCATCAACTATGTCTTGATTCCAAGTCGCTGGTACATAGACAGCAACATTCGATGTGGAAAAGGGCGGGGAAAGTCTGCCTGTTTCCAAAGCCACTGCCAAATTAAGCAGGGATGGACGACTTAGGTGGAGAAAAGCGATCATACTCTCCCATCCTCAAAGAATTCTGCCCCTAATCCTTCAACAGTGGCTACAACTAATGCTCTGTCCAGAAACTCATTGCGGCGTTCGCAAGATGTTTCTGCAATCAACAAGCAGCCGTGACAGGCAGAACCGTGTAAAAAACGCTCCTCTTGCTCATTATCAGGTCGATGTTGCGCACATACAGGGTCATTGGAGCATAATTTTCCTTGCTCTAGTGCTACTTGCAAATGGTATTCAATGCGTTTGCCGATTTCTACTAGTCCACCTAACGTCCCTTCCGAACCAGAGGAACCAGTGTATAAAAGAATTCTATAACCTGCTTCGCCAGCGTAAATACGTTCACGGATGGAACTGGCAGCATAGCCGCATTCTAACGATACAGCCACAATTAATAAATGTGATAGAGAATGAAGCATAATATACGGCAATCCAGGAAACTTAACTTTTTCCTTTTCCTGGTTTATACCTTTACGCGCACACCAAATATCAAATCCTCTTGATAGTTCTCGTCCCCGTTTTTTGACGGCTTCTCGTTTTAACCAATCTTCGATCGCTTCTTTACGGAAAGCAATAAATACACCTTCGCCTCTATTCTCAATTGCAGGAACCCAAGTAGGCTCAATATCCAATGCAGCACGTCTAACACTGATATCAAGTTCGCCGTCGATATCTGGCATTTCGGCTTCAAAGCGAGTAAAACCCACCTGAGCAATTACTTCACGTAAGCGATGTACTAAAACAATTCGTTCAATGCGGGAAGAAAACGTAGGCTTTAAGTTATTTAACTGGCGGGAACGAGCATAAAAATCACCCTCTGGGACATCTTCCCCAACTTCGACAGAACTAGCAAGTAATGTCTCAATTTCTACTTGCTTAATACTTTTAATTGGTTTTCCTTGTCCACTTTGTCGCCGTTGCACTTCTTCCCAGATGATTTCATTACTAAATCCTTCTAAACATCTGGATACTTTTGGATTTTTGCGGTACATTTTCAACTCATCAATACTTTCTACATATTGAAGAAAGTTTTCATAGACTGAATTTACTGCTTCTTGTAAGGCTGCGTCTAAGTCAGGAAGAGAAATAACGCTGAGAACTTGCGAAAAATAAGCGTTACTCGCAGACCTAACTAATAAGCGGTTGTATTCTGGTAGACCTGTGGATTCACGAATACAGTAAGGTTCTTGAGCAAAGGAGCCAAGCCCAAGCCAAGGGCGATGTCCCTGACATGGGCCTAGAACTTTACCATTGCGGACTGTAGCATCAGCAAGGGGACGACGTTTTTTACAGGCTTCGCAACGCACGTAAATCTCAGCGAAGTCGTTACCGGAACCACCTTCATCTAACCATAGCTGACCTCGACAGTTATTTCCTGGGTCATTATGTACAAAACGATACCAGTCAATATCGCTGATATGTCCTTTAACGCAAGCTTGCACGAAGCGGACGGGTACAACTGGTATTTTCTTTTTCTCGGAATTGAGATACTTACCACTGACCAAATTACCCCACGGTAACAAAGGACGAGTGCGGAATGTTTTTTTGGTTTTAGTGTCGTACCAAGTTTCCTTTACTTGAGCTAAAAACCAAGTGGGAAACATGAAAACATTAATTCCCGTGCGGTTAGCTTTGGGGTCTTGTTCGTCAATTGGTGGCGCATACAGCTTGACATGATTGACTTGTAAAATTTCAGCAACCCTCGCCGCCAGTCGGTCTTCAAAGATGCGTCTTCTGTCGCCACGCCAGTGATTTAAACCAGCAATTAACACGGAATGTTCTGGTAAATCTACCATCGCTCCAGGGCCAAAGGTAGAAAGGATTTGACTTTGGCGCACTTGTCCGCCTGGGGGAATTTTTTTGTTAGATTTACTCATAAGTTTTGTTTATTAGTTTTGACGCTCAGGCAGCCAGAGATTATAAATCTCTGTCTGATAGCAAAATTCCTCTCAAAGAGGAATGAAATATGATTCATGTTTTTTTGTGTTTATAGTCGTCTTGAGACGACTTTAGCTTTTAGACAGGGATTTATAATCCCTGTCTGTCGGGTTTTGACGCTCAGACAGCCAGAGATTATAAATCTCTGTCTGATAGCAAAATTCCTCTCAAAGAGGAATGAAATATGATTCATGTTTTTTTGTGTTTATAGTCGTCTTGAGACGACTTTAGCTTTTAGACAGGGATTTATAATCCCTGTCTGTCGGGTTTTGACGCTCAGGCAGCCAGAGATTATAAATCTCTGTCTGATAGCAAAATTCCTCTCAAAGAGGAATGAAATATGATTCATGTTTTTTTGTGTTTATAGTCGTCTTGAGACGACTTTAGCTTTTAGACAGGGATTTATAATCCCTGTCTGTCGGGTTTTGACGCTCAGACAGCCAGAGATTATAAATCTCTGTCTGATAGCAAAATTCCTCTGAAAGAGGAATGAAATATGATTCATGTTTTTTGTGTTTATAGTCGTCTTGAGACGACTTTAGCTTTTAGACAGGGATTATAAATTCCTGTCTGTCTTTAGCTTTTAGACAGGGATTATAAATTCCTGTCTGTCTTTAGCTTTTAGACAGGGATTATAAATTCCTGTCTGTCTTTTCCTCCTCTACCTCATAGCCATAAGGATTAATCACCCACAAGTTGACTGTTGGTTCGACATCACGTAAACTACGCTGAGCTTTGAATCTTCGTGCTTCTAGGGGTTGGTTCTCTAATTCGGGGTCGAGGGGATCAAATATTAGTGGTGGTGCTTCGCCTACTTCACGTTGATATTGAAGGCTAATTTTTCCATCGCTATTGGCGATACGTTCCCACACATCAAGTAAATCTATAACTTGCTTCTTCACCTTACAACGTAGTGCTTCAGCTTCAGTTGCATCGAGTTCTTTATCATGCATTAGAGCACGTTGGGCTATAGTATCGACAACAAACTCTAAATCTTGGCGATGTTGAGTAATATCGAAAGCACGAGTTGGTGCTGTCATTCCTGGATGTCCTAAACGTGCTAAAGCAACGGTAATGGCTGCAATACCTCGGTCAATAGCGCGAGGAGAAAAGGGAGTAACACTGGTCGCTTCCACCGCTCGGTAAAATGTTGAATGCCAAGCAAAGAAGCGTTCATAATGAGAGCGATCGCGTGGGCGATGAATGTTAAGTAATGTCACTACTAACCCTGGTCGTTCCTCATCTCGTCCTACACGGCTGGTAGCTTGGATATATTCGGCGGCTGTTTTGGGTTGACCGAGAACTACCATTAAACCCAAACGAGTAATATCCAAACCTACAGAAATCATATTTGTTGCTAAAACAACATCAACCTTTTCGTCTTTATCAAAGGTTGATTCCATTCGCCGCTTAGTATCTGCCACTTCGCTAGTGCTGACACGGGAGGTTAATTCTTCTGGTTCGTCATCAATTTTCCGGTCAGCAAACAACCCTAAAGTTTCACCAACTCGCAGACGCTGGCTGTAGCGCACTAGACGAGATTTGACTTCATCTTCAACAATACGCCGACTACCACCGAGTTCGCGCAGGGAATTAAAGTAACCTAACAGCGTCATGTAGGGATCGGCTGGGTTATTAAGATTTTTCTTCCCTCCTAGTTCTAACCAATGTTTCTGGACTGCGCCTAATAATACCAGATAGCTACGTAATAATACTACCTTTAAACTGCGTCCTTGAGCAGCAATCCCTACGTAAGTGCGGGCGTTTTTCACTGTAGCGGGGACGGTTTTGGCAAAGAATGAATCGCGTCGATCTGGTCCTGGTGGCGGAAATATATCAACTTCGCTGCGACCAAATAAAGCTTGAATTTGCTTGCTGGCGCGGCGGACTGTTGCAGTTGAAGCAATTATTTTTGGACGAATTTTTTTACCGTCTATTTCTTGGCTGCACAAAGCATCAATGGCAGTTTCGTATAGTCCTACCATTGTTCCCAAGGGACCGGAAATTAAATGTAATTCGTCTTGGATAATTAAATCTGGTGGTGGTAAATAACCGCCAAGGGGTTTACCTCGGCCTGGTTGAGTGGGACCGTAAAAACCATCATTGTTGTAGCGGTCTACTCGTCCAAATAATGCACCAGTTTCTCCTACCCAAGGCAGGCTGGCAAATTTATCTACTGTAGAGATAATAAAACAAGGTAAGCGACGATATATTGGCTCATCTACGGCGACTATTGGTAAAGGATTATCACCTCGAAAATGACAGCGACGATTAGCACAAACTACGCGCAAGTTCGTTGGTTGGTCGGGGTTTGGCTGTAATTGGAATGAATTGCGATTAAATTTGGTTCCACACCAAGGACAATTCTCTAAAGGGATGGGTGATGGGTGACGGTCATTTTTTTGAAAATCAAGAGTCCGCTTTCTAGCACTGTAGTCGTCGTTATCTCCTTTTTTTCCCATGCGGTTGGGTGTCGCTGCTTGTCCTACCCACAGTCCAATTTCAAACGGCCAAGTTCCCAACTTCTGCGGGTTTTTCTGGCGTTCCAATTCTAAGGCGCAAATCATCGCCGCAGCGCGTCCGAGTTGGTCGAGAGTCAAAAGACGCAGGGTATAGCGCATGAGGACGCTTAAACCAGCCGACTTGACACCAGGGTAACGCAGTCGCCGCAGGACAAGGGTAAAGGCTGCGAGTCCTAAGTAAGCTTCGGTTTTACCGCCACCTGTGGGGAAGAATAACAAATCGACCAATTCGCGATCGCCATTTTCGGGGTAAGCTATTCCTACCAAGTTCATCAGTAAAAACGCTAGCTGGAAGGGTCGCCATTTTGGTGCTGTTACTGAGTCGGGAGTGATACTTTTGCCGTGAGTATTACGTTGGCGAATGGCTGTAGCAATGGCACGATTAGCGATGCAGAAGGCTGCAAATATTTCTGGGTCATTTAACGCTTTGATACCTGAGTCGATGCGGTTGTTAGCAATTTCCGCACGGCGAAGTAAATCTAGGGCGACATTTAACCGTTTGGGTTCGGTAGGACATTTCGCGCGTTCTTCTTTAATCCACTCGGCGTAAGCATCCACCATTGGACTGAGCATATTTTGCAAAGCTTCTGGTGTGGGTGCGTCGGCTAAGGCTTCCATTCCCAATTCAACGTCTTTTACTTCCTCTTCCGTAGCTATCACCTTTTCCACATCAGCAGTTGGTATCCAAGCGGTACGAACTTCCTGACAACTACCATTCGGATTGGTTAAAGCGATCGCAGAAACGTTATGACCGACAGCATATTCATAATCATCGCGGTATTGTAAATCTGCAACGTTTTCATCCCAATCATGATTATCTCGTCCGCGTAAATTGGGACGGGGTACTAATGGTTCTGGGGTGTGGATGATTAAACTGGTTTGAAAAGTATAGGTTATATCGCGCTGTTTATCTGAGGTGGGGAGGCGATTATTGACGAGAAATACAGAAACAGAACGAGTCCCAGGTGGTACAAGTTCCTTGGATGTGACAGGACGGATGGAGACGACGAGTTGTAAACCGTTGCTATCAGCTATGGGAATAGTTTTTGTCGATTGGTTTTGATGAAGCGGTAATTTTAATTGTTTAGGACTGCTTAAACCTAAACTCAGTTCTAATTGTTCGGGATTGCGATCGCTCATTAAAGGAACAGTTATTTGGGCTTGGCGTGGAATACGCTTCCAGCATCCCGATAAACCATTATTTGATTCCTCTTGCGGGATTGTCGTTTCTATTTCCGAAGCTGAAAGAATTTCCACCTCACCAGAATCATTCTCAGATTGTGCTACAGGATTATCTTTGAGGGGAAAATAATCACCCCATTGCACAGTGACATTGAGTTGACTGGCATTTTCAGCAACCAGTAAACTTAAACCCATTGATGAAGGGAAAAAAGCTTTCTTGGCGAATGTCTTTTCTGGAACATTTTCATCTTCACCCGCACTACCGCCTTGAACTACGTCTAAATCATCATCAACCGTATCATCTCCACGCTGTTCGATGGGCGCACCGTGTGGAACAAGGAAACCTGTAAGATACCACTTTGATGGTGCTTGGTCGAGAATTTCTTCTGCATGGTCAATATCATCAGGCGTGGGACCTACGAGGTCGAGTTGTAAGGCTTCGATGAGGTGCGATCGCACTTCGTTAGGAGTAGCTGATATCATCATGTATACTTTTTAACTCTTGTATAACAAATATAAATAACCATTGACCGTACATATTCATAAAGAAATCGAAAACTTGCTCTTGATTATGTTTATGTAGTACAATTGTTCTATATAAAAATTAGGCTCAAGCAAAGTGTTCCATTAAAGAAAAACGTCAAAACCCTTTACCAATACCTTCGCCAAAATCCCCTCACTCTAGAAGAGTGGGGCTATACAAACGAAGCCCGGCGACCTGGGCTAAAATCCTTACAGCCCAGGTCGCCGGGCTTTGTTCGTGTAGCCCCAGACTTCCAGTCTGTGGGCGTTTCACGCTCATTGACGAAGGTATTGCTTTACGGAATAGCTTTTTCTTAAATTTCATCATCATCTGACAAACTTTTACAAACAACTTAAAACTCTTGTCTCGTTAAGATTTACAATTTAAATATCAGTGATTCACCCCAAGACTGAATCAAATCATAATATAATGCAGAATCCACCGCATTTACTTGGGGGAAGCTTTGCGTTTTATCTTTAAGAAAAAGAAACTCGAAGCACTTTATACAGAAGAAAAAGATGCTCATAAATGAATGGCACGCTTGTTAAGCCCAAAGTCTTGTGTTGCCTCGTTAAGCGCCTCCAGGCTGGGAATGTATTTCGAGAGGCTTTGCCTCTCGTCAAGCCTCGGTCGGCGGAGCCTCCGGTGGATTGGTTCCCAGCCTGGAGGCGCTTAACCAGTCAGGGCAAGGGCTGTGTCTTAACTTAGTGCCATTCGCTCATAAATACCCAGGTGTGGTTGATGACTTTTTTGAGGTCATGGCGATTATTGACGCTGCTGTAGACGAACGAGACTTATATGCTCAAAAGGGATTGCGATTTGAAAAACTCCAAGGAAAACGAGGGAAAGCAGGACAGCGTTCCTTACGTTTAAATGACCAGTGGCGCTTGATTTTGACAGTGGATAAAGATGAACAGGGGAATTACCTGACCATTATCGATATTGAGGATTACCACTAACCGATACAGCAGGGGAGACAAGGATATGAGCCAGAATTTAACACCAGCAAGAGTACCAACACCTGGAAAAATTTTAAGTCGAGAATTAGAAGCGCGTGGCTGGACGCAAAAAGATTTAGCTGAAATTATTGGTCGTCCAGTTCAAACTATCAACGAAATTATTCGGGGAACCAAGCAAATTACACCAGAAACCGCGATCGAATTGTCGCAAGCTTTGGGTACTTCTGCTGAGTTTTGGACAAACCTCGAAGCAAAATATCGGCTTCATTTAGCAGGAAAAGAAAAAAAGGAGGAGGAAAAGGAGCCAAAAATAACTCGTAAAAGTCGATTATATACAATTCTTCCCATGTCTGAAATAATCAAAAATGGGTGGATAAAAAAAACAGATTCAATTGATAATTTAGAACAGCAAATATGCAATTTTTTCTCCATACACTCCTTGGATGAAATACCTAAGTTAAGCGTTAATTTTCGTTGTTCGGAACATAGAAGACCAGAAGATATTTCTCGCATAGTTTGGGTAAAACGAGTTGAGAATCTAGCTAAAGAACAAAAAATTACAAGCTTTGACCGCACAAGGTTAGAAAATGCCATACCAGAAATTCTTGCTTGTGCCGAAAAAGTAGAAAATATTGTGCTAATTCCTAAATTACTAGGAGATTTGGGTGTACATTTTGTAATTGTGCCGCACTTGAGTAAAACATATTTAGATGGTGCAGCTTTTTATTTAGAAAGTAATCCAGTTATTGCACTGACACTGAGATATGACCGAATTGACTCATTTTGGTTTACTCTCATGCATGAGTTAGCACATATATTTTTAGGACATCAAGGCAGTTACTTAGACAATTTAGACGCTTTAGAAGAGAACGAGGAGGAAACAGAAGCGAACCAGAAAGCGGCTGAATGGTTAATACATCCTCAGCCATTTAATAATTTTATTACCAGGAGTAAAAAAGTTTTTTCTCGTAAAGCCATTGAAGAATTTGCTCAGACTCAAAGAAGGCATCCCGGCATAATTCTTGGTCGCTTGCAACATGACAAATTAGTTCCCCATAAAAATTTAAGAATGTTACTAGTAAAAGTCAGTCCTTTTTTCCAAAATTTGATTGATAGTTAGAGACAGACAGGGATTTAAAATCCCTGTCTGAAAGCTTAAGTCGTCTAAAGACGACTTAAGAGGATGTCTGAAAAGTTTTTAATTAGTCATATTTATTACCCAAAATCATTTAGATCCCCCCAACCCACGCCACTTGCTACAACGGGGGGAACCCCCGCAACGCAGT
>JBHYDF010000227.1:0-13276 GCA_051861145.1 Nostocaceae cyanobacterium
TAACCATTAACCATTAACCATTAACCATTAACCATTAACCATTAACCATGAACAAACAACATTTGCGTTTAAAATTTTTAATTTGATGGACTTGCCAATAGTCTACCACCCCGATTATGTTGCTCCACTGCCTGAAGGTCATCGCTTTCCGATGCCTAAGTTTAAGCAACTCTACGAACTTTTGTTAATTGATGGCGTAGCCCATCCTGAACAATTTTATATCCCTCAACGCCCACCCCACGAGTTGATAGAGTTAGTTCACACTCCAGACTACGTTCAAGCTTACTGTGAAGGAACCCTCGACCCAAAAGCACAGCGGCGTATAGGCTTACCTTGGAGTCCGGCGTTAGTTAATCGTACCTGTGTGGCGGTAGGTGGTACAATCCTCACAGCCGAACTAGCCCTAAGTCACGGTTTAGCTTGCAACACTGCTGGCGGAACTCATCACGCTTTCCCCAGTTATGGTTCTGGTTTTTGTATTTTCAACGATTTAGCGATCGCCTCTCGTGTCTTGCTAAAACTCGGACTAGTCCAAAAAATTCTCATCGTCGATTTAGATGTTCATCAAGGCGATGGTACTGCTTTCATCTTCCAAGATGATGACAGTGTTTTCACCTTCTCGATGCACTGCGAAGTCAATTTTCCTAGTACTAAGCAAAAAAGCGATTTGGATGTTCCTCTCCCAGTCGGGATGGAAGATGATGCCTATTTGCAAACCTTAGCAGAATACATACCAGATTTGTTGTCAAATGTCAAGCCTGACATAGTTTTCTATGATGCGGGTGTTGATCCTCATGTTGGCGACAGACTGGGAAAATTAGCCTTAACCGATACTGGCATCTATCGCCGGGAAATGCAGGTTTTGAGTACTTGTGTTGCTGCTGGCTTTCCTGTAGCTTGTGTTATTGGTGGGGGTTATGCTGATGACTTTAATGGGCTGGTATATCGCCACTCTCTGTTACATCGTGCTGCTAGTCAGGTTTATCGGCAGTATGGGCTTTGATGCAGCTTTGTATTAAGGAAAGTAGGGTTTTTAAACGCAGAGGGACGCGGAGTACGCGCAGAGGAACGCAGAGGAAAATTCTTCTCAAACTCTCTTTTGTGTGCTTTGTGGTTAGTTTTGACCTGATTTGTGTGTAAGTTCTAACGCTTATGTGCTGATGCTAACAGTAAAGGATGAAAATCTTATTATCTTGTTCTTTCTAGACAGATATCAGAAAATTTTGTGGGCAAGGACAACTGTGGATGAAACAAACCAAAGTCAGAATCTACGAACTATCAAAAGAATTGAAGTTGGATAACAAGAAGCTATTAGCAATGTGCGATCGCTTAAACATAGCGGTCAAAAGTCATAACAGCACAATTTCAGAATCAGATGCAGAACGCATCCGTATAGAGGCAAAGAAACTCTCTACCTCTGTAAAAGCAAATTTGTTGAAAATCAAAAAAGACTCTGAAGATTGGGGTTACGTGTTGGTAGGTTCGGCAATTGATAATTTAATCCGCAATCTTGAAGGTCAAGCAGTCTTTGAATCATATCCCGAATTTTGGCAGCGGCGAGAACGTGCTAATGAGTTAATGTTTGAATGTTTCGGTCAGCAGGCTTGCTTGTTTTATGTTCGTCGCAAAGGGGTTGGGAAACAGCGAGGAGAGGAAATTTGGGAATTAATATTAGCAACAGATAGGGGTGATGTTCAATTACCCAGAAGATTTGAGAAGCTAGGAAAAACTTTTGGTTTTAAGGCTATTGTGCCTCAAGATGCAGACGCCGGTTTAAAGATATTATCTGCTCAGTTTCTACAATTTTCGCGGGGACAGGTTGATGGCTATGCTGTTCCTTTTCGGTTACGTTTATTGCCTAATCATCAACATCATATCGGCATTCCCGCAACGGCGTTGGCACGGATGGCAGATATGCCAGTATGCGGCGATCACGTGCCTACAGAGGATCAGCTTAAAGCTTGGAAAGTATTTTTGCAGATTGAGGAAAAAATTGCTAAGGCACGTCAGTTTTGTGTGTCTTTTTTGAGTCACAACTATAGCGATGGTAGAAGACGGATAGACTTTGAGATTGATGTAGCTTCAGCCACTCTTGATGGCTTTGTAGAAAATTCTCTTGACAGCGAAAATTTTTGGGAACGAGCAAAACGGGCAAAAAACGAAGATGTAAAGCTGTCTGAAACTGTTCCCACGGGAAAAAACTGGCAAATGAGCCGTCAACTAGGGTCTATTGAAGAAGTTGATCCTCACCGTTGCATCATCAGTGTGAGGTTAGAACGCGACTTGGCTGACTACATGGCGGCGAAGCATTATCAGCTACCAGCGACTGGATTTTTGTTTTTCGAGGCTGCTGGTGATATCAAACAGATTCAGCGAAAGAAAAAAGCCTTGGATGATTTGAAAAATGGTCATACCCAAAATCCCTTTTTGGGTAATTTTTTATTTGATGCTTCTCAAGCAAGACCTATTAAAAAAACTATTCAACTTCAAGCACAGGATTTGTTGTTATCCTCTGCTAATTCTGGTCAAAAAGCAGCTGTTGAAACTGTACTTGCGGCTGAAGATTTAGTTCTGATTCAAGGGCCACCAGGTACAGGTAAAACTACTGTTATTGCGGAGATTTGCTATCAAGTTGCGCTGCGGGGTGGACGTACTTTAATCGCCTCTCAAGCCAACTTAGCAGTAGATAACGCTCTCAGTAGATTAGTTCATAACCCTGTAATTCGGGCTGTGCGCAAGGGACGAGCCGAGAGAGTGGGAGAGGAAGGACAGCCATTTCTAGAAGACCAAGTGATTGGTACATGGTTACAAAATACTGCTGCTGATTGCGAAAACAGTCTGACAAAACGTCTCGAAAATGTACAATTTTTACGTGAGTTGCTGTCATCATCATCAAGATTCATAGCATACCTAAATGCAGAGGAAGAATTTAATCAGAGACAAAATGAATTCAATAATGATAAAGCGAACCTAGAGGAACAATATAAGAATCAAGAAACGGCTTACAAGAAAATATTAGCAAATACAAGTGAGATTGAATCCCTTATTTCCGGGTTGGAGAATTTACTAAATGCTGCACCAAACGTAAACTGGGAAACCCCAGAAGTTAAAAATTTTTTGCCCCTTCTTAAACCATATACAGAAGGGAACAGTTTAGTAAAAGATTTTTTAGTAAATGTGCGTCAAGCTATCAACTGTACTGAGAAACTTGGTTTTGTTCGTCCTGAACTTGGTGCATTTGGATTGGCGGCTTGGTTGCGTGAAACTGTACCAACTGAAATTTCTGAATTTAGAACAGCATTCAGTTATGCTGAGGATGCGACTGTAAACATATCGGAACTTGCGGCGTTGGTACAGGTTTTTAGACAGAATTCTACTTATTTGCATCAGCTACAAACAGATTATCAGCAATTCCTTACTAAGCAGCAAAAACTACAGGAAACTATTCAAATTTGGGAAAAGCGTAAACGGGAAATTGATGTACTGATAGCTGCAATGAAAAAATGGAAGTCTACAGCAAATTCTAGACTATATCATATTTTGAAGAGTTGTCAGCAATCTGGTCAAGTTTTAACAGATGATTTGGTTCAATTACCACCAGGGTTATTGATGCTTGCTAGTTCATTGAACTTACCAGTTGTACCAGCAATTTACAAAGTTAACAGAATCGATTATCTGCCAGATTGGGTGAGATTGAGTAGAGCTTTGTCTTTTGAAATAGAGAACGGTTTTATTAATTTACAAGGTAGGCAATATAATTTTGGTTATTTTTTGTATATTAGTTTGGTTCAGATTCCAATAGTACTGTCAACGAGCGATCGCCAACAATGGCAGGAAATTGCTGGACAATTTATGGACTATCAGCAACTCGACACAAATAAGCGGCGAACTCTAGTTAATAATACTCAGAATTTTTTAAGCCATATGCAAAATGTGTATGGCGCATCATGGGAACCAAATAATATCGAGTCTACCCTTAACCGGATTACACAAGAATTGCTAGAAGAAATATTGACAAATGCCCGTCAATGTGCTTTACCAGTAAAGGCTGAAAATGAAAAACAGCTTCAAAGTCTACAAAAGCAATTAAACAAACTTCAGACAAATGTAATCAATCCACAGCAAATATCTGCCATCCAATATCAGCTAGAAAGAGCGAAGCAAGATGCTAATTTGAAGCTTGGGCGAGTAATCAATATTTTGCAAGAACTTCAGCAACAGCAAAACTTACCTGAACAATTACGTCTTCTAGCCGAACAATATCTCACAAAGCAATCCGATATTTGGGAACAGCCTCAAAAATTTTCAGAGCAAATAAATTATTGGGGAAGTGCTATAAATAAGCTTGAATCTTTAATTCCGTCCTTAGAACCTTTTAAGATACTGAAGTGTATTAAATACTCTCTACATGAGCATCTATTAAAGCTAAAAGAAGAAACTACAATTTCTATAGAACAACTCGAAGAATTACAAATAAAACTACAATTAGAACAACAAGTACAACCAGAACCAGCAGAAAACTTAATCGCAGAAAGAAACTGGTGGCAGAAGGTATGGCAAGCGATACCTGATAAATTAAAGTTGGAAATTTCTTCTCAGGATTTATTTAATCTGGAATTTTTACATAAATTTAAAAACAAGTTAGACTTTTGGCAAGAGCAACTTCATCAGGAAGAAACTTATCTCAATCGGTATCAGCATTTTATCCAAGATTGGATTGAAAAAGTACGAAATCCATCTGAGCGCGATCGCAATGATTTAAGAAGAATATATTTGGATAATGCTAACGTCGTTGGTATCACCTGCGTTCAAGCTGCAAATCGTGATTTTTCAGAAGAATTTCAATCCTTTGATGTTGTCATTATTGATGAAGTAAGTAAGTGTACTCCACCAGAATTACTAATTCCAGCTTTAAAAGGCAAAAAGTTAGTAATGGTAGGCGACCATCGTCAATTGCCACCTATGCTTGATACTAGCACTTTAGAAGAAGTTGTACAAGAGATTGATAGTACAAGAGAAGAACTACAATTCTTAGAAGAATCGCTGTTCAAAAGCCAGTTTGAAACTGCTAATGACAGCATCAAGCAAATGCTGACTACTCAGTATCGAATGCATCCCATAATTATGGGAGCAATCAATCAGTTTTATGACGGTAAACTAGAATGTGGTCTTTTAAATCCTGACACAAAACGCGCCCATAATTTAGAAGGTGAAATCATTCAAAAAGACCATCATTTGCTTTGGTTGTCAATGCCTAGAGAAGATGAGTTTAAAGAGGAACGTGAACGAACTTCCTTCTTTAATAGGCGGGAAATTGATGTTATCGAACGTTTGTGTCAGCAGTTAGAGACTATTTGGAAATCTAAAGTTGCTAATGGCGAACCAAAAAAAGAAATAGCAGTAATTACGTTTTATGGCGCTCAACTCAGAAAAATTGATGAACGCCTTCAATCTGAAATTTTCCCTTCATTGCAAATTCGTACTGGTACAGTTGACAGATTTCAAGGTATGGAAAGACCAGTTGTAATTGTTAGCATGGTTCGTAACAATAGCAATCAAGATGTAGGATTTGCCAAAAAACCAGAACGAGTAAACGTTGCTTTTTCTCGCGCTCAAGAACTACTAATAATTGTGGGTTGTCACGATTTATTTACCAATCAACCAGGCAAAATCGGTAATATGTATTCCCAGGTTTCCAACATTGTAGATTGTCATGGAGGTTTCCTTGATGTTTCTCGCATACTCGGCTAAACCTATTGATGACAGTCTCAAGAATTTGGTAGACAAAATAGAAGCTCAAAATCCTGGTTTATCAGTTTTAGCAGCGCGTCAATTCCGCTATCATTTACATCAAAATCTTGTAGAAGTAACTATCAAACAACCCCGCAAATTTAACGTACTCGAAGAGTTTATCATTCGTGCAGGTATTGAGTTTGATCCTCCACCGACAGCAGACGAATTAGCATCTGTACTTGGACTTGATCCGGTGTTTGTCAAAAGTACTATTGCAACGCTTCAGACTTTACAAACTCTCGCAGTAAAATCACCAATTACAGTAACACCTGAAGGGCGTTTATTCTATGAAAAAGGTTCTGTACCACAGCCTCCATACACTGTACAACTTTATGCTATTGCAAATCCTTTGTTAGAAAACATTACCTTTCAGTCTGAACCATTAAATGATGTGGTAAACAATCTGCCAGATTTAGGAGATTTTGTAAATCTTAATCATAAGATTATCGATATTTCTGATTTACCACTGGAGGAAATACAGCAATCTCTTCAGGCTTCCGCTTTAGCACTTCATGTACCAGATGAGGGAAAAATAGTTACTTCTTGTCGGGTAGTAGCTGCAACTCAAAAAATTTGGAAAAATATATCACTTTTCGTTTTATTCAATGCACATGACGATAAATTGAGTATCCAAGTCAGAAATGGTAAGCAAATTCTCAAATCCGCATCAAACTGGCTGGAAATGCTGCAAGCTGAAAGTAAAATTTCATTACAATCATTGTGTGAAGTGTCAAATCAAGCCATCATTTTTGAGCGAGAGGCGACTTTTAAGCAGAAAAATACAGAAATAGAAAATAGACTTGCAAGTATTCGCCAAAAGGCGCTAGAAATTGCCACACAAAGTAGTCCAGAATCAGATAATTCCACGGTGTTAGGTACAGTTGTACAGTTACGTGATGGAGAAATTGCTCAAACTTTCTGGGAAATTTTAAATTTGGCAAAACGTCAGATTATCATCTATTCTCCTTGGCTAAGTCAAGCAGTTGTAGATGAAAAATTCTTGACTCTACTACAGAAATTGATTAATAGTGGAGTTTGGATTTTGATTGGATATGGAATTTCACAGCGACAAGAAGATGAAGAACAACTAATACCACCAGAAGTAGAAGAAAAACTGCGATCGCTAAAAACACCTAATGGTTTACCCGCGCTACAAATCTTTTGGTTAGGAGATTCCCACGTCAAAGAAATAATAGTCGATCGCGAAATTTATCTTTGCGGATCTCATCACTGGCTTTCTGATCGCGGTGACTACCTACCAGAAGGCGAATTAGTCTATAAAGTCACAATTCCCCATCAAATTCAGGAAGCCTATGAATTTCTCGCTTATCGCTTCAACAACCATGCACAGAAATTATGGGACAATGCTCTAGAAAACCGCGATTCTAAACTAGCTGTAGAATCTCTGTGTGTATGGGGTGCTTTGGGTATGGAAGAAATCGCACTCACAGCAATACAGCAGAATAACTGGTTTGAACTTCTCCCAGTCTGGCTGAATGTAGTACTTCAAGGACTAAAATCGAAAAATTTACCAGATGATTCAGCAACTTTTAAAACAGCACTTTCTTTACTGAATCAGATTTCAAGTGAAGACACTTTTATTGAATCATTGCAACAGGGATGGCGTCAAGTGATAGGCGCGATCGCTACTCATAATCATCAAGCAGCAATCAAGTTAATCAGTGATGAAGTATGGCAAGAGTTTCTACGTCTTGGCATTACTCAGCCACCCCTCAACACACCTGAGCAATTCATAGCTGAATATATCACATCCCAAAACACGCCAAAACCACCTCAAAGCCGTAAAGCCAAAACCTCAAAAGCTAAAAAATAGCCTCATAGAGGATTTTAGATTTTATAGTCGAATTCGTCGCATTTAACCTAATAGATTTATGACAAAAATCCAGTTTTATGTTAAAAACAACCACAGATGGACACAGATGGACACAGATGAGTTAATTTATCTGTGTCCACCCCCCTCACTCCCCCCTCTTGAGGGGGGAAGACAGAGGAAAAACTTTTATTTATTGTCCATCTGTGGTTAATTTCCAAAACTTATTTCGCCCTTAAAGATACACCTTTGAACAACAACCAAAGACAGAAGAACTTCACAACTAAAGAAAATTAGTATAAATCTTACAAACTTTGATTGTAAATGCTAAATATGCAAATTTAAGCTGCAATTATAGCATAAATTTCCCAATTTTTAATTGACATTTAACTTTCGCTTTACTCACATGTAAATGCAGAAAATCGTCTAATTCGATACAATTTATAAGCAAGGAGAGGCAAGGAGAAGAATCTGGTGCTATTAAAAGGCTTTGAAATAGAGATGTACACGGGCACGCCTAATGGTGATATCGTTGGTCTCTCCGACAAAATTACCGCGTCTTTAGATGGATACGTGCGCGAGCCAGATAGCAGGAACGTAGAATATATAACTTCACCATCCCACAATTACGACCAGTTATTATGCGCTTTACTGCGTCCCCGTCTGCAACTGCGGGAATATCTCCAACAATTGGGCGATTACACCCTCATTCCCGGAAGTACCTTGTCTTTAGGTGGAAGCGATCGCTTTTTTCGCTCTGATCCAACTAACCCCTATCATGCCTATATTGAACAAACCTACGGCACAAAAGTAGTCACCGCTAGCGTTCATATCAATATTGGCATCAGTGATCCAGAATTATTAATGCGGGCTATTCGCATTATACGATTAGAAGCACCTTTATTTCTCGCCCTTAGTGCCTCTTCTCCCTTCATAGATAGCAAAGCAACCGGCTATCACTCTACCCGTTGGCATGTATTTCCACAAACGCCTACCCATGTCCCGTTATTCAACAGTCACACTCATCATATTGACTGGGTGGAACAACAGCTAGCAGCTGGGACAATGCAAAATGTACGGCATTTGTGGGTATCAGTACGGCCAAATGGCGATCGCCGTCCCTATGATTTAAATCGTCTAGAATTGCGAATTTGTGATTTAGTCACAGATCCGATAGCTTTGTTAGCAATTACTGCTTTCCTAGAAGCACGCTTATTACAACTAATAGAAAATCCTCACCTCGATCCACTAACTCAAAGTACCTTCTCCCCAGAGGAACTCATTTCCCTCACAGCTACCAACGAAATAGCCGCAGCTACTTCCAGTCTCGATGCTCAATTGTCCCATTGGCAAGATGGCAGAACCATTCTTGCTAGAGATTGGATCGCCGAACTTTATCAGGAAGTTCAGCCATTTGCTAAGCAACATGGCTTTAGCTGTTTCCTTTCGCCTTTGCAAAAAATTCTGCGCGAAGGTAATGAAGCTCAACAATGGTTACAACTACACGCAGTTGGTTTTAACACTCGCAACGTTATCATACAGGCAATTCGTGCCACGCAAGAACGAGAAATAGAACTAGAAGACAAATTGTGTTCTGCGTTGGTGGCTTAACTTCGATCAGGAGTAGGGGAAAGGCGAAGGCAGAAAACGATTTAATTTATGGGTTCCCTTCCCCTTTAACCTTTACCCTTTTCCCTTCTTCCTTCCCCGAAGGGCTTGACACTTCACCCTCTATCTTCAAAAAGATGGTAAGATATCTCTCTCGTAGAAAAAAATCATCTACCGTTGGATATAAAATTCATATTTAATTAAGAATCTTGGTAATATTACTCACAATCTCTCTCAGAAACCTTTCTGAGAGACATTTTTGTATTGTTTTAAATTTCTAATCAATTGTGGTAGTTTGATATTGATTAACAAATCCTATAAGTACCCTCTATCGGAGGGTAGATTTACGAAGATTGATACACTGTTTTTAAAGATACAGTAAAGTTGCTCAAGATGCCTCAAGTAGTTTTAGTTAATCCACTTATCCCTCCCAACACAGGCAATATTGCTCGTACTTGTGCGGCTACAGGCACAGAACTACATTTGATTGGGCCTTTAGGATTTGAAATTAGCGATCGCTATCTTAAAAGAGCAGGCTTAGATTATTGGCCTTATGTGAAGTTACACTATCACGAGTCCTTAGAAGCATTTAAAGTCACACACCAGCAGCGTGGAGGTAGGTGGCTGGGTTTCAGCGTTCATGGAAGTTTGAACTATGCCAATTTTCAGTTTCAAGCCGATGACTGGCTACTGTTTGGCAGTGAAACCACTGGTTTACCGCCAGCGCTTCTCGGCGCTTGTGATGCTACTCTCTACATTCCCATGAATCAGCCAAAGGTGCGCAGCTTGAATCTTTCAGTGAGTGTGGCAGTAGGTTTATTTGAAGCACGCCGTCAGTTAGGTTATTTGCAATAAGCCCTAAAACAATAAGGCATATAGGAATTAGTCGCATGAGTAAATATATTTAATTTGTACGAAATCAACAATTTCATTCGTGATTTCGTACAGAAAATGCCTGCAAGTTTTTGTAAGTACAAAGTTATTTACTATACTAGTACTTTAAATTTTTCGTAAAATATAGTCAAATTTACTGAAAATATGGGATAAAGATATATAAGAAATTTATATACAAAAAACAGAAAGATGCTCAAACCGAATGATAGATTTTTGTGAATTGGAATTTTCTTCTAACAAGGAACAAAAGTCGTACAATTCGGTCATATCAGTCATTTGACCGAGTTAGTTTACCGTTGAATTTTCTAGGAGTGCAAAAGTGCCGGCGAATATGCCTGGGAGTTTATACGGTTGTTTTTTAGGGAATAATCAACGTAAAGTCTCGAATTGTAAAGACGGATTGAGTGTAAAAACCTTGAAGATATCTACAAAAAGGGGCATCACTCTTCGGTGAGGTCCTAGCAGCATAATTACTTGCAGCTTTTCAGGACTTAATAAAAGTCATTTGTCGTTCAAGCGCGAAGCTAGTAAGACAAAAACTTGAGACAACTGTAAAGAGTAAAACAAAATAGTAAAACCTAGTGGGTTGTGAGGAGTGAACAGACAACTATGCATAAAAGTTTCATTGTTTTTACTAAATGTAAAAAATGTGAACTTGTCTAAATCAGAGAAGCAAGTTAATCTTGCCTAAGTATCTCTGGTGAATGTGATCTTGATCCATAGTTCAATGTGATCTAAATCATTGACTAGTATCAACAAAGATACATTAAGGTCAGTTAAGCGCTAGTGATCATAGGAGGTCGTCTTTGAAACGAGCATTGAAAAAGAGAGAAAAGGCTGTGCTAGAAAATACCCAAAGTGAGGATGTACCGGTGGAACAACAAAACATAAACACACAAAATAACCGCCGGGTATCGAAAAAAGCCGCCATGATAGGCTTAGCAATCTCAATGGGGGCTACCAGCCTTTTAGTGACTCGACAAAGCGATCAAGCCCTTGCAGCAGAACCTGTTGGCAATCAAAATACAGCCTCAACAATACCTGCTGCCGACGCCGAGGTGAAATTTGCTCCTACAAATAATTTGCGGTCTGAAACTGTTTCATCAGTGATTCAGCCTGAAAATACTGTCGTAGTAGAACCAACAGCAATTTCACAGGTGCCTGGGCTTGGAGCAAAATGGCAAGTCGCGGCAAATGTAAAATCTGTGCAAGCTACTGCGCCAGTAGTTGTGTCGAGCAAGTCCGAACTAGTAAACAAACTGCGTAATTATTCGGCAAACAATAATGTGCCAGTAGCTAAAAAGCAGTTTGAGACAGGAAAAACAACCTCTAACACTTACGGTGTTGTTGCCCAACCACAAACCGCACAAGCACAGGGTTTTGCTAATACTGAAGTAGATGCCCAACTGAAAGCACAGCAAGAGTTTGCACTCACCCGTTTGCAGGAAAAATCGGATCGTTTAAGAGCAAGTCTGGCGGAGTTGCAGTCTGAGGAGAATCAAGAAGTTGCTACCAACACTGTGGAAGAAAAAGCACCACAGACAATCACGGGTAGCACATTTACACAACAGTCGGAAACAGTTACCGAAAGCAGCAAAGCTGACCTAGTGTCAAAATTAAAGCAAAAAGCTCCGGTAAATGTACCTACAGCAGTAGCGCCGACACCAGCGACACCGACAGTTGTAACACCATCTCAGAAAGTAGCCTATGAAGTTAAATCTGGAGACACATTAGCAGCGATCGCCAGCGCAAATGGTACTTCAGTCTCAGAACTAGCCAAGGCAAATAACCTCGCCAATCCCAATCAACTGCAAATCAGTCAAAAACTGATTATCCCTACCGCAGTTGAACGCAACACAGCCACAGCTTTTGATGTAAGCAGTACAACTGAGGTTGCCAACACCAGCGTCAATTCAGTTATCGCTCACAACAGTAATACTACTGTTGGAGCAACGGTAGATACAAACAATCAAATACAAGTAAATACAGAATCAACTACTGTTAACTCAGCAGTAAATACTCCTATAAATCCTCAAACCTTCCCCACTGCGAACAGTGCCTATGGCATGGGTGGCGACAGCCCAATCCCAACATCTGTTACCGAAATGCAGTTGGCAAGAAGACAAGACAATACTAAAGTAAAAAGCACAAAAACTAATCCGCGTCTCCGTGGCTTACAAGCAGAAATCGAGAATTTGCGGAAAAAATACCGCGCCCAACAGTCTGGTAACTCTGTGGTAATTGAACAGACAAATACAGATAATTCAGCTGTAGAAGTTCCTATTAGCGAACCGAATAACGCAGCAGTACCAATTCCTGTTTCCAGACCGAACAACGCAGCAGTGACAATTCCTGTTCCTCAACCAGGGATATATAACTATAGCGCCCAACCGGTTAAGCCCTCCTTTGCTGCTACTCGGAGTAACGAAGCAGTTAATCCAGAATTTGTGAATCGTAGAAATCAGATAGCGACACCTCCTGTAGGTGTTGATGCCTCTGAATCCCTTGGGGCTAGACGGGGAACCCAAGTTTCTCCTGAATTACCGCCTTTAGCAGCAGTTGACAGATACCTGCCCAGACCAATTGATGAAGTACAAACCTCTTCCACAGGTTATATGTGGCCAGCTAAGGGTGTTCTCACCTCTGGTTATGGATGGCGTTGGGGACGGATGCACAAGGGAATTGACGTTGCAAACTCAGTTGGCACACCGATTTACGCATCTGCTGATGGTGTAATCGAAAAGGCTGGTTGGAACAAGGGTGGTTACGGCAACCTTGTAGATATTCGCCATGCCGACGGCAGCATGACTCGCTACGGACACAATAGTAAGATTTTGGTGCGTGCAGGTCAACAAGTGCGTAAAGGTGACACCATTGCTTTAATGGGTAGCACAGGCTTCAGCACCGGCCCGCACACCCACTTTGAAATCCATCCATCAGGAAAGGGAGCAGTCAACCCCATCGCTTTGCTACCACAGGAACGCCTATAAGTTTTGGCTATCTACTACTAAATTATTGCTTATGTTTGAGGGAGCTTGGCTCCCTTTTTTGCTTTTGTTGGTTCATGGTTCATAGTTCATGGTTCATAGTTCATAGTTCATAGTTCATGGTTCATGGCTATTAACCATTAACCATTAACCATTAACCATT
>JBHYDF010000228.1:0-13180 GCA_051861145.1 Nostocaceae cyanobacterium
TAGGAAATGCCTAGATTTCAGCCTGATGGGTATAATTTATCACTCCAAAACCCTCGATACTTTTTCTGACAAAATTTCTGCCCCTTTGCTCATGTGCTACAGCACGCTTCTTCTGAATATCTGCCTCTTTTAGACGATTGAACTGGTGAATCAGGAATACCACTTGTAGTAGTAGTACAATACTATGCTTACGCAGATTACAACGTTGATTGATACTTTACCAACACGCGGAGCGATCGCTCAACTGGTAACAGCAACGCCTGATGTACTACTTTGCCGTTTTTTCATTCATGTGCCCGTGGAAAAAACCTGCACAAAACGCGCAACCATGCATGGCTTATTGCCTTGCCAATTAGATTTTGGGTAGGGGTTCTCACTTGCCTTGCGGGGTTAGAGCAGTAATACGCTCGAATAATCGCAGCTTTGCCCGCTCGTTTTGAGCTATGTTTGCGCGTTTTGTGTAGATTAGTTCATGACCCACTAAACTCCAGTTAAAAGAAAATGTTCCAAAACCAGAAAGCGAGTTTTTATTGTTTGGGCTTGAAGCAGATTTTCTCGTAATTTTTCGGCATGGAAATTCCATAATTCACCCAGGGATATTACTTGATTGTGCAATTCTCTAGGGGGAATTGGAAAAAATGGAACACTACCACTTGCTTGAAAGCGCACACCCATCACCGATATCTGGCTGTGGCTGTCGATGATAAGGCTTTGGGAGTGAATTCCACATAATCTCATGCTACTCGTACTACCACACCGTTCCCGACTCGTGCGATCGAACAGAGGTATGGTGTCAGAATTGAGATTTATGACTAATTCGATTGACCCAATCGGTAGCAATTGTAGCATTTGAGGGGTATGCGATCGCCTCTGGCGCTCCGCGTAGGCTCATCGCCCTCGCTCGACCAGAAAAATTTGACGAACTGGGATAAAGGCTGTCTGGGAATATAAGTATGATAAATTACCGTTTGTCCCATATTTATCTGTCCTATCTTTAAACACCACGTAAATCATTGAGCATAGTTCGAGCATATTCAACCCAGTCAGGAAACTCTGGAGATAGTGCATATACCCACGCGACCGCATGAAGTTGTCGCATTTTTTGATATATTTCTAACATCTCAAAATCGGGAATATCACCATAGGCTTTTCTACCAGCATCATCAAGATTAACCAAATCCCAACCAATAGAACCCATACAAGTATCCTCAAAATCGTTCCATAGCAGCCCTTTTGCAGTGGGAATCAAATTACGAGCATGGGCATCACCGTGTAATGCTTGTAACGACACACTTGAATTTTTGAATTGACCAATAGATGTATTATAAGTTTCTCTCAATAGCCGCAAATCCTCGTCACTCAAAATATTCCCAACTTGTTGCAAACGTTCAATTCCCCGTGGAATATCGTTGAATGGTGGTGCTAAAAGTGGCAACTCACCCGGATATTTTTGTAAAACTGCGTGCAATTCCGCAAGCATTTTTCCCACTGTTTCTGATTCCGGCACAACATCAGATACAGGTTTAACGTAATGCCAAAAGGTCATAAATAATCCATCATGGCTGTGTAAACCAGATGGTAAAAGGTCGCTTGGTGGAACAACGGGAACGTATGAAGCTGCCAAAAATTCTGAAACTTCTATCTCACGTAACAGCCACGATTCTATTGGGTAGCGCAATATGGGGGTTAGCGTACTGACACGGGCAACAATTGGCGCTGGTTGTAGGTGAACTCTTACAGAGTAAGCATCTGCAAGTGTTTTGGGGTCGTCAACACTTATACCGTGCTTGGATGCAACGGCTAGTGATGCCGCAACAGCTCGATTTGTGAGGGTTTGACGATTAAAACTTTCGCACATAAAAGCAGGTAAAAATATTTCTTATATGTAATACAATCTATAGTACATTAAATTACAACAATACTAATGTTGTTAGTCTTTCGCTTCGAGCCTGGTATAACTTTTGCCGACAGTGAGTGATATGGCACTTTTATGAATCCGCAGATTAAGGAGATTGAGATGGCTAAACTAACGATAGCGACTTTTCTGACGCTGAATGGTGTTAATTTATCTTTCGCATTCAAACTTTTTACAGCACTAGGCTGTGGATTGATTGCAGGCGTTTTCTTCGCGTTTTCCACCTTCGTGATGAAGGCTCTGGCTCAACGTCCACCAGCAGAAGGTATTGCTGCCATGCAGGCCATTAATATCACGGTGATTAATCCGTGGTTTATGACCGTTTTTCTGGGAACGGCTTTGGCTTGCATTCTTCTGGTTTTTTTCTCACTGTTCAAGTGGCAGCAACTCAATGCAATCTATTTACTTGTTGGTAGTTTACTCTATGTTATTGGTACATTTGGAGTGACGATCGCTTTCAATGTGCCGTTGAATGATGCGTTAGCGATCGTCAAACCAGATAGTCCCGAAGGTGCAAATTTATGGGTAAAGTATTTGACTGACTGGACATTCTGGAATCATGTGCGGACGATCGCAGCATTAGCAGCATCGATATTATTAGCGATCGCATCGGCATAGGGAAAAAGGATAACAACCATAGCAGGATAAGCTGTGTTGTATTAAATCGATCAAACTCCATACAGCAAGGAGTCCAGCGCTCAAAATCCCAGTTTAAATGCCGAACAGCTTACTTGACATGTTCTGTATCATAAACTATCATTCAACCATATGGTTGAATCAACTATTGCCCTCGATCAAATTTTCGCTGCGCTCGCCGACGCAACTCGACGAGATATCCTGAAGCGGGTATCAATAGCAGAGCATACAATCAGTGAATTAGCGGCATCCTATGCGATGTCCTTTGCAGCGATCGCAAAGCACATCAGTGTCTTGGAGAAAGCAGGACTTATTATCAAGCGTCGAAGTGGCAAGGAGAAAGTGATTCAGATTCAACCGAAAGCGATCGAAGTAGCCTTCTCGTATCTCAGTGAGTATGAAAAAGTATGGAGCGATCGCTTTGATGTTTTGGAGAAACTGCTAGAAGATCGGTAACAAAGTTGGAGGATAGAGGTATGGCACGTCTTACAGTAACAGTTCCAGAAAATTCACAAAATATCCTGGGCACGGTCACAATCAACGCTCCCTTAGCAAAGGTATTTGAAGCATATACGAAAGAAGAACTTTTTGCGAGTTGGTGGTGTCGCGGTAATCCGATGAAAGTGTGCCACTTCGATTGTAAAGATGGCGGAAGTTGGCACATTGCCGAGCAATCAGAAGATGGTAACATGTATGAGTTCACTGGCTGTTTTCATGAAGTTGCCAAGGATGAACGGATTGTGCAGACGTTTGAATTCTTGGGTATGCCGGAACGCGGGCATGTCATGTTGGAAAAAGCCGAGTTTGTAGCCATTGACGAACATACGACGGAGATTCGTACCCATAGTACGGCAATGAGCCAGGAAGACCGTGACGGCATGGTTGCCAGTGGAATGGAAAGCGGTTGGCGGCAGTCTATTGAAGCTCTTGGCAAGCTTTTAGAACAACGATAGTTGTACAGATTAAGCTATAAGCGCCGCATAACAATCGTGGCAAACATCTAACGGTACAAATGATAAATGTTAGTCGCTCTCTTCTCGTTTTTGCCGATAAATATGGAAATCTTGCAAAAGAGCCATCAATGCAGGAACTACGGTGGGTGTGAGCATGGTGGAAAAGGCTAAACCTCCGGTGAGGGCAATTCCCAGACCTTGGTAAAGTTCCGAACCCTGTCCGGGAAAGATTGCCAGTGGAACCATTCCCAAGACACTTGTACCTGCGGACATGAAGATGGGACGGAGGCGATCGCGTGTGGCATTATAAAGCGATTCGTCGTATTTTTGTCCTTCTTCCTGGAGTTGTAGCACTCGTTCGACAATCAGAATGGCGTTATTAACGACTACTCCCGTCAAAATCAGGAATCCCAATCCGGTAATCATATCTAGGGGAACAATCACACCGGGAATCCAGTTGACTATGACCAAGCTCAGTAATGCTCCGGTTAACCCCATCGGCACTGTTGCCATAATTACCAGTGGGTAGAGAAAGGAACGATACAGGGCGATCAAGAGCAGGTAAGTAATAATTACGGAAAACACAAAGGCGGAAGCGAGTTGTCGGACGGTTTCCGAGAGGCGATCGGCGGAACCTGCTAATTCGACACGGAACTCGGTTGGTAGTTTGGCTCGTAATGGGGCGAGGATTTGGTTTTCGGTTTGTTCGACCAGTTTACCTAGTGGGGCATCGGGGACGAGGCTGACGGTGAGGGTGGTCGAGCGTTCTAAATCAACGTGATTAATTACACCGGGCGCAATCGTTTCCCGTACGGTTGCCACATCGCCGAGTTGGATTTGTCCTCCGGTCGCGGACTGCTGGCTATTTTCGCTTGTCTGGGTTTGGGGGATGCGGGAACTGTACAGGGATAGTTGCCGCAATTGTTCGGGTGTTTTTACGAACACATTTTGTAGCTGCACGGTGACATCGAGTTCTTCTTTACCATCGACAAACTCAGAGGCAAACCTTCCTCCCAGAGCGGCTTCTACGATTGCTCCCACCTCCGCTTCCGATAGCCCCACTTCGGCGATGCGGGTGCGGTTGGGTATAACTTCGAGTTGGGGAGCGTTGCCGATGGAGTTGGAGCGAGCATTGGCAACTCCGGGTAAAGCGGAGATTTCTTTAGTTAATTGTTGCTCTAGGCGATCGAGTTGTTTGAGGTCGGGACCAATAATTTGCACTTCAAAGGATTTACCTGGGTCGTCGAAGATGGGGAAGCGAATCGGGAACATGAATTTATAGCCGGGATAGCCAAAGCTGTTAGCAGTGAGACGTTCTTGCATCTGGGCTAATCCGCTACCCGTTGCATATTCAGGTTTGGGTAGTTAGTTCCACCGCTTGACCGGGGTTGATGCTACCGCTAAGTTGCTCTGGTAATTCCAAAAATACATCCAACTCATTGCCGTTCACCAACGTTAATAATGGGTCTTTGTTCTCGACTAAATCCCCCGCACTGACCTCTCGCGATCGCTTAAAATGGCGAGATGGGGCTGAAGGTTTGGGTAGCGACTCTTGGGATTGGTCCGTTTTCATATTTTTCGGAAACACTCAAAGTTAGTTGAATAGTTATGGCTTCTACTCGTGTTCTCCCTTAGCCCGAATAATTATTATCCTTTGCAGTGGTGCGGAATACACCTATCTCTAGATATAGCAACAATGCCACAGTATTATTGGCTTTAATCTCGTTTATTTTTGTTTATTTTGGATATGGATATGTTCTTTTGGAAACTTGGATTGAAGAGGTTCTAGCAATTTTCGTACAACCATCCCATCCCCCGAATTCACCAAGGGTTTCCCGTGGGCAAGTACAACCGCCGGATCGTTACTGAGAGCATCAATTACAGCCTGAGTTAATAACTGCACATCGGTACACAAATATTTCAAATACGCGCGATTGATTTTTAGTCCCGGTGCGCTATCTGTTATCAAAAACAAAACCCTAGCGAGAAAAGCAGTTGGCAGTGAGGTAAAATTACACACTAATTCATCAAGATAAACAATCGGTCGTCTACCCCGATGGACAATTACCAGTGTTCCCCCTTTCTTCGTCCCAGGAACCTCTCGAAACTCAACTTCTGAGGTTGAGGATAACTTCGACAACGGCATAAATGGACGCAATCCCAGAGTATTCAATTGCATTAATGCCGCACTTGGAGCATAGGATTGAGCATGAGGGTACTGAGCTTGCCATTCTGCTTGACCGAGGTAGTGTCCGGAATGGGGTGCAATCAGTGCGGTGACATCTCCTTTACTATCGATCGCGGCAAAATCATCTACTGACATTTGAGTTGGAGGACTAATTATTGCTAAGTTGCGTTCATCCAGAAGAACGGCAAAAGCATTTACCTGACTGTAACCGGGAACACTATACTCGTGTACCCACACATTCGTATTTGCAATTATTTCTTGCCAAGCCATAACTTTCTCCTTGTATCGAGCGAGAAGGAATCCCCTAATTTGGGAGTTTCCGTGTCAGTCCCCACCCAGTATTTTGCCTTGGTCGAGTACTAACTTGTTACCTGAAGTACTGCCATCATTCCCCGATCTTCATGCTCAGAAATATGGCAATGAAATACTGTGCGTCCGGTGATGTCACGAAATGGGATAACAATCCGCACCTTTTCCTTTCCAGGTAAACTGATATTGTCTCGCCAAGCACGAAACTGTTCTGGTTGCCAAATTTCAGATTGCGCTGTCTGACGGGCAAGAACCTGGAAGGGGTACGTGTGTAAATGGAATGGATGAATTAGATGAGTCGTGTTCTCAATTTCCCAAATCTCCGTTGTATTCAATCGCGCTCGTACATCTATGCGGTTCATATCGAATACTTTATTGTTGATAGTGTAGCGGAATGGGGGTTACTTTCACAGATTCCCGCGCAATTTTCTCCAAGAAGGATGGAGTCATAGCCAGCAGTGAAAATTCATGCTCTTGTTGCCAGAATGCCGAATAGCTGACATGGGCAGGAATAATCATTATTTCGTGGCTGTGATAACTGTGTTGGTGAAACTGCCCGTCCAATCGATGCTCTACCATTGCGGGTGAGCCAAAACCTCCCATCCCAATCAAGTGCTGTGTCCATTGATGCTCTTGAAACTCGCACGGGTAATGGTAACAGTGGGACAAAGCGATGCCATCCCATTGAGCAAACTGTCTTACAGGTATGGGCAGATTAGGTGTAATCTGGCTCATGCTTTCGAGTTTAGCCAAATCTGCAATTATCGGTTTTTCTGAGAACATCGTAATAACTCCAAATTATCAATTACGCTCGAAAGCACGGGATTTGTAAAAGGAGGATGGGGATAAATTGCTCGCAGTAACAATTATTAGGAACAGAGAAAAATGCGTGCAATTAATTCTGTTTGGTGATTTAGTTATTAAACGATGGCATCTTCTCGAACTTGGGCAAATCTGGATTCATGCAATTCCAGGGTTGAGCGCTGGCTGTATAAATATCCATTGCTGGTTGAAATTCACTGGGGTCATCAAGACAACCTGCCGTGATACCCATGAGTTCGGGATTTGCTGGCTTGCTAAATAGCCAAGAACCGCAATTCGGACAGAACCCACGACCGATAATATTTCCAGTATCGCCAATTGCATCAAAATACTTCACTTCTCCAGTGATAGTCACTGCATTGCGAGGTACGAGTATTCCAGCAGCAAATGCACTACCCGTCGCTCGCTGACAATCTCGGCAATGACAATTAACCATGACAATCGGTTCTGCTGTACATTCATAGCGGATAGCTCCGCACATACAACCACCAGTAAAAGGTATTTTCATCAGAGTTTCTCCTGGATTATCATCCGTGATATTACTTACTGTATCGGTATGTTTCGCTCAGTAATTTGTTCTCGGTAATACAAGAAGCAAGGTAGAGCGCAAGAAAGTCCGACTACAAACGTTAATCCAATGTAGGCAAGCAACCACAAGCGAGAAACTCCCATACGTTTCAGTTCAATCCATACAAAGGAAAAAAATGCGATCGCACTAATGACTAAATCGCTTGTTAGTCCAGCTGCAATATTATTTGCAAATGCCCTTTGAAAGAATACAGGTAAATAAACTAAAGCTGTTGAATCTTGAAGGAACCAAAACCAAGGTGCAATTGAACCTGCGATCGCCAATAGCAAATAAATTGTTTTAAGGGAGCTAGATTGATTTTTGGTCGAGATATTGGTTGATGGAAGCATGATTTTTACCTCTGAAGTTTTTATATCTAACATAGTGACAAAGGGAGATAATAAAAACAATTACCTGTTAGGTAATCAAAACTATCAACATCGAAAATTTCCACTATGAAACAGCCTTTAACGACTTTCAGATCGAATTCAACTGACTCATTTGCAACACTTCTCAAACAATGGCGTAATCAAAGAGGATTTAGTCAACTCGATTTAGCTCTTGCTTCTGAGGTTTCCCAGAGACATATCAGTTTTCTGGAATCGGGACGAGCTAAACCCAGTCGGGAGATGGTTCTCCAGTTAGCGACTGTTTTGGAAATTCCCTTAAGACAGCAAAATCTGTTATTGACAGCTGCGGGATTTGCTGCGGTACATACTGAAACTGATATTTCCGCTCCGGAAATGACCTCGATTCGCAAAGCAATTAATTTTATGTTGCAACAGCAAGAACCCCTACCCGCAATTGTGGTCGATCGCTATTGGAATTTATTACTGACTAATCAGGGAGCGAATCGACTGCTAGCCACTTTTATTGATGCAGATAAATTACAAGCCAACTTTTGTATTGATGGAAAAATAAATTTAATGCGGGTTGTTTTCCATTCCCAGGGTTTGCGTCCGTTTATTATGAATTGGGCGGAATTTGCCAACCATTTGCTGCAACGACTACATCGAGAAGTAATTGTAGAAGGAGAAAGTCCCCAATCTCAGGCTTTGCTCAAGGAATTGATGAGTTATCCTGGTATTCCGGAAATTTGGCATAGTTCACATCGAACCACACAAGATGTTTTACTGTTGGCGATTCACCTCCAGAAAAATGATTTGGAATTACAGTTTTTTTCTACCATTGCCACATTAGGTACGCCCTACGATATTACCCTGCAAGAACTGCGGATTGAGTGTTTGTTCCCAGCAACAGAAGCCACTGAGCTTAACTGGAAACAGTTAGTTACTCAACCGAATTAATTGTATTTGCTTCCTGACAAAACTCCTCAATGACCTGCGCTTTCACCATCTCCAGGGGAAAAGTCTCTGGATAGGTGGAAAACATCAACATAATTCCTTGCAGCGTCGCAGAAAAATAAAGCGATCGCGTCACCGAGTTCGCTACTCCCAACTTCCGAAACATCTCGGTTTGCACCTGAAATTGTCTGGCTTGCTCGTCCATCAACTTCTGACTATATTTAGCAATGGCTGGGTCGAGGGGTGGCTGTGTAAATAGATTTAGGTAAAACCGAAAAATCTCCGGTTTACGACGTACATCATCCAGCGCTCCTTCGATAATATGACGAATCTGCTCAGTAGGAGTTTCCTTTGCTGCTGCTGCATTCATCACCTCGACAATATCGTTAATCCGAATATCTACTAGATCTGCAAGTAATTCCTCCTTTCCTTGAAAGTAGTGATAAACCAATCCCTTTGATATCCCCGCCTGTTTTGCCACATCTTCGATTGAGGTAGAGTAGTAGCCCTTTTGACAGAATAAGGCGATCGCTGTTGTCAAAATTTGCTCTCTTGTCGCACTGCGAATGCGTTCGTTTTCTTTGGGTGTACGGGGCATTTTTCGTTGTAACTCGTTTTGCTGCCATGCTTCAGACTTATTTTGCATGGAATCATGGCAGCTATACTGTAATTATATTGTTGACTGAATGATAAGTCAATATAAAGATAAATTAATGTGGTGTAACATGTGTAATACAATAGGAGTTAAGCTTCTCAGTGTCTAAAGACACTGAGAAGCTTAAACATCTTATACTACAATGTAGTTGATATGATTTCTCACGCTATAGCCAGACGGGGAGAAATGGACGATAACCAAATAGAAATTAGAAGAAAAAGGTATTTCCACCTTAGTTCGCAAATCGCTCGGTTGGATAATGTCCAATTACACTCTCTGTTGGAAAATAGTGGAACGAACGAACCGAATACTGGTTGGGGAAGCAATCACACTATCGTTCTTGGTGAATCCAAAGTCTTTGTCAAACGTCTTCCGGTTACAAATATCGAATACGAAAACCTATTTTCAACCAAAAATCTCTACAATCTGCCGATATGCTTAAATTACGGGTTTGACTCTACTGGTTTTGGTGTTTTTCGCGAACTCGTTACCTGCATCAAAACAACAAATTGGGTCTTGGAAGGAACTATTGCAACTTTCCCACTGATGTACCATTACCGAATTATTCCCTCGAACCGTCAGCGCGGGAATTTGGATAGAGAAAATTTAAAAAGTTGTGTGGAAAATTGCGGTAATAATGAGAATGTGGGAAGATATTTGTTGGATAGAGCGATCGCCAACTACGAGCTAGTTTTATTCCTAGAATACGTACCCTATGTTTTGGAAACATGGTTGTATGATAATCCTAGTCAACTCCAGCAATCCTTAAATGATTTGCGTAGAACAATTGACTTTTTAAGGAGTAAAGGAATTATCCATTTTGATGCCCACTTTCGTAACATTTTAACTGACGGCAAGCAAATATATTTAACCGATTTTGGATTAGCGCTCGATCGCAGTTTTGCTTTGAGCGCATCAGAAGAACTTTTCTGGGAAAGCAACACATTTTATGACTATGGAGAAATTCTGCGAAATCTTCGCCACCCAATGCGCTTGTTTTACGAATCATGTTCCCAGAGCCGCAAAGGCAGAATTCGGGAAAAATACGCGATCGCGGAAGACTTAAAATCCCATGAATTAGTATCGATATTAATCGCAAATATCGAACAGATACATGCTGAGGGGGACATGAATTTAGATGATTTCTATGTTGCCAGCATCCTCAAATACCGCAGCATTATTATACTAATGCACAATTTCTTCTCGCAAATGTGGGTAAACAAAAACAAGGACACGATATTTCCGAATGTAGAGTTGGGGTTGTTACTAACAGAGGTAGGGCTTATTTGTTAATAATAGGAAGGTATTGTTTCTATTACAATGTATTTTGGAGATTTTCTTGCGCGATCGCGCTTATGACAGAAATCAAGCAAAACCATGTAGAAACTTACAAAAAATTGATATGGCAATGCAAATAGAACCTTACGATAATCGCCAACTTGATGCAGTTGTTCGTCTTTCACTGCAAGCTTGGTCTCCAGTTTTTGACTCGATTCAGAAAGCCTTGGACACCGAGGTATACCAGCATTTTTATCCCGATGGTTGGCGTACTAGTCAGCAAAAGGCTGTCGAGGATGTGTGCGTTGCTGAAGATACAAATGTATGGGTTGCAATTGATGCTGGTCTGGTTGTAGGTTTTGTCGCTGTAAAATTAGATTCCGAGTCTAGCATGGGTGAAATCTATATGGTCGCAGTCGATCCAGATTTTCAAGGTCGCGGTATTGGCTCTGCTTTGCTGGAATTCGCTCTCGATTGGATCAAAAATGCGGGAATGTCGATTGCGATGGTGGAAACTGGTGCCGATCCGGGTCACGCACCAGCGCGTCATACCTATGAAAAGGTGGGGTTTGGGTTGTTTCCCGTCGCTAGATATTTTAAAAAGCTCTGAGTTCAAAAAATATACTCATCTCAACAAATCGCGATAACTCCGTTAAGCTCCGCTAACGCAACACAAAATGCACAAAACAAAATATCTCGTACATACTACAATATAATACAGATATTCTCTAACTAACCTCAAAACCTATGAGATACCCACCCTGGTGACGAAATTCGGGTCAGACATACATACTCCATAAATTGCCGATATGAGCGCGCTTAGGGGGCTTTACTTATCTCAACGGTATGATTTGGGAGAGCTTGGTATTGGCTTGGCAATTTTGGGCTACGGAATTCCTGGCTTTTTATTTAGCAACGCAATCGGACGAGCGGCAGACAAATGGGGGCGCAAATGGCTAATTCCACCTGGACTCGGTATTGCTGCTGCTGCTACTGCTGTGATGATTTTTCAGGTTCCCTTAAGTGTTGTGATTGTAGCAATAACTATTTTGTCTTTAGGCTATGATTTGACCCAGCCATTATTTGCTGCGATCGTCACTGATTTGAGTGGAGGTCAGAGTTTAGGGCAGAGAATGGGACTCACTGTTTTCACCTTATTTACAGGGTTTGGCATCGGAGGCTTGATCTTTGGCGAAGTACTTCGTTTGGGCTTTGGACCGACACTAGCTATCTTCAGCGCTGTGCAGCTGCTAGCAACTTTAGCTGCGATTGGGTTGTTCCGGGAGGAGGTTCCAAAAAATGACAACGCTTTCGGAATCGGATTCAATCAATACTGCTGTACTATATTTTAGCGATCGCCTGTGCCAGTTGCGTAAGTCCTGTCGCTTTCACTCTTACTCTTCATCGGAAATTTCTATGAAACTATTAGTTAAACAGCGACCGTCTGAACGAAGCCGATATTTCAAGGCTGTCAGAGAATAACCTCATAAATGAAAGCGATCGCCTAGAACTGATTCCTCACCTCGCGACACTCTGTGATCCATTTGTGCAACAGATTGGCTTTGCTCTAAAAACGTCTTTGGAGATTGACGGAAAAAACAGCAGTTTATATGCGGATGCGATCGCCCATGCGCTGGTCGTTCATCTGTTAGCGAGGTATTCAACTGTTTCACGTCAAATCAAACCGATTCCAGGTAGCTTTACTCGATCGCAATGGCAGCAGATCGTTGATTTTATCCATGCCAATCTAGATCGAAATATTTGTTTAACTGAGGAACGCAGCAATTGTGCGGTTGAGTCCCTATCATTTTGCTCATGTGTTCAAGAAATCAACCAATACATCTGTGCATCAATATTTAATTCGTTGCCGAATTGAACGAGCCAAACAACTGATGGCGATGGGAGATCTATCAATCGCAACCATTGCTCAAACAGTCGGTTTTGCCAGTCAAGGACATTTCACCTACCATTTCAAACGACTTGTGGGTGTTACGCCTAAAGTGTTTTGCCAACAAGTGCAAAGCGCAATCCAACCAGAACCGCAAGAACGTTGAAAATTGTCGCAAGAACTTTGAATAGAAGCATTTAACCATTGCCCCATACTAAATGCATAAGCCGATTTTAAGGCTTGCTAACGGTTGTAAAACACTGTTACCGACACTTTGTATAAAAGAAAGAAATCGTGATGTCACACAAGAATATCGAAACAACTCGGAGTTTGTTTCAGGCGGTTGAAGAACGCGATGTGGCTGGAGTGCTTGCTGCTTAGGGACTTCCAAAAAATAAAATAATCAAGTAATAAAAATGATAATCATTGTAGGATAAGGGAGTCAGTGCTGCCGCCGACAGCACTGACTCCCCTTTTTGTAGTAAGTTTAATCATGTATGGTCTAAGTTTTTGGCTGTCTAAAAGTGTCGATGGAATTAACTGATTCACTTAAAAGCCTGCTCAAAGAAACAGCAAGTCAATTAAAAGGTGCAGCAAAACGGCGTTTTCAACCCATCTTCCGCACTTCAAGATGTATTATGAAATAATGCAAAAATAACTACCA
>JBHYDF010000229.1:0-12418 GCA_051861145.1 Nostocaceae cyanobacterium
AACTCCTAACTCTTAACTCCTAACTCCTAACTCTTAACTCCTAACTCCTAACTCTATTGTGGGCCAGTTTGGTTCTCGATAATACCGTGTCATGTCGTCAAATTTACGGAGTTCGGCACGGTGTACCAAAAATTCTGGCGAATTCAATAACCATTGTTGATTCAATTGTGAAAGCGAACTGGCAAAGCGATCGCGATCCAGATTTGCCGACACTTCGCCAAAATAGCCTAATGTCACGTGGGCGGTAAAGTGATACTGTTGTTCTATACCCAAAGCAATTAACTGAGGATTTTGATAAATCACTCGGCGAAAGTTAACAATCTGCTCGTAGCAGCTTTCATCCTGGGGTACTAAACAAACGCCTATAGCTCTTGTCATTACCATTAACCCCAGCATTTGCCAGCGAATGGAACGAGAAGCATTTGCGATCGACTGTTGATATTGCTGAAAAATTTCCGCAAAGCAAGAGCGTAATTGTTCTTCAAATGCGGGATTTTTTTCACAGGCGTCCCGGAAAGGACCATCCCAAATTAAGTCAGCTAACGTTACGTGAAAGCTAGCAGGAGGTACGGGTACAATCAGATCGCAGCCAAGAGGTAATTGCAAAAGTTGCTGTTGGTAATCTTGCAACTGGGTATAAAAAGCAGAGTTTTCAGATTCTTCTTCCCAAGGTGGGGTAATTACCGTATAACCAGGAAAAGGCGTAGCTTGTCTTACCCCGCTTGTTGTGGGCTGAAATTTAGAAGATTCCTGGATATGCTGGACTTGGGATTTATAAGCTTCTGGTAGGGTCATCCGCGCTACCCGGTTTAAGTAAGTTTGATAGTTATCGTCCAATTTTCATATCCTCGCGCTCTCACGCTTATAGATTTTAGGCAAATTTACTCTACTTAGCTGAGTGATTTAAAAAGTATTTAAGTTTATGAATGGGGAGTGGGCGCTTGGACGCTTGGACGCTTGGACGCTTGGACGCTTGGACGCTTGGACGCTTGGGCGCTTGGGCGCTTGGGCGCTTGGGCGCTTGGGCTAGGGACCGAAGTGCATTGGGAATGAAGAAAAATCCAATCACTAATGACTAATGACTAATGACTAATGACTAATGACTAATGACTAATTCCCATTATTGAGGTTTTCTGATGCCAATACACGTTTACTGGGGTGAGGATGATTTTGCGATTGAAAAAGCGGTTGTGGCTTTGCGCGATCGCGTCCTTGATCCCCTATGGACAAGTTTTAACTATACTGCATTTTCCCCAGAACAACCCGATGCGCCCATACTCGGGTTAAATCAAGTGATGACACCGCCGTTTGGTGCTGGTGGACGGTTGGTATGGCTTGTAAATACTACTCTCACTCAACACTGTCCGGAAAATTTATTATCGGAAATGACGCGAACTCTAGCGGTAATTCCGAAAGAATCTTTTTTATTGCTCACCAGTCGTAATAAACCTGATGAAAGGCTCAAATCTACCAAACTTTTAAAACAATTTGCCGCTGAATACCGAGAATTCCCTTTAATACCACCTTGGAAAACTGAACTACTTGTGCAGTCTGTCCAACAAGCTGCGCAAGCTGTAGGTGTGAGACTAACTGCAACAGCTGCCCAAATGTTAGCGGAGGCTGTAGGCAACGATACACGCTTACTGTACAATGAGTTAGAAAAAATACGGCTTTATGCTGATGGCAGCGATAAACCATTAGATACAAACAGCGTTGCTCAGTTAGTCAGAAATACTAATCAAAATAGCCTGCAATTGGCAGCAGCAATCAGGATGGGAGATACAGCCAAAGCTTTAGCAATATTAGCGGATCTCCTGCTTGCTTGTGAACCTGGTTTGCGAATAGTTGCCACACTAATAGGTCAATTTCGCACTTGGTTATGGGTAAAAATAATGATGGAAAGTGGTGAGCGAAATCCTCAAGCGATCGCTCAAGCCGCTGAGGTTAGTAACCCCAAACGCATCTACTTTTTGCAACAAGAAGTTAAATCGCTTTCAGTGCAGCGACTTATTACTTGTTTACCCATTCTACTAGAGTTAGAAGTTAGTCTTAAGCAAGGAGCGCCAGAGATGATAACTCTTCAAACCAAAGTAATAGAACTTTGTCAAGTATGCCGAGGAAACTGACAAAAAAAGCCGAATGTAGAACCTATTCACTTTTTACCGAATAAATTCAGTATTTTCCTGGAACTTCTCCCTACTAAAATAATTCATTGTTATTAACATATACCCCAGGCATCGGTTAAGAAAACCAATGCCCAATGCCCAATGCCCTACTTTAGTTGTGTTCTTAAATTTAGACAGGAAATGAACAGATTGTATCATCCTTTTGGCCGAATTAGCTGGATGCGGGTACTTTCCCAATCCTTGCTATTAGGTTGCCTGACTATTGGTGGATTAGTTGGTGGTAGTTTAATCTTTGGTTCAAAAGCTGATGCTCAAAGTCCAACACCAGTAGACAATACACAAATCGTCAAATACTCTAGAGCTTTACTAGGTATCGAGCCAGTACGTCAAGAAGCTTTTGACGAAATAAAAAAAATTGTTGGTGATAGAGAAATTCCTAAGACTGTTTGTAACGACCCTAACAGCATTAATGCCCTTCCCAACAAGGCTAGAGATATTGCAGTTAATTACTGTAACCGCTCCCAAAAAATTGTCCAAGAAAATGGTCTGACTACTGAGCAATTCAATAGTATTACTGTACAGCTACAGAATAACGAAGATTTAAAACGGCAGATTTACAATACTTTAATTCGCCTACAAAAAAATCCTGACGCTCGTTAGGCAAAATTTAAAGAAAACTTCCAAATTTTCTCCGGGAAAATTATTACCCCCGGATGAAACCGGGGGCGGTAAATGAATATTAGGAATTGGTTATTAATTTTTAGTAAAAAATAACTAATATTTGTTATAATCTATTAATATTTATATGCCTTATTCTAATATTTTTTCTTCATCTAAGTAATTAATCTGATATCTCGCACTATTCAATAAGAGCCAGAGGCTCTTATTCTCGTTACCAGGTTCAACCTGGTAACGAGTTTTTGGCGGGCTGCCACCTCCTAACTATTGCATAAGCGTGCAAGATGTCAGTAATTGCATAAGTACGGATATCCCTTATCCTTCATATTTTCTTTCGTCACTTTAAAACAACCTGTGAACTTAGAATAGAAAAAGTGAGTTGTAAAGAAATGTAAGGATTTTCATGGCGGATCAACTAATTCGCGCCACAGCAGCTAATGGGGGAATTCGAGCAGTAGGAGCAATCACTACACGCTTGACAGAAGAAGCACGACAGCGCCATAGGCTTTCTTATGTAGCAACGGCGGCGCTAGGTCGAAGTATGACAGCAGGCTTGTTGCTCGCATCCAACATGAAGCGAACTGGGTCAAGGGTTAACATTAGAGTTAAGGGCGATGGTCCTTTGGGTGGTATATTGGTAGATGCTGGGTTGGATGGCACAGTCCGTGGCTTTGTAGAAAATCCAGCAGTGGAGTTACCTCCCAATGCCATAGGCAAACTCGATGTAGGTGGCGCAGTCGGTGACGGCTATCTGTATGTTGTACGTGATGTCGGTTACGGCTACCCATACTCCAGTACAGTGGAACTCGTTTCCGGTGAAATAGGAGATGATGTGGCTCATTATCTCGTAACTTCAGAACAAACACCTTCAGCTCTAGTTTTAGGGGTGTTCGTGGGTGCAAGTGGAGTAACCGCTTCTGGCGGATTACTTGTGCAAGTTCTACCCAAAGCAGCAACAGACGAAGCTCTGGTAAAAACCCTAGAATCACGAGTAGGTGCTTTAAAGGGATTTACACCATTGCTACAAGCTGGTAAGAATTTAACAGATATCTTTCAAGAATTGTTGGGTGATATGGGATTAATGATATTTCCCGAAACCCAAATGCTACATTTCCACTGTGGTTGCTCTTTTGACCGCGTATTAGGTGCGTTGAAATTGTTGGGAGAAGCTGAACTACAAGACATGATTATTAAAGATGATGGTGCAGAAGCAACTTGCGATTTTTGTGGCACTGTTTACCAAGCAAGTAGTGACCACTTAGCCCAGTTAATTGATGATTTAAAAACAGAATCTTCTGCTACAAGATAAGAGTATAAAAAAATACTTTATTTTGGGAGTGGTAATGATATCTGTGGATATAAGATGGTGCAAGAGGTAGCTTTTTCCCGATGAGAGGGTTAGTATGGCAACAACGCAAATTGCACATTTAAAGCAGATAGCCGTTAAGTTACTTTGGTGTGAGAGATGACAGAACGGGATATTCCAGACAGTTGGTCGCCAGGCAGAGCCAAAGAACCAGATATGACAAGATTATCCCGAACAAGGCAAGTTGGAGAATCTTCTCGGTCTGGTGTACCAGCTACTGGTTCTACCTCCAATTCTGTGCAGGAGCCAACAAAAAACAATTCCGAGCAATTACCTGGAAATAGTTTGCCACCAAATCGTAGTTCTGGAAAGTTGCCACGCTGGACAAAAAGTTGGGTTTTGTGGGCGTTAGTATTGACGTTTGTTCCCGGAACGATCGCATTTATGGCAATGGCAATGCTTTTGAAGCTGCCATCTGCGCCTAACTGTCCAGCGATTTTCTGGCCGCTTGCAAGTGCGTCGGTACGGCTACACTGCGCTCAGTTGGCGGCTTCTAAGCAAAATGTGAAAGACTTGCTGCAAGCGATCGCCTTAGTGAAAAACTTGCCAGAAAGCCACCCGTTACGGGGAGAAGCTGACCGTTTGATAGAAGAATGGTCGCGAGATATTTTAAAGCTAGCGGATGAGAGTTTTCAAACAGGCAAATTAGAAGAAGCGATCGCCACAGCACGGCAAATTCCTGATGATTTAGCCGCCTACAAGCTGGTAGAAGAACAAGTGACCAAATGGCAGTCTACTTGGTCGAAGGCAGAAGATATTTATAAAGACGCGGAAAATGAAATGCGCGAACGACATTGGCACGACGCATTCATGGCAGCCGCTCAATTGTTACGTATAGATAATAGATTTTGGGCAAGTACTAAGTACGATGAATTGAATCGCCTAATTACCCAAGCACGGGAAGATGGCGAGAAATTGGCAAAAGCTGAAGATTTAGCCGAAAGCGGCAATGTAGATAATTTACTCAAAGCGATTAAACTGGCAGAGTCGATAAATAAAAACAGTTACGTTTATCAGAAAGCTCAAGAAGCAATTCCAGGATTCGGGCGTAAAATGTTGGAATTGGCACAAAAACAGATGGATCGACGCAATGCCGATGAAGCTATTATTATTGCTCAACAAATTCCCGCCAGTGCTGGATTGCAATTAGAAACCGAAGACTTTATTGTTTTAGCAGAGGCGTACAGAAACGCTTGGTTAGGTACTATTCCCGGTTTAGAAGCGGCAATTGTACAAGCTCAACAAGTCGATCCCACAAGACCAATTTACGACAAAGCACAACAGCTAATTGCCAGTTGGCAATTAGAAATTGAAGATGTCGCCAGACTGGATAGAGCGCGAGCATACGCTAGTCAAGGTACAATTAATGACTTGACAGCAGCTATTTCCGAAGCACAACTTATCCCGCCTAGCAACCCCCGCGCCCAAGAAGCAAAACAAGAAATTGGTCGCTGGGTTGGACAGGTGCAAACAATACAAGATAGACCTTATTTGGAACGTGCCGAACAAATAGCGCTGTCAGAGGATGTTAACTCCTTACAAGCAGCGATTATTGAAGCCAGCCAAATTAGTAGAGGTCGCGCATTATACGGAGAGGCTCAGAGAAGAATTGCCGTTTGGACAGCGAAAATTCAACGCATTGAAGACCAGCCATACTTGGATCAGGCACGAGAACTGGCTACTAGTGGTAATCTTCCTGCGGCGATCGCCACCGCACAACAAATTGGATCAAGACGGGCGCTTTCTGGTGAAGCACAAGCAGCTATAGATGATTGGCAAGGACAAATCCGTGCTAGAGAAAACTGGACCAGAGCAAGAGAAGTAGCTCTAACTGGAACTCCAGATGCTCTAGCAGAGGCGATTCGGCTAGCCAATCGAGTGCCTAATAGTAGTCCTTTAAGGGGAGATGCAAACATAGCCATTGACCAATGGAGTCAACAATTATTGGATATAGCACGCACTCAAGGTGAATCTGATATTCCTAGAGCAATTGAAACAGCGAGGTTGATTCCTCGTGGTAGTGCAGCTTATAACGTGGCGCGGGAGCAAATTCGCGCTTGGCGTGAGTTTCTCAATCCTGAACCGCAACCATTAGAGCCATCAACGCAATTAACACCGTCAACTGTTCAAGGACAATAATTAAAATCAAAAGAACCCTGGTTTTGCATGAGTTACCGGGGTTCTGTGTGTGAATTTGCATCATCAACTACAAATTACATGGTAAAGAAGATTGTTCCCTAGCTGATATCTTGCACCATTCAAGTGAGAGAGCCAGAGCCTCTAATTCTCCTTACCAGGTTGAACCTGGTAAGGAGGGTTTGGAGGCTCCGCCTCCGGGTTGTTGTAATATCAAGTCTGCTTAATCACTTATCATTCTTCAAGAACCCCACCCCGGTAAAGCTACGCTTCACCTCCCCTCCCCGCAAGCGGGGAAGGGATTAAGGGGTGGGGTGCAAGATGTGAGCTAGCAACGTATTTGGCTCGTGAAAAATTTTTCAGAGTAATTTGCAATTTCCACAATTTCTGCATTTTTGGGTTGTAACTTTATAAACGAAGGGGGAAAATATCAACTTTAGCTCACCTCTTCCAGCTATAGCTGCACCTATTAAACACGACTTAAACAATATATTATCAAACCCCAAATCCTTTCTGGAGAAGGGAAAGACAAGGGTAGCACTACATTTACATACTAAAGATTGAAACTAAATATTTTGTAGCCCAAAATTATCAGCCAACAATCTTGCTAATTCTCACTACACAGGTTTTTCACTATGAACTCAATTTATAAACCAACTTCTACCTCTGTTGCAAGCCTTCTTTTACAACCAATCCGCCAGCAACTTGATTCTCTAAAAATTGACAATTCTCGATTGGCGCGGTTGCTTTGCAGAATTATTCCCGCCCAATGTCCCTTTGAACGAGAAATTAAGCTCTACAATCGGAGTATCCTGTATATTCCGCCCATGTGCAAGCTAAATCCTTTCTACGAACAATTAGTAGGACTGCGTTTTCGAGCTTTAACTTATCTAGCAGATGAGTGCGGTGAGGATGTAACACTTTATTGCTAATTCTCAGACGAAGCTCTCATAACTACTTTCGCCTGTTTCACACAATTTTGTAGTGTATGTGAAGATTGTCTGCATCCATGCACCGAATTCACACTCAAGGGTAAACTAGAGTTAGTCAGTTATGGAATTGTATGCAGACAGTTCTCAACAAGCGTAGCCAACTGCCTTAGTTTGTTCATACAATTTGCTTTAACTTCCGCTACATATGCTATAAAGAGGATTTAATTGCTAGAGATTCAATTTATCTCACAAAATTCGCTGCTGGGTTTTCACCTAGGGTAGGATATTATCTATTCACCTATGAACTATCATCTTTTGCTAGGAATCCATACCATGACCCCAAATGCAGTTTTTACCAACCTAGCGGATGAGGTTCATAACATGCCAAAGTGCGGGATTCAGTACTTATCAAGCAGGCTGCATTCTTGCACTGCCAATGACAGCTTTTTATTTCCCAGTTTATCTCAATAACTTTTTTGTATTTTCTTAGAGGCAATAATGACTATCGCTAATTTTAACAAAAAAAGTAATCAAAATCAAGCATGGAAACAACAACCGCTCTATCATGGACAAAGCCTGATAGACACAAGCATTCAACATGAAGACATTGAAATACCAGATGTTTCGGAAGAGAATGCGATTTACAATCTTGCAAATCGCGGTCGAGTAGTTATTTTGATTGATGGTTCCAATTTATTTTATGCTGCTTTGCAATTAGGTATTGAAATTGATTATTCCAAATTACTTTGCTATTTAACAAAGGGTGGCAGACTATTGCGTGCTTTCTTCTACACTGGAGTGGATCGCACGAATGAAAAACAACAGGGTTTTCTATTATGGATGCGCCGGAATGGCTATCGTGTAGTTGCCAAAGATGTAGTCCAATTTCCTGATGGCTCCAAAAAAGCTAATTTGGATGTAGAAATTGCTGTAGATATGATGACTTTGGCTCATCACTGCGATACTTTGGTTTTAATCAGTGGGGATGGAGACCTTTCCTACGCTGTTGATGCTGTCTCCTATAAAGGAGTGAGGGTAGAGGTTGTGAGTCTGCGCTCAATGATTAGCGACAGTTTGATTAATGTTGCTGACTGCTTCATTGACCTCGATAGCATTAAACAAGAAATTCAAAAGATTCACCACCAACCTAGCTATCTATAATCGGGCATTGGGCATTGGGCATCGGCATTGGGCATTGGGCATTGGGGAGCCAGCGCGTTGCGGAGCCAGTGCGGTGCGGGGGTTCCCCCCGTTGAGCAACTGGCGTTGGGGTTTCCCCCGTTGTAGCGACTGGCGTCCCGTTGAGGCGACTGGCGTCATTGGGCATTGGCAATGGGGAAAAACCAATCACTAATGACTAATGACTAATGACTAATGCCCAATTTTCATAATTATTTATGATTTTCTGCTGCCTCAATTTGCCGTGTCACCGTTAATGCAGAATAACTAACGCCAGCAGTACCTTCACCAGGATGGGTAGAGTCTCCGACTAACCAGAGGTGCTGGATAGGTGTACGGTTGGCAAAACCAAAGGGACCAAATGTAGGTATTCTTTGCCCAATACCACCAACAATGCCTTTATCCCTTGCTGTGAAATGGGCAAAGGTACGAGGTGTTGCGGCTTCTACATGGATAATGGTTTCTGGTTTTAAGTAGAAGAATTTTCCTAGATTAGCGATCGCCTCTTCTGTAAATTTTTGCTTTAACTCTTGGTAATCTTCTGTACTCCACCAAGGTTCAGTATCTACGAAGGATGATGCAATAATTGTCCCACAACCCGCAGGCGCACGACCATCTCCAGGATGGCTAACTGATACAAACAGTGAGTTATTCTCACCAATCGGACCATTAGCATTGTACATAAACTGGAGGTGAGGCGGACATTCAGGCGGTATGGCGCTTTCATCTACGCCCAAGTACACCACAAATGCACCTGAAGCTGGAGGCAATTTTTCTACACGTTTTTTATACCCACGAGGAGATTTTTTACCTAGCAATTGCACTAAGTTCTGTACAGTGACATTAGAAACTACGTGGTCAGCATGTTCTGTCCACACTTCCCCAGTTTTCTGGTTCCGAATAACTACTGCGGTAGCTTTACCATCCTCCACTTTAATATGTTCGACGGTGTGGCGCATTAACAACTTACCGCCGTCTCTTTCCAAGGCTTGTACTAAGCGATCGCTCAATACTTGCATACTACCTTGGAGATGAAATAATCCTTGCGGTTCCTGAGATACACTTAAAGCCGTCGCCGCGTAAAGTAATGCCGTCTCCTCTGCACTCACTTGGGAATATAGCTTTAACTGCAAATCTAAAAAAGTCCGCAAACGTTTATCATTCGCCAATTTATAGGCACGCAACGCATCTCCCACCGTAAACAAGGTATAAGGTACGGTAATTAATGTACTCTGACGCACTGCCGTTGTTAGCTGTACCAAGTCCCAAAAGTTACGCGGTGGTAATACTGGATCGCGTCCTTGAAATTCCCAACTTGCTTTAAATAATGCTGCTATCAACTGCCAAAAGGGTTCGCTACCAGGAAACTGCCTTTGCCGTTCCTTTTGCCATTTGTAGGGATTACGCCAAACGTTGATAGGTGTTTGTTCTCCAGGTAAATACACCGCACACGCAGGATCGCAAGGCGTTGCTTCTGGTAAATCTATTTCCAGTTCCGAGAAAATACGGTGGTGTATTCCCCCTGGTTCCAAACCTGCTACTTGAGTTGCACCCACATCAAAGGTAAAGCCTTTACGTTTAAAGGTAGAAGCACAGCCTCCAGGCACTAAGGCTTGATCCAGAATTAGAACATCATAACCTCTATGGGCTAATAATGCTCCAGTGGTAAGTCCGCCAATTCCAGCACCAATGACGATTACGCGGGATTTTTTTGTGCCAACAGGATGATTTGGCATTGATGTTATGACATATTTCTTAACATTTCTAATTAATATTTTAAATGATGGATGAAATGCAAATAGTCAATAGTCATTAGTCATTGGTCATTAGTCATTAGTCATTGGTCATTGGTCATTGGTCATTGGTCATTAGTCATTGGTCATTGGTCATTGGTAAAGACTTTTGACAAAGGACAAATGACTATTGACAAAGGACAAATGACTATTGACAAATGACAAATGACTAATGACTAATGACTATTGACTCCCCGAAGGGGTTTCAACTCCTATGTAAGATAAAGGTATTAGCTCACTTACCATTACCCATGACCTCGACCCTGCTGAAATTTCCTCGTCTAAATACGCCAAAGCTGCACCAATTACCGAATGGTTTAACAATCATCGCGGAGCAGATGCCGGTAGAAGCGGTTAACCTAAGTTTGTGGGTTAACGTTGGCTCAGCCGTAGAACCAGATGCGATTAACGGAATGGTTCACTTTTTAGAGCATATGATTTTTAAGGGAACTGAGCGACTGGCAAGCGGCGAGTATGAACGTCGAATTGAAGAGCGGGGTGCTGTTACCAATGCCGCTACTAGTCAGGATTATACCAATTACTACATTACTACTGCCCCAAAAGATTTTGCCGAACTTGCCCCACTGCAAATTGATGTAGTAATGAATGCTAGTATTCCTGATGATGCCTTTGAACGGGAACGATTTGTTGTTTTAGAAGAAATTAGGCGTTCAGAAGATAATCCTCGCCGTCGTACTTACAGAAGGGCTATGGAAACAGCGTTTGCTGAATTACCCTATCGGCGTCCGGTTTTGGGACCGGAAGAAGTAATTTCCCAACTCCAACCCCAGCAAATGCGGGATTTTCACGCTACCTGGTATCAACCCAAAACAATTACAGCTGTAGCTGTGGGTAATTTACCCGTGGAGGAATTAATAGAGATTGTGGCAGAAGGGTTTACACAAGTCAATCGCCATCAACCATCAACAGCCAACAATCAACAGTTAATAATTCATCCCGAACCGCCGTTTACAGAAATTGTCCGGCGGGAATTTATTGATGAAAGCCTCCAGCAAGCAAGACTGGTGATGGTTTGGCGGGTTCCAGGGTTGAACCAGCTAAATCAAACTTACGCTTTGGATGTTCTCGCGGCAATTTTAGGACACGGACGCACATCAAGACTGGTAAGAGATTTGCGGGAAGAAAGGGGACTGGTTTCCCATATTTCTGTGAGTAATATCAATCATAAACTCCAGGGGACATTTTATATTTCTGCTCATTGTCCAGTAGAAAATGTACCTGCTGTCGAAGAAGCGATCGCTCAACACATCAAGAAGCTACAAACAGAGATGGTAACAGAGTGGGAAATTGCCCGCATCCGCAAGCGTGTAGCGAATAGGTTTATTTTTGGGAACGAAACACCGAGCGATCGCGCTGGTTTATATGGCTACTACCAAACCTTGATCGGAGATATGGAGCCAGCTTTTGACTATCCAAATCACATTCAAGCACAGGATGCAACCGACTTAATCCAAGCCGCCCAAAAATATCTTTCTTTTGATGCTTACGGTGCGGTTATCCTCAAGCCAGCTTAGAGAGTTAGGAGTTAGGAGTTAGGAGTGAGGAGTTAGGAGTTAGGAGTTAGGAGTTATGAGTTAGGAGTTATGAGTTGTGATTTTTATTCCTAACTCCTCACTCTTAACTCCTAACTTAATTCCTAACTCCTCACTCTTAACTCCTAACTTAATTCCTAACTCCTCACTCTTAACTCCTAACTTAATTCCTAACTCCTAACTCCTAACTCCTAACTTCTGTTGAATGATGTGGACTGAAATTGAAGCCCATATTAGCCAAAAAACTGGCGCAAATTTTCACTCTTCCCACCGGCGTAGTGTTAGCGGCGGATGCATTAACCAAGGCTACGCTGTCTCTGATGGTCAGAATACTTACTTTGTCAAGCTGAACCAAGCCTCTCAAATTGCCATGTTTGAAGCAGAAGCGCTGGGTTTACAGCAAATGTTCGATACTGCTACCATCCGCGTTCCCAAACCAATTTGCTGGGGTACGGCTGGTAATTCCGGCTACTTGGTGTTGGAATGGTTACAAATGGGTTCGGGTAATACCAATTCCTGGGAAGAGATGGGACGCAAATTGGCGGCGATGCACAAGTGGAACCCCCCTCAGTCCCCCCTTGATCAGGGGGGAAGTAAATCGAACCCCCCTCAGTCCCCCCTTGATCAGGGGGGAAGTAAATCGAACCCCCCTCAG
>JBHYDF010000229.1:12518-13159 GCA_051861145.1 Nostocaceae cyanobacterium
TCCCTCCTTGATCAGGGGGGAAGTAAGGGGGGTTTTGGTTGGGATATGAATAATACTATCGGTTCCACGCCTCAAATTAATACTTGGACATGTGATTGGGCGGAATTTTATACTAAACATCGCCTAGGTTATCAGTTTCAGTTGGGAAGGCGGCGGGGTGGTCGTTTTCCGCAAGCAGAAGAGTTATTAGCGGCTATTCCCGAACTTTTAGCAAGTCACGAACCGCAGCCTTCTTTGGTACACGGTGATTTATGGGGGGGTAATGCTGGATGTACTGTGGAAGGAGAACCTGTAATTTTCGATCCAGCTACTTATTTTGGCGATCGCGAAGTCGATATAGCGATGACAGAACTTTTTGGCGGTTTCCCGACGGCGTTTTATCGGGGTTATAACGAGGTGTTTCCGTTAGAGTCGGGGTATGAGCAACGGAAGATTTTGTATAATTTGTATCACGTTGTTAATCATTTTAATTTGTTTGGCGGTGGGTATGAGTCGCAGGCAAACGGTATGATTGCAAGGTTATTGCGTTGACCCCACCCCGCCTTTGCTGGCGCAAAGTCCCCCCTCCCCGTGTACGGGGAGGGGATAGGGGCTTTCATAAAGTTATCCAAAATTGCCCAGCCTTCATCAAATAATTAAGT
>JBHYDF010000230.1:0-13111 GCA_051861145.1 Nostocaceae cyanobacterium
ACGCCACTTGCGACCCTTGGGGAGACCCCAAGACCGCAGTGGCTCCTCCCCACTCCCCACTCCCCTTGTTCAAATTACTTTCTAACTCATCTAACCCACTAGGACTACTGGCGGCTAACCATAAAACTTGCTCCCAATGATCCAAAACAGCAAAACACTCTGGTTCATACCAAAAAGCAACTGGAAACGGCAAGGGATCAAATTTTGTGTAAGGTAGTTGTTCAATTTCCCATGCTATGTCATAGCCTAGCCAACCTAGCCAACCACCAGTAAAGGGGAGAGAGGGAGACTGTTCAAAATTTTGAATTTTGAATTTTGAATTTTGAATTGCTTCGTTCGTTTGTCCCTGTAACAACTGTTCCAGAAGCGGTAAAACTTGCCCAACGCTTGGCGTCCACATTTGGGGGTGTCCATCTACATACCTAGGAGCGCCTGCACAGATAGAATAACGAGCTAGTTGGGGACAATCTATCGGTGTTGGGTATGGGCTTTCCAGTAAAGTCGCAATTTCAGGCGTGGAGGTATGGCGAAATAAAACAGCAAATACTTCAGAACCAGTCCGGTTTTCTAAGGCTAGCGATCGCCAATACCAGGGTCGTGTCATCATTCTCACAAATTCAATTAATAATAAAGGCATTCAGAGGAAACAGGGAACGGGGAACGGGGAACATGGAAACCCACACTTTTAAGAGTGGGATTAAAAAAATGATGCTTTGTTTTTGGGGCAACTAAGCGTCAAAACAATTCTTTGTTCATTGCTATTCCCTGTTCTCTACCCCGAAGGGGTTGGATAAACAGAGGAGTAGTGCTTATCCAACTCTCCTATATGCCGGAGAACGCCTTGCTACTCCAGTAAAGTTAGCCTTGCCAAAGTTATTAGCCGGTACTATCCAAACAGCACTGTCTTACCCCTCGTAAGACTGTTTAACTATCTGGTTCTAGAGTCGTGGGACTGGCTACGCATCCCAGAGTAGGAACTTGAACACTTGCCAATAACATAGTCAATTGAGACTTAGGCGGGTCAGCTAACTAAAGTGAGTAGGGCTTGAAGCCCTGTCACTTTAGTGCGGGGTGCTGACAGCAATACTGCTTTTGGTGTATTTAGTATATTCTTTATTAAATGGTATTTCTGTATACAATAAAGTAATTTATTTCCCAGGCAACATGAATATTATTCCTACCGAAATTTCTGATATCCTTATCATCGAGCCTCAAGTTTTTCAAGACGATCGCGGTTTTTTCTTAGAAAGCTACAATCACCAGAAATTTACTGACAAAGCCGGTATTACAGTTGATTTTGTTCAAGACAATCATTCTCGTTCCGTAAAAAATGTTTTGCGGGGTTTACACTATCAAATTCAACAGCCGCAAGGAAAATTAGTCAGGGTAGTTGTTGGTAGCATATTTGACGTTGCTGTAGATATTAGAAAAAGCTCCCCAACTTTTGGTCAGTGGGTGGGTTACGAACTCAGCGCGGAGAACAAACGCCAACTGTGGGTACCACAAGGTTTTGCTCATGGCTTTGTCGTGCTTTCAGAATTTGCCGAAGTTTTATACAAAACTACAGATTACTATGCTCCCCAACATGAGCGCTGCATTCTCTGGAACGATTCCGACTTAGCTATTGATTGGCATCTTACCGCGTCACCGATTTTATCTAAAAAAGACCAAGCGGGTAAACCGTTGAAGGAAGCAGAAGTTTTTGCTTAGGAATTGGTTCATGGTTAATGGTTCATGGTTAATGGTTCATGGTTCATGGTTCATGGTTCATGGTTAATGGTTCATGGTTAATGGTTAATGGTTCATGGTTCATGGTTCATGCTTTATGATTTATGGCTATTAACCATGGTTCTTCATTACTTGTTATGCTAAAAACGTCTATAAATTAGCTCATATCCCTTGTTGGTCAAAAAAGACAGCTTTTAATCTTGACGTTTTAGCTTTTGGGAGAAAATCTTGGTTGTAACTGCCTGAAACCCTTGATTTTAAAGGCAAATCCCTAATTTGAGTTTAAACTTTAGCATAACACCTACGGAAGAACCTTAACCATTAACTATTAACCATTAACTATTAACTATTAACTATTAACCATTAACCATTAACCATTAACTATTTCCAGTACCGAAATTTTGTGTCCAGTAATCGTACATATTCACATTACCTGTGTCATTCTCTAGGTAATAGTAACCAATACCAATTTCTTGAAAATTGGGATTAAGAATGTTAGCGCGATGTCCTTCACTGTTCATCCATGCTTGTACAACTTCTTCAGGTGTAGTGTAGCCTGCGGCAATATTTTCCCCAAGATAGGAATATTGATAGCCTGCTTTTGTGGCGCGATCGCCTGCGTAGGAACCGTCTGATCCTTTATGATCAAAATAATCACGCTGTGCCATATCTTCGCTATGAGAATAAGCAGCATTACTTAACTGAATATTCAACCGCAATGCTTGCAAACCAGCTTGTAAACGGTAGGAATTAGTCAATTCTAAAACTTTATCGATAAAAGGATTACTCGCTGTTTGAGGTGTAGGAGAAGATTCAGATGTCGCAGGCGTGGGTGTTGTAGAAGTGGGTGTTGCAGAATCAGAACCAGCAGATACTAGTGTAGCAGGCGCGGGTGTGGTACTAATGGTCATACTGTAATTAGTATCGCCGCCGCCAGTTCCTTGGTAAACCCGAATGTAATAGGTTCCAGATTGGATGTTGGCACTTAATGATTCATTCGCTATACCTGTGGTTGCTGCACGGGTAATTACTTCCCCACTACTATTAAGCAACTCCACGTCTGCATCTGCACTCAAACCTTTTAATTCAAGGTTGAAGTTTTTGTTTTCAGAACCGACATTAAAGGAATAGAAATCATTGATGTCAGGACTTATAACGGAGTCTTTAAATGTCACCGGATGATAATCTGGAGCAATTTTTCGAGCCGTTTCTAGTGTATTACCAGCATAGTCACTGTTGATAATAGGGCTAGTAATACGACCTTCACGTAAACCATACGTGACATAGTGTTCGTATGCTTGTGAGTAACTAAAATTGGCTAAGTCAGAGTTATTTGATAGATAATATTTGACATCAAAATACTCTGCTGATGCTTGACCTCCATTTAAACCAAAAAGTTCAAAGTTCTCTAGCAGTTGCTTATTACTTAGCGAAGCTAATTCCGGATGCGTATTGCGATAGTAATTGGCATCAAAAGCATCTGAAAAACTGCGTCCTTGATTCACTCCTTCCTTTAATTGACTAAATGCAGTTAATCTGTTGTTAACCGTAGCTTCAGCCACATCCGGATTAGCCGCTAAATAATAATTGATATTGACAAATTGTGAAAATTGACGACCTTCAGCAATTCCATGATTTCGCAAATGCTCAAATAGTTGCTCATTATTGAAACTAGCTAAATCACTATTTTGGTTGTGATAAAAATTCAGGTCGAAAAAAGGAGAAAATCGCCGTCCTTCAGCTACACCATACTCACATAAATGGCTATAAAGTTCTTGATTGCTGAAACTAGCCAAGTCACTATTGCTAGCACGATAAAAATTCAGATCCACAAATGGAGAAAATTCGCGGCCCTCTTTGAGACCATATTCCTGAAAATGAGACCATGCTTGTTCATCACTGAAACTTTGTAAGTCAGAATTAAGACTACGATAGCTAGCCGCGTCAAATAAATTTAGGGACATAGGTAAGGTTAGAAGTTTTGTGCCGATAAGATTTGCTTATCTGGTATTCCCTATGCCATGAAGAATAGAGCCATAGAAATAGCGATTTCTAGGGCTGAATCTAAACCAAATATTAAAGGGGAACACACGGGCGCTATTGTATCAGAATAATTAGAAAAAAATATGTAACAAGTTTTAAATCTACCTTTAGAGGGAAGAAAAAAAGAATGTAACAATGATAGTTACAATTTAAAGCGATCGCTATTTTCTTCACAAATCCCCCTCATACGTGCATCTACAAAACCTCTTAAAAAAGAAAAAATGTGGAGATAAAATAGAATTTTTTTATTCGGTAAGAACTGATATCTTGCAGCATTCTCAACAAGAGCCAGAGGCTCTAATTCTCGTTACCAGGTTCAACCTGGTAACGAGGTTTTGGAGGCTCCGCCTCCTTTGCTGTTGCAATTGGTGCAAGATATCAGCCGATTTGGCAGAAATTACTAGCTTTTTCAAGTTTGTTTAAAAAAACGCCGATGTGATGTTATGGTTTTGTAGAAACTGTTGATGTGGTTTAGACCTACGTTGGCAGCAAATTACCAAGTTCGCGATCGCTAGATTTACTGTTGATAGAATGAGTAAATTGATTTTGCTAATCGGCTGTAACGGTCAAGTAGGTAAAGAATTGCAACAAAGCCTTGCATCCTATGGAAATATCATTGCAGTTGCGCGTCCTACTATAGAACTCAGCGAACCTGACACTCTCCGCAACGTGATTAGGGAAAACCAGCCCCAAATTATCATCAACGCTGCTGCTTATACCGCTGTTGACAAAGCCGAAAGTGAAATCGAACTAGCACAAACCATTAACGCCACAGCACCTTTGATTCTGGCAGAAGAAGCAGAAAAAAAGGGAGCTTTTTTAATTCATATATCTACCGATTACGTTTTTGATGGCAATAGCTGTCGTCCTTATCAAGAAACAGACGCGACTAACCCCTTGAGTGTCTACGGGAAGACTAAACTAGCGGGAGAAGAGGCTATTCAAAAGACTTGCAGCCATCACCTGATTCTTCGTACCGCCTGGGTTTATGGGACTTTTGGCAAAAGCAACTTTGTCAAAACCATGCTACGACTAGGAAAAGAACGAGAAGAAATTCGCGTCGTCGCGGATCAAATTGGTAGTCCCACTTGGGCGAGAGATATAGCAGAAACCATCGCCCAGTTAATCCCCCAGTTGAGTTCAGAAATTGCTGGAACCTATCACTACACTAACAGTGGCGTTGCTAGTTGGTATGACTTTGCCGTTACCATTTTTGAAGAAGCCCAACTGCTAGACTTACCCCTAAAAGTGCAGCGAATAATTCCCATTACTACCTCCGAGTATCCCACACCAGCCCGCCGCCCTAGCTATTCTGTGCTTGCTTGTGCCAAAATAGCGGAGGTTCTAGGAACTCATGCGCCCCACTGGCGACAGAGATTAAGGAAAATGCTTCAGGAGTTAATGGTTAATGGTTAATAGTTAATGGTTAATAGTTAATATAACAAAACCATGAACCCTCCGGGTTCGCCAGTCGCTCATGGGGGAGACCCCCAAGACCCTCCGGGTTCGCCAGTTCCCCATCGTGACGGGAACCGCCAAGACGGGGACTGGTCTCACCGCGCTGGCTCACCATGAACCATGAACCATTAACCATTAACCATGAACCATGAACCATTAACGACTAACCAATACCTATGAAAGCACTTATTCTTTCTGGCGGTAAAGGCACTCGTTTGCGCCCCCTCACCTACACTGGGGCTAAACAACTCGTGCCTGTTGCCAATAAACCTATTTTGTGGTACGGCATTGAGGAAATGGTTGCCGCAGGAATTACTGATATTGGCATTATCATCAGCCCGGAAACCGGAGGGGAAGTTCAAGCCAAAACAGGAGATGGCGATCGCTTTGGAGCAAAAATCACTTATATTTTGCAAGAAGAACCAGCAGGACTAGCCCACGCTGTTAAAGTAGCCCGTCCCTTTTTAGAAAATTCGCCTTTTGTCATGTATTTGGGCGATAACTTAATTCAACAAGGCGACTTAAGTTACTTTCTCAAAAAATTTACCAATCAACAGCAAGACGCCCTAATTCTCCTGCGTCAAGTTACCAATCCTAGCGCCTTTGGTGTCGCTAAGGTAGATGAAACAGGGCGAGTACTACAGTTAATCGAAAAACCCAAAGTTCCTCCGTCAAATTTAGCATTGGTCGGGGTTTATTTCTTTTCTGATATTATTCATGATGCGATCGCTTGCATCCAACCTTCGGCGCGAGGCGAATTAGAAATCACTGATGCGATCCAATGCCTAATTGATAAGCAAAAACAAGTTTTAGCCTGTCAACTGGATGGCTGGTGGCTAGATACTGGTAAAAAAGATGATTTACTAGAAGCTAATCGCTTGATTCTTGATACTTACTTGACCACAGATATTTTAGGGGAAATAGATGCCCCAAGTCATGTAATTGGGCGAGTTCAAATTGGTGCTGGATCTAAATTAATTAACAGCACGATTCGTGGCCCAGTAGTAATTGGTAGAAATTGTTATTTAGAAAACTGCTTTATCGGTCCTTACACAAGTATCGCTGAAAATACCACACTTATCGATACTGATATAGAACATAGTGTAGTTTTAGAAGGTGCTAAAATAGTTGGAATTTATCAACGCATTATTGATAGCGTGATTGGGCAAAGGGCGCAATTGACAGTTGCCCCCCGCCGTCCTAAAGCTTTACGATTTATGATTGGTGATGATTGTCAAATTGAATTGACGTGATTTACGCAGCCATATGAATTAAAATTATGGCAATTATCAAGTGGGTGGAAATTAACCACAGATGGACACAGATGGACACAGATGAGTTAAGTTATCTGTGTCCATCTGTGGTTGTTATTACCGTAAAACTGGATTTTTGTCATAAATCTATTGTCTGGTACGTTTAAATACTACGAATTCGACTAATTCACATTAGACGTGATTTATTTATTAACAGTCAATTATTATTCAACAAAACTTGTCGCCAAATTACTCAGTTCTTTACCTGATAGCAAAAATATTGAGTACAAAACAGTCATCATCAATAATTCACCTGAAGACAATTCTATTTATGAACTAAAAACAGAAACTGTACTCATTTTCAACGCTACCAATAATTTAGGTTTTGGTAGTGCATGTAATCTTGGTCTCAAATTTATTTATGCTGAAGATCCGCAGGCGATTATCTGGATAATCAATCCAGATGCTTTTTTATTAGAAAATACTTTAGAAAAAGTTAACCCATTTTTTGAATTACACCCCAAAATTTCTATTCTCGGTACAATTATTCACACTCCCGCAGGTAAAATTTGGTTTGCAGGTGGTCGCTTTATACCGAAAACTGGGTCAATTTTGGCAGAAGATTTTTTAACAAATACAGATACCGAATATGTAGCTTGTGATTGGGTTTCTGGCTGTAGCTTGATAATTAACCTTCGCAATTTTCATGAATATCCTTTATTTGACCAAGCTTATTTTCTCTATTATGAAGATTTCGATTTTTGTTATCGTTATGCCCAGCAAGGACATTTAATTGCAATTACTAAGCAATTTGGTGTCATGCATCAACCTTCTTCTATTACTAATAAATATATTTTCAGAAAAATTCAGCATAGCACCTATAGTTATTTATTAACTTTAGATAGATATACAAACAATCTGGTTTTCAATTTAAGATTAACTAAACTGATTTTTTATGCCTTCATTTTGACGTTTATCAAACCTCAAATAGCATTGGGAAAATTTTATGGTGTATTTCTTTATTGCCAACTCAATTATAAAAAAATATTCACCTAGTAGACTTATTGCATAAGTAATTTTTTTGTCTCACGCAGAGCCGCACCAGGCGCAGAGAGAAACATCAAGAAGTTTAGTACAACGTGTAAAACTCTGCGTCCCTCTGCGTTTACCTCTGCGTACCTTTGCGTTTAAATTTTAAACCTTAATAAGCTATAAATGAGCAAATTATTATTTAATTTATCAATAGTCTTTTCCCAACCTACAGGTATTAGCAATTATGCCCAAAACCTTTTACCTAATTTAAAATTCCTTAACCCTACTCTATTAACTGCCCAAAATTACCCAGAATTCAACTGCTACTCTATTCCAAATAATCTTACTCCCGCTCAAGGTACAAAAGGACATTTTAGCCGCCTGATATGGACACAATTTCAAATACCACAAATCTATAAAAAGCTAAAATCTCAACTTTTATTTTCCCCTCTCCCAGAAGCGCCCCTCTATTCTAAATGTCGTTTCGTCGTCATGGTTCATGATGTTATTCCTCTACGCTTTCCTAAACGGTTTTCACCTTTAACACCCTACCATCGTTACTACATTCCCCAAGTCTTAGTTCAAGCACAACACATTATCTGTAATTCTCAAGCTACTGCTAGGGATATTACTGATTTTTACCAAATTCCGACTAGCAAAATTACACCAATTCCGCTGGCGCATAATGTCAATCATTTTAAAGGAGTTGGCGGGCAATATGCCCGCCCCACAAGAGGTTTGCGTTATTTTCTATATGTCGGGAGACATGATCCCCATAAGAATCTACATAGACTAATTTCTGCTTTTGCAGCACTACGGAGTTATCATAATTACGAATTGTGGTTAGCCGGACCAACAGATAAACGTTATACACCCTTGTTGCAAACCCAAGTTGAGGAACTCGGTGTCAGCAAGCAAGTGAAATTTCTGGATTACGTTCCTTATAGCGAATTGCCAAAAATAATTAGTGAGGCGATCGCTCTCGTTTTTCCTAGTCTCTGGGAAGGTTTTGGTTTCCCAGTCCTAGAAGCAATGGCTTGCGGTACTCCCGTCATCACCTCCAATATCTCTTCTTTACCAGAAGTTGCAGGTGATGCCGCTATTCTGATTAATCCTGACAATACTAGTGAAATTACAGAGTCTATGGATAAAATTGCTACTGATTTGCAATTGAGCGATCGCCTTTCCGCCGCAGGTATCAAAAGAGCAAATCAATTCAGTTGGGAAAAAACTGGACTGGCGACGGTGGAAGTATTAAAGCAATTTCTTTAAAGGGAGTGGGGAGTGGGGAGTAGGGAGTAGGGCAATGGGCAATGGGCAATGGGCAATGGGCATCGGGCATCGGGCATCGGGCATCGGGCAAGGGGCAATGGGCATCGGGCATCGGGCATCGGGCATCGGGCATCGGGCATCGGGCAATGGGCATCGGGCATCGGGCATCGGGCAAGGGAAAAATCAATACTTCAATTCCCCATTCCCAATTCCCAATTCCCAATTCCCAATTCCCAATGCCCAATGCCCAATGCCCAATGCCCAATGCCCGTTCCTACGGTGTTCCCACCGCCCCAGAGTAAATTAAGCCGCGTTGCATATCCATTGTCAGAATTGCTCCATCTCTAATTACTTGCGTTGCCTTCTTGACACCAACTATCACCGGTACGCCGAGACGTAAACCAATGACTGCGGCGTGACTGGTGAGACTTTCGTCTTCAGTAATAATACCGGCAGCTTTACGAATAGCTTCTACAAAATCAGCGCTAGTGCGGGGTGCGACCAAAATATCACCAGGATTAAAGCTACTTGTCTCCATGCCAGTATAAGCTACTCTGGCGCGACCGCTAACGGAACCTTGTCCGAGTCCAATTCCCTGACCAAGTACGGCTGTTACAACTTCTACTTTAATCAAATCTGTTGAACCGGAAACGCCTTGGAGTGTACCGGCGGTCATTACCACCAAATCTCCCTCGCTGACAAAATTATTTTCTAAGGCAACGTTAATAGCCGCTTGGAAGGTTTGACCAGTGGAAGGTAATCCTAAAACTAATAATGGTTTGACTCCCCATACCAGTTGCAATTGTCTTGCTACATTCACATGAGGTGTTACAGCCAAAATCGGTGTAGGGGGACGGAATTTGGAGACGTTGCGGGCGGTCGCTCCGGTTTGTGTTAGGCTCATAATTGCTGCTGCTCCCAACTGTTCGGCAATTTGTCCTACCGCTTGGCTAATGGCGTTGGGAATGGAACGTTTGGTATCTCTCGCCTGAATGGTTTGATTATTTAATCCTACTTCCTGTTCTATACGTTCGGCGATGCGTGCCATTGTCGCTACTGCTTCTACTGGATGCTTACCGACAGCAGTTTCATTAGAAAGCATCACCGCATCCGTACCATCCAAAATCGCATTTGCCACATCCGACACTTCGGCACGGGTGGGACGGGGATTACTCACCATGCTGTCTAACATCTGAGTAGCGGTGATAATGGGAATTCCCAAACGATTAGCAGTAGCAATCAAGCGTTTTTGCAGGACGGGGACATCTTCCGCTGGCAATTCTACGCCCAAATCACCTCTAGCAACCATTACACCGTCACATAAAGCCAGAATTGCTTCCATTTGTTCAATGGCTTCGTGCTTTTCAATTTTGGCAATCACTGGTACTTGCTTACCTGTGCTGGAAATTAGTTCTTTAATTTCCATAACGTCCTGCGGGTTACGAACAAAGGACAGCGCTATCCAGTCAACACCCTGATCTAGACCAAACATCAGATCCTCGCGGTCTTTGTCGGTCATTGCTTTCACAGAAAGGTAAACTCCGGGAAAGTTTACGCCTTTGTTATTAGAAAGAGTTCCACCAACGGTGACGCGACAATGTAAATCGCCTTTTTCCCGGTTAATTTCCTCTACAACCATTTCTACTCGTCCATCATCGAGGAGAATTCTTGCCCCTACCGGAACTTCTTCTGCCAAATAATCATAGGTGACACAGCTAATATCTTGCGTACCTACAACTGGACGATTCGTCAAGGTAAAGCGATCGCCTTTTGCCACCACTATCGACCCATTTTCAAATTTCCCCAAGCGAATTTTCGGTCCTTGTAAGTCTTGGAGAATACCTACGGGTTGATTTAATTCAAAAGCTGTTTGCCGAATTAAGCGAATATTGCGCTGATGGTCGGCATGGCTACCGTGGGAAAAGTTCAGTCGCAGGGTCGTTGCACCAGCTTCAATAATAGCTTTAAGCATTTCCGGGCTACTAGTGGCAGGGCCAATCGTGGCGACTATTTTTGTTCGGCGTACAGAATCTTTTAATTGCATAGAGGCTAAATCTAGGAGCTACTGTGGGAATTATCGTAAATTAGGGCGCATCATTTTGTCTGTCGCTGCTGACTCAGTGATTTTATTTTGTGGATCTTTGCCCGCAGGGAGGTGAGACAATACGGTTCGGTTAAAGGTTAAAGGTGAAAGGAAAAAGGGGAAAATGCTTGTTTTTACTCCTTTACCCCTTGCCCTTGCCCCCTTAACCGAACGGTATTGGGAGGTGGGAGACTGGGAGAAAATTTCTTCCATCTTTCCATCACCCCATCAGAATATCTCGAATACCTTACCAATTAGCAAAAGCTTAGAGTATCCTCTGGAATCATAGTTCCGTTTCGTATAGGTAAATGTAATCAAGCCTAGACTACACGGTTTTGAGCAACACCAGTTGTAACATTCTTGCTATACAAAACTTCAAAATATTATTATTTTTCAGGGCGGATTTTATCAATAAGAATAAGAATGTCATCAAAATCAGTGTTGTCAATTTTACACCATCGTCAATTCAGTGGAGAAACCCAAGTTCTTTCCCCACTCCCCACTCCCTACTCCCTACCTTCGGAATTAAAAATGAAAAATGTAAAATTAAAAATTTATTCAGTCCAATTTTTAATTTTTAATTTTTAATTTTTCATCACGGGGAGAGCGTTCCCTACTCCCCATTGTCAAGACTTAAAAGTAGTCTACAGGGATTTTCTCATCATTAGGGAAGCTGCTACTCTCGCTTAAAGCTGCCCTCTGGCGGTATTATGCGTTTACTACACCCTCACAACTAACAAGCGCAATTATTTTGATATATAAGGAGTTCGCGATGCTTGTGTCGGAGGCACCAAAGCCACTGACAATCCCCCCAAAAGAATTATTAGCACCTCCCGGTGATTTTAATCCAACGCTGCTAATGTTTTTAGCGGCTATGGCAATAGTTTTCTTCTCTTGCCTTGGTTACTGGGTTTGGCAATGGCCGCAGTGGATATGCTTTGTGATGAATATTATTGCTTTGCATATTTCAGGTACGGTAATTCACGATGCTTGTCACCAATCTGCCCATCGCAACAAGGTGATTAATGCAATGTTGGGGCATGGTAGTGCTTTGATGTTAGCTTTTGCCTTTCCGGTGTTTACACGGGTGCATTTGCAGCATCACGCCCATGTAAACGATCCGAAAAATGACCCAGATCATTTTGTTTCTACAGGTGGGCCCTTGTGGCTAATTGCTGTACGTTTTTTCTACCATGAAGTATTTTTCTTTAAACGCCGTCTCTGGCGGAAATATGAGCTACTGGAATGGTTTCTCAGCCGTTTAGTTGTGGTGGCGATTGTTTGTATTTCAATTCAATTCCACTTTTTGGGGTATATTCTCAATTTTTGGTTCGTACCCTCTGGCATAGTTGGGTTAACACTGGGATTATTTTTTGATTACTTACCTCATCGTCCCTTTGTTGAGCGCGATCGCTGGAAAAATGCTCGCGTCTATGCTAATCCAATTCTCAATCTTCTCATTCTTGGACAGAATTACCACTTAATTCACCATTTGTGGCCTTCTATTCCCTGGTACAATTATCAACCTACTTACTATCTCATGAAACCGTTGTTAGATGAAAAAGAATGTCATCAATCTTTAGGATTACTGCAAAAAAAAGACTTTTTTGATTTTGTTTACGACATTTTTTTAGGAATACGTTTTCATCATAAAAAGCCAGAGGAATAGAAGGCACGGAGTTAATGGTTAATGGTTCATAGTTCATGGCTATTAACCATTAACTATTAACCATTAACTATTAACCATTAACTATTAACCATTAACCACTAACCACTCTTGACTGTGATGGTTGTAGCTTTTTGGGAAAACTCCAGTCGGGACGCAAGTTCGCAGCACGACGCAAATAGGTATGGTAAATTGGAGCGGAGGTTGGGAGATAGGCGTGGACTAAAAATCGGATGCAGCGTTCTAAACTACCCTCAACGTGCATTTGCTGTACATCCAACATGGCGACACTATCCCACTCAGGACGCTGACGCGCGATCGCAGCCGGAAAAATTGCATCCAGATCACGTGTCACGCTAAAAGTCACGCTTATAATATTTGATGGATGCAGTTGATTCCGTTGTTCTAGTTCATTAAGCAGTTCCATCACTGCTTCTTGCATTGATTCAACTGTATTTTCCGAGACGGTTGTTGCGCCGCGAATAGACTGTATTCGCCACTCCACGAAGTAATCCTCCTTAATTAGTCATTGGTCATTGGTCATTGGTCATTGGTCATTGGTCATTGGTCATTGGT
>JBHYDF010000231.1:0-13084 GCA_051861145.1 Nostocaceae cyanobacterium
CTAATGACTAATGACTAATGACTAATGACTAATGACTAATGACTAATGACTATTGCCCAAGTCCCATTTTTTTAGCTTTTTACATTTAATATGATAAAATTTTAGATTGTGACTTTTTATTAAAAATCGCAGTAAGAGGATAAAAGTATGCGAAGAACGCTAGAGGGAACCAACCGCAAGAGAAAAAGAACTTCTGGTTTTCGTGCCAGAATGCGGACACCAGATGGTAGAAACGTGATTAGAGCGAGGAGGAGAAAAGGGCGTTATCGCCTGAGCGTTTAAGATAGGGGAAGTAAAAGCAGCGGCTGTGGCTTTGCCCAAACCGAATCGGCTCAAGTCCCGAAAAGATTTCCAGGCAGTTTTCAAAGAAGGCGTTCGTCGTCATGGTTCTCATATGACATTGAGAGCCTTGAAACCACCATTTTCTGTACAGCCTTCTATGGATACTGCCGAGCATACTTTATCACCAAAAAGTTCAACAGATATTCCAGCTAAAATTGGTATCTCTATCAGTACCAAAGTTAGCAAACGGGCGGTAGTTCGCAACCGCCTGAAGCGGCAAATAGCAGCAGCTTTGCATCAACTATTGCCCAAAATCTCACCAGGATGGCGGTTAGTGGTGGTTGTGAAACCAACCGCAGCAGAATCTAAGTGCGCAACCCAACAATTTCTGCAAGAATTAGAGCAGTTGTTGGCACAAGCTGAGGTATTAAATGGGCATTCGTGAAGAAGTTTATTTTGAAGGCGGCCCTCATATAGGGGATTTGATAATAAACATACTAATTGGGTTGACTGTTGTCGGTTTACCATTGACAGTTGGGGCAATTGTCAGAGCATTGTGGCTGCGTTACCGCATCACCGATCGCCGAATTTCTGTAACGGGGGGTTGGAGAGGACGCGATCGCAGCGACGTGATTTACTCAGAAATTGTCAAAATTGTCAAAGTTCCCCGTGGAATTGGTTTATGGGGAGACATGGTAGTAACCCTCAGAGATGGTAGTCGTCTGGAACTACGGGCTGTTCCCAAGTTTCGGGAAATTTATGATTACATCAGTGAGAAAGCTGCCGCGAAAAGTCCTGGTTTTAGTAGTACTGTTAACAAGTAAACTTTTACAGGAAGAGGACAAGGAGACAAATCAATTAAAAATTAAAAATTTTTTAATTTTTAATTTTTCTGCACTCCCTTATCCCTTGTCCTCTTGAACGTGCGGCTATCCGTAACGGTGCTAAAGTCGCATCCTCATCCTGATTTAGATACATTAGATTCAGTTAAGCCCATTTTGGATTTTGGATTGTTGTTCATGGTTAATGGTTCATAGTTCATGGCTATTAACTATTAACCATTAACTATTAACCACTCCCAAATCTAAAATTGGTAGTTAATTTACATTACCTCAGGTTGAATTCAGAATAATGGATTTTGGTATCGGGTTCCTCTCGAACAACGTAATGTTGCCAATCATAGACTTGTTCTACAGCATAGTACCAAGCTATGGATTGGCGATCGTTGCTTTGACGTTAATAATTCGGTTTGCGCTTTATCCTCTAAGTGCAGGCTCAATTCGTAACATGCGACGGATGCGAATTGTCCAACCTTTAATGCAAAAGCGGATGCAAGAAATTAAAGAACGATATAAGGACGATCCGCAAAAGCAGCAGGAGGAAATGCTTAACGTCCAGAAAGAATTTGGCAACCCCCTTGCCGGATGTTTGCCATTATTGTTGCAAATGCCAGTTTTATTAGCGCTATTTGCTACATTGCGGGGTTCACCTTTTGCAGGCGTTAACTACACCGTCAACCTGCAAATTTTTCCCGCCGAACAAATTGAACGAATTCAACCCCAAGCCTTTACTACTCCTCCCCAAAACATCTATGTTGCTAATGGCGAACATATTAAGGTGGCAGCCATCGTTCCTAGCGGTAATAAATTAGCGGTAGGAGAACAAACTAAGATTCAATACCAGACTCTGGAAGGTAAACCATTTCAGGCGGTATTGACAGAACACCCAGATAGTAAGTTAATTCCTCAATGGAAAATTACTAAAGGGGAAGAACGGATTAAAATTGATGCTGAAGGCAATATAGAAGCCTTACAGCCAGGAGATGTAACTATTCAAGGAACAATTCCCGGATTGGCTGCGGATCAAGGATTTTTGTTCATTGATGCTTTGGGTAGAGTCGGTGCAATAGATCCTGATGGCACAGTCCATTGGGATATTGTGTCAATGGTGATATTGTTTGGTATTACCCTCTACATCAGCCAAATACTTTCCGGGCAAAACTCTAGTGGTGGGAATCCACAGCAGGATACAGTCAACAAAATCACTCCCGTAATTTTCTCTGGGATGTTTTTGTTCTTCCCTCTACCGGCTGGGGTGCTGATGTATATGGTGATTGGTAATATTTTCCAAACTTTGCAAACCTATATTCTATCTCGTGAACCCCTGCCAGAGGAACTACAAAAAATTGTAGAATCCCAAGAGAAAGAGGCGGACGCACAACAAAAAACACTGCCATTTGAGCCAAAAAGTTCTAAGAAAAAGGCTACAGGTTGATGATGACCGACAGTCCAATGCAACGGGGGCAGCAGTGGTTAAAAACGCTGCTCCAATTATCAGGTATAAATACTGAAATTGAGGCTGAGTTAGAAGCAGCTGGAATTAGTGAAGGAGATTCCCAAGAACAAGATAGTTACTGGTTGACAATTGATGAAACCAATCTGACACCAGAACAAATTCGTGTATTTATTGGTCCTGACGGTGCAGTGCTAGATGCTATTCAGTATTTAGCAAATTCTATTCTCAACTTAAACCAAACACATGAGCAGCAAGCCTCATACACCGTTGAGTTAAATGGCTACCGCGTCAGAAGACAAGCGGAAATTCGTGCTATAGCCGAAACTGCTGCTCAACAAGCGCGTATAACAGGTAAAGAAGTGGAAATTAAATCTCTCAGCTCGGCTGAACGCCGTCAAGTCCACACCTTCTTCAAGGACTTTGCCGACTTGGAAACCTTCAGCCGAGGTAAAGAACCACATCGCAATCTTGTTGTACGCTTGGCATTTCCGGAATAACACAAGAAGAGTTAGGAGTTAGGAGTTAGGAGTTAGGAGTTATTGGTTCACACGACGATAACCAACAACCAACAACTAACAACTAACAACTAACAACTCATAACTCTATTAAAAATTTACGGAAATCCGTATTTATAAGTTATAAAACTAAATCGCAAAAAAGTTAGACTAAAAAAGTATTATCGGCATTTATGCTGATAATAAAGACGATTTTCGTGAGGATGTCTCACAGTTCCTATGGACGCTATTTACATTCCGCAGCTAACCAAAGCGCCCGAGCGGACAGAGGAGATTCAGGTGAAAGAGTTTTTGCCTGGTTTGAATACTTTAACACCAGTTCGCGGTCGTATTCGCGTACAGCATCATGGCAATTACCTGGAAGTCTCCGGTCAAGCAGAAACAATTATTACTTGTACCTGCAACCGCTGCTTACAAAGCTATAATCATCGCTTAGTGCTTAATACTTCCGAAATTATCTGGTTAGACGAAGCCGGTGAGCAAGAAGAAGCCGTACCCCTAGAACGGGAAATAGCCGTAGAAGATTTAGTCGAAACTTTATCTCCCTACGGATATTTTGAACCCGGTGAATGGCTATACGAGCATTTGTGTCTGGAAATTCCCCAACGCCAGTTGTGCGATCGCAATTGTCCAGGTATTCAACCAAGTACTAATAATTCTGACAAACTAGTTGACAACCGCTGGTCTTCTTTGGAAGCTTTAAAAAAGCAATTTCCTTCTTAGTCCTTTGTCATTTGTCCTTTGTCATTTGTCATGGCAAAGGAAGATATTTCTAAAATTAGCGTTATCTCAAACTCTTATTCTCTGCGCCTGGTGCGTCTTTGCGTGAGGCTAATTTATACTTTCACTCAGCAAAAGTCTAAAATTGCTAATACTACCCCACCATAAGTTTTTATTTTACCAGATAGAGTAACAAGTTTTTTACAATTTCCCAAACAACGCAATTTCGTTGAGTAATTGAGAATTTTTCCTATAAAAATCAGCATATTTTCCGAAAAGTGTAAATTTTTATAAACTTTTTACACTACTCCCCATTCCCTACTCCCCACTCCCCCACTCTTCCTTTAGGGGTTGATTTTTTTGGACTTGACATGATATCGTATACATAATGGAAAAGGTGTGCGCATATAGCTTCATAATTCCAACATCCAAAGCTTTCTTCAGTGCATGAGCGAAAGTAAAATCCTTTTCATGGGCATATAACCTCCTTTAGCGCTTTTCTATCACGGTCAAAATTGTTTCAATTAGCGTGTTTGGATCCATAGGTTTTGCTAAATGGGCTTGATAGCCTACACTTAAAGCTGTTGATTGATCACTGTCACTTGCATAAGCCGTTAAAGCGATCGCAGGAATGAAGCTTTGAGTTGTTGCCCGCACTTGCTCGATTAGCGTATAGCCATTCATTTCCGGCATTCCAATATCGCTAACAATCAAGGTGGGTGATAGTTGGGCAATCTCCTGCAAGGCTTCTTGAGCGGATGATGCTCGAAATACGGTTGCGCCAGCTTCTTGAAGAATGAACTCCAGTAAATCCAGCGAATCGACTTCATCATCAACCACCAAAACGCGAACGCCACTTAAATCTCCTATTGCAGTCGGAAAAGGCATTTCAGTTATGTAAGGCGATGTGGTTTCTGCTAGCGGTAACTTAACCGTAAACGTTGCACCTTGATTTTCACCAGGACTATTTGCGCTCACGGTTCCGCCATGTAGTTCAACTAATTGACGCACGATCGCTAGTCCTAATCCTAACCCACCAAATTTGCGTGTGGTGGAACTATCTTCTTGCTGGAAGCGCTCAAACACAGACGGGAGAAATTCTGATGCAATGCCTTTTCCAGTGTCAGTGACGCGAAGTTGAGCATGAGCATCAATCACATCGAGAAACACATCAATCCGTCCTTGTTCAGGCGTGAATTTGACCGCGTTCGATAACAGATTCCAGACAATTTGCTGTAACCGAGTCGCATCGCCCCACGCGATCGCGACTTGGGAAAAATGCGTTTCGATGTGGATTTGTTTGGCATCTGCGGCTAACCGAACTGTGTCAATTGCAGCAGTAATCACGTCAGATAAATTTACCAATTCTCGCTCTAGCTGGAGCTTTCCGCGCAAAATTCTCGACATATCGAGCAAATCTTCGATTAATTGCGCTTGGCGTTGGGCATTGCGTTGAATTGTGTCTAATGCCGTTGCTATTTGTGTTTTGTTTAGTTTGCCTGATTGTAATAACTTTGACCATCCTAAAATCGGATTCAGTGGTGTTCGCAATTCGTGAGAAATCACGGCAAGGAATTCATCTTTGATGCGGTTCGCGGCTTCTGCTTGTTCACGGGCAATGCGTTCTTGTTTGATCGCTTGATCACGAGCTGCGATCGCTTGCTTTTGATCATGAATATCCGTCGAAGACCCAAACCATTTAACAATATTGCCCTCTGCATCGCGCAAGGGAAACGCCCGTCCTAAATGCCAACGATATTTGCCGTCAGATGCTCGTTTGAAGCGCAACTCTAGTTCAAAATCGCATCCTGTGCGGATGGATTCGCTCCAGCGATCAACACAGGCTTGAACATCTTCTGGATGTAGCACAGGGTTCCAACCCCAACCTTTCGTTTGCTCGAAGGTCAGCCCCGTGTAGTCATACCAACGCTGATTGTAATAATCTAAATCGCCATTGGGTTTCGCTGTCCAAAAGATTTGCGGCATCGCGTCAGCCAGAGTGCGAAAGTTGGTTTCGCTTTCTCGCAGCGCCATTTCCGTTTCTTTGAGGTCGGTAATGTCTAGCGAAATCCCGATCGCTCGAATCGGTAGTCCTTCCGTGTCGTAAAAAATTTGACTGCGAGAAGCAAACCAGCGAATACCTCCGGTGGGATGATGAATCCGAAACTCAAAGGCGAGGGTGGGTTGTCGTTTTTCTAAGGCTTCACGGACAGCGTGTTCAGCAACTTCGCGATCAGCTTCGACGACAATAGATAACCAATTTTCATAAGTTGATGGAACGCTGTGATCAAGACCATATAATTGATAATACTCATCTGACCAAAACACCGTTCCTTCAGTGAAATTCCAATCCCAAGTGCCCGACTTGCCAACTAATTGTGCAATTCTCAAACGCTCTTGATTTGTGCGTAGTTCGATTTCCGATAGCTTGCGATCGCTGATGTCTTGATTCACACCAATCATGCGCAATGGCTGTCCGCGATCGTCTGGAAATACTTGTGCTTGGGCATGAATCCAGCGCACTGCACCATCCGGGCGAATAATCCTAAATTCTACATCTAAATCTTCACCCGTTGCCGCCGATCGCTGAAACTGAAGCGAGGTTTCAGCTAAATCATCGGGATGAACTCGCTGTTGCCAGTTTTCATACTTGCCCTCAAATCCGCCGGGTGACAATCCATACAATGCTTCTTCTTCCACTGACCATCGCATTTCATTAGTTTGAATATTCCATTCAAACGTGCCAATATGTGCCGCTTGTGTTGCTAGTTTAAGCCGTTCTTCTGCGTTTTGCAACGCCAGTTTGGTTTGATTCAGCGTCGTTAAATCGAGAATAAACACAACCGACTCGGTGCGCTGTTCACCGCAAAGGCTATAGCCTATCAACACCGAAACTCGGCTACCATCTTTGCGAATGTATTCTTTTTCATAAGGCGTACACACCCCGTGGATTTGAGCTTCCGCAATTCGTTCCGCATCTAAAGGTAAATATTCCGGTGGCGTGATGTCTGTCCATCGCAGTTGTCCCGCTTCCAGTTCCTCGCGACTGTAGCCGACAATGCGAAGAAATTCATCATTAGCAGCATGAATCCCACCTTCGACATCACCAAACAACACACCTAAAAGATTTGCATTGAAAAAGCTTTGAAATCGCTCGTCACTTTCTTGCGATCGCGCCTGTGCTTTTTTGAGTTCGGTAATTTCTTGCACCATCACATTCACGCCAAGCATTTCCCCGGTGTCGGCTTTCAAGGGAATATAACTCACAAGCCAATCTCTCTCTACACCGGGTTGGGCAATTGTTGTTCCATGCACTTCCATATTCAGCAAAGGTTCTCCAGTCTCGATCACTTGGCGAATGATTGGCGCTTGGGCTGCACCAATTTCTGGTAACGCTTCTTCCAGCGTTCGTCCGATGTGATCACAAACCGGAATCCCATTCATTTCTGCCAGTGCTTGATTAATTCGCACATAGCGCAAGTTCGTATCCCAAAAACAGAGTCCAACTGAGGCTGTGTTATAGATTGCTTCAAGTTCGGCTAGTTGTTGTTGAATCGTTTCTAGCTGAGAATTGGTAACTGTGCGGGTGGACTGTGATTCAGTGATATCAGTGAACGTGGTAATGACGGCATAGGGTGTGGCAGAATCATCTTGAAACAAAGGTTGCGCCTCAACTTGCAGCCAGCGCAATTCGCCACTAGGCTTGTAGAATCCCATGAGCGTTTCTGAAGGCTTCCCGGATTTTAGCGCGATCGCGGCGGGATAGTGTTCACTCGAAAATGGGCGATTGTCTGGGTGAATAATTTGCCAAGGACAATCAATCAACGTACAGCCGCGAATTTGTGCGATCGTCACGCCTAACATTTCCTCAGCCGCTGCATTCCCTGCCTGAATCGTCCCATCTGCTAATATGAGGAGCATTCCAGTTTTCAAAGGCATAGCAGGATCAGGAACCGATGAAGCCGCGAGGTTTTGAAATTGCATAATGAAACTGTAACACTGAATCAAACAAAACAGAAACTAGACCGAAACCGACGTACGCTCGATTGTTAGAATCGTTGAATTGAACGGGCGTTACGAGTCCCTAAGTTAGCAATACTTTCAACACTTGGCGCGTTGTCTGTTTACTCAGTTGGGTTAGAGTTGTAAATTCGTCGGCTGTCAAGACTTTTGCCGAATCGCAACTTTACTATAATTTTAAGGGCAATTTGATCAGGTTGCGCCAGATACGGGCGAATTTAGGCTTAAGTCGTGTCGGGTATGCTTGATCGAAACCACTGTAAGAAAGCGATCGCAGCTTCAATTTTTTCCCAGCTTTTGTGATGCATCGTTCACCTCACGAAATCAACCTTTCCCGAACCCGTCTCAAACCTAGATTACGCTTTCTAGAAAGCAAGATTATCTTTCTTTAGATAGGTGAATGTGACTTTCACCATCAAATCAGTAAACCGAAAAGATTTGCGATCGCTTATATTTTGCACCGATGATTGTTAAAAATCCTGCATCATAGTCCTCTAAAAGAGGACTTGCGCTATAAGACTGGGACTTATAGTCCCAGGCTTTCACCATCAAATTAGTAAACCGAAAAGACTTGCGATCGCTTATATTTTGCACCGATGATTGTTAAAAATCCTGCATCATAGTCCTCTAAAAGAGGACTTGCGCTATAAGACTGGGACTTATAGTCCCAGGCTTTCACCATCAAATTAGTAAACCGAAAAGACTTGCGATCGCTTATATTTTGCATCGATGATTGTTAAAAATCCTGCATCATAGTCCTCTTGTAGAGGACTTGCGCTATAAGACTGGGACTTATAGTCCCAGGCTTATTATTTAGTCTCCATCCAATTCTCACCCGCACGCGCATCCACCAGCAACGGTACACTTAACTCTACCGCATTTTCCATCACTGACTTAATTTGCGGTTGTAATTCTTCCCACTCTTGGCGAGGAACTTCAAACACCAATTCATCGTGAACTTGTAATAATAACCGCGCCTGGTAATTCTGCAAAATATCATGTAGCCTTACCATTGCAATTTTGATAATATCAGCACTAGAACCTTGAATTGGCGCATTAGCAGCGGAACGCAACAACCCTGCATCAAAATTACCCAAATTCTTTAATTTACTCAAATCAACATCTTCGGGATTGCTGCCTTTTAACTGACGTAAGCTGTTACTGGTAAACTCAAAATAGCGACGACGACCGAGAATTGTTTCTACATAGCCTTGAATTATAGCTTGTTTTTTCAACCCTTCCAAATATTCAAACACCTTGGGATAGCGTTTGTTAAACCGCTTAATAAATTCGTTCGCCAGGGACTTATCTACACCAGTTGAACGGGAAAACCTGAGCGAACCCATACCATAAATTACGCCAAAGTTAATAGTTTTAGCAACCCGGCGTTCATCTGATGTGATATCTTCTTTTTCAAACATCAGTCGCGCCGTGACAGTGTGAATATCTTCGTTTTTTTGATAAGCTTCAACTAACACCGGTTCTTGACTCAAATGAGCCAAAATTCTTAACTCAATTTGCGAGTAATCAGCCGCTACCATTAACCAGCCTGGTTCTGGTATAAATGCTTTCCGAATTTGCCGACTAAAAGCAGTACGAATGGGGATATTTTGTAAATTTGGATTAGAAGAAGATAACCTTCCTGTGGATGTCGCCGCTTGATTAAAATCTGTGTGTATTCGTTGCGTATCTGGACGTACCAAAGCTGGTAATGCATCTACATAAGTAGACTTTAATTTAGAAAGAGTCCGATACTCGATAATGGCATCAATAATACCTGTTTCATCAACTTCTCGCAATCTTTCCAGCGTCGCCGCGTCTGTAGAATATCCCGTTTGAATCTTCCGGGAATGTTTAGTACTTAACTTGAGTTTTTCAAACAATATTTGACTCAATTGTTTGGGAGATCCCAAATTAAATTTGTCTCCGGCGATGTCGTAAACTTGCTGTTCAAACTTAGCTAAATCCGTTTCTAACTGTTTTGAAAGTTCTTTTAAATAATCTGTATTGATGCGAATTCCTTGGTATTCCATCTCCGCTAAAACAACTTCTAACGGTTGTTCCACTTCCACTAATAGCTTGTACAAAGCTGGAATTTGCTCTAACTCTCCACGCAATTTTCCTACTAGTTGGAATGTGGTATAAACATCCATACCGCAGTAATCTGCTACGGTAGGAATATCTATATCAGCGATAGTTTTTCCTTTGGGAACTAAATCCAAATAACTTTTCGTCGTCAAACCCAAATATTTCAGAGATAAATCACTCAAGTTATGGCTAGTATCTGGATTGAGAATATAACTAGCCAGCATAGAGTCAAAAACTACCCCTGCTAAATTAATTCCTTGACAGCGTAAAACTAAGCGGTCAAATTTGCCATTTTGAAAAGCTTTAGGATAATTTGCACTTTCTAAAATTGGACGTAGTGCTTGTAAGGCAAAATCTTTATCTAAATTTTCCCCTATTTTATGACCCAAGGGAATATAAGCCACTTCTTCTGGTTTTGTTCCCCAACAACAACCAATTCCTACTAACTCAGCATCCCTTGGTTCTAGGTCATTCGTTTCAGTATCCCAAGCCACGGGTAAATCTGGGTTAGTAAATTTTTCTAATTCATTCACCAACTCAGTTAGCTTATCTTTTGTGTTAATAATGCGTGGTTTAATTGTAGAATCCAATTGCGGTTTTTCCTGAACTGCGGCTGTATCAGCAGCACTGAAAAACCACAAATCTCCACCTTCATCAGTGGGGAATGTAGAGACGCAACCTGGCGCGTCTGGAATAGGTAGTGGGGAATCATTAGTTTCTGGGATTGTGCCGCCAAATTTTTCTTGAAGTTGGTTGATTTTTCCTAAGAAACTTTTGAATTCTAATTTTTCTAAAATTGGTACGAGGATACTAGTATCAAAACCTTGTAATTTGCACTCTTCTAAATCAACTTCCAGAGGAACATCTAAAACTATCGCTGCTAAATAGCGAGATTTTTCGGCATCTTCTTTGCCAGCTTCTAATTTTTTCTGTGTAGCGCCTTTAATTTCAGACAAAGCCGCGTAAACTTTCTCAAGGGAACCGTAAGTATTAAGTAGCTGTACAGCCGTCTTTTCACCTATTCCCTTCACTCCAGGAATATTATCTGATTTATCGCCACAAAGAGCTTTAAAATCAACAACTTGTGTGGGTAAAATACCGAGTTTTTCTTTTACTTCTTCTTGTCCAAATTCGCTAATACCATTAGTAGCAGTTGCAGAACGTTTTAGTGCATCTGGACTAAAGTATAAAACGCTAATTTCTTTTTCTGGGTCGATGAGTTGAAATAAATCGCGATCGCCTGTCAGAATCTTGACTTTATATCCAGCAGCAGTCGCCTTTTGTGCTAAAGTTCCCAAAACATCATCAGCCTCGTAACCAGGAGCGGTTAAAATCTTAAGATTGAATCCATCCAACAACTCGTGCAGGTTTTTCAAGTCAGGAATGAAATCTTCTGGCGTACCAGGGCGATCGGCTTTATAAGTATCATCTGCTTCGTGGCGGAAGGTTGGCAAGCCTAAATCAAAAGCAACAGCCATTGCTTGTGGCTGTTGGGTTGCCATTACCTCTAGCAAGGACTTAAGAAAGCCGTAACATACACTTGTAGGAATACCCGTCTTGGTTCGCAGTCCCCCATCTCGTCCTTTGGCGAAGGCGAAGTAAGAACGAAATGCTAGCGAGTGTCCATCCACTAAGATGAACGTGGGACGTGTTGTGGTGGAAGAATCGGAAGTCAACTGATTTGAGGGTGTTGTTTGGGACATAGACCTATTTTAGCCAGCAGTTTCCATCGTCTAATCTAACCACCAGGAGAATTTAAAGTGACTAACAACGGCATTAGGCATTGGGCAACCCTTCGGGAATTAAAAATGAAAAATGAAAAATGAAATCAAATCAATTCAATTTTTAATTTTTAATTCTTAATTTTTAATTAAGCGAAGCGAGTGGGCATTGGGCATTGGGCATTGGGCATTGGGCATTGGGCATTGGGCATTGGGCATTGGGAATGGGGGAAAATCCAATCACTAATGACTATTGACTATTAACTAATGACTAATGACTAATGACTAATGACTATTGACTATTGACCAATGACTATTGACTATTGACCAATGACTATAGCTGCAAAAGACATTAAATTGCTGGTTGTAGATATAGATGGAACCATCGCCGGAAAATCTAACAACATCAGCGCACCCGTAAAGCAGGCGATCGCCGCAGCGCAAGCAAAAGGAATTCAGGTTGCAGTCGCCACTGGTAGAATGTATCGTTCAGCTTTGCGTTTTCATCAAGACGTTGGCTCTACCCTACCGTTAGTAGCTTATCAGGGAGCCTGGATTCAAGATCCAGCCACGCAAAAAATCCATCAACATTTACCTGTTTCCAGAGAAATTGCGCACCAGCTATTGGACTACTTTGAACAACCCGAATTGCGATCGCTCTTATCTGTCCACTTTTATATCAATGACCAACTCTACGTCCGCGAAATAACAACAGAAACTGAAATATATGCACAACGTTCTGGTATTAACCCTATTCCTGTGGGTGACTTGCGTCAAGCCTTAATCAGCAACGAACCGACAAAAGTTTTAGCTTTGTGTGACGACACAGATATCATTGACAAATTACTCGGTAATTTGCGCCTTCAATACACTCCCGCCGAATTATATCTCACCAAATCTGTTGCTACCTTCTTTGAAGCGACTAACCCTTTTGTAAATAAAGGATTTGCGGTGCGTTATCTGGCTGAAGAACTGCTAGGATTACAGCCTGAAAACGTTATGACTATTGGCGACAACTTTAATGATGTAGAAATGCTCGAATACGCTGGCGTTGGTGTTGCTATGGGTAACGCACCATCACAAGTGCAAGCGATCGCAAAATGGGTAGCCCCCAGCGTCGAACAAGACGGAGCCGCTGTAGCAATTCAAACATTGTTACTTGGAGAGCAACCAGCACTCAGTTAGTAGCAGTTAGCAGCAAAATTGACATCTATCTAAAGTTAGAACTAGTACTAAAAATCTGATAAATCTAAGAAAATCAGAAAGGGCACCGACGACTGGCCGTGTTTCGTCTCGGTGCCCTTGCTGGTTCGCTCCTCACACACCAGTTAATATATCCTAGGGAATTTAACGAGTCAATACTTGTTACAAAAGTTTTAATCATTTTCAGTAATGGTTAATGGTTAATGGTTAATGGTTAATGGTTAATGGTTAATGGTTAAT
>JBHYDF010000232.1:0-12858 GCA_051861145.1 Nostocaceae cyanobacterium
TCACTCCTAACTCTTCACTCCTAACTCTTCACTCCTAACTCTTCACTCCTAACTCTTCACTCCTAACTCCTTACTCTCCCAGTCTCGTTATTCATCCTCTCCATACGATTCTAAATCGTCTGGATCTATATCATTGGGTAAGTAAATGTCTGAATCATCACCATTACCTGTGTGAATATCCACACGAGAAGGGAGTCCATCACTTCCAACTGTGACCAAATCAATTTGCTGGCGGTAGTAATCTACACTTTTAACCTGCACGGCGACGCGATCGCCTAATCGATAGGAAGCACGATTTTTACGCCCAAATAGTGCCTGTTGTCTGGCGCGATACTCGTACCAATCATCTTTGAGAGAACTGACGTGTACGAGTCCTTCTACCCGCAGAGGTACGTTATTACCTGCTTCTTCTTCCTTCGGGGGTACTTCAATTTCCACAAAGAACCCGTATGATTGAACTCCAGTAATTACACCATTAAATACTTCGCCGATACGCTGTTTCATTAAAGAGGCTCTTTGCAAACCCTCTAAATCGGTTTCGGCTTCTAGGACTTCTTTTTCCCGATCATTAATTTGAGTAATTACTCTTGTCAGTTCGCTTTGCAGTTCTTGTTGTAGTTCGGGGGGTAGGACGTTCCAGTTAATCTCCCCATGACTGGTGGAAGAACGCAGGTTAACACGCTCTTTCACACGAGTATTGCGGCGATCGCGTCCGTGTTCGAGTAAGTTATAAAATACTCTCTGCATTAATAAATCCGGATAACGCCGCAAAGGGGCGGTAAAATGGATATATTCTGGTAGTGCCAAACCAAAGTGAGCTGCTTTGTTTGTGCTGTACATTGCTTGTTTAAGAGTATCCTGCAACAAATAAGTCAAAACTTGTTCTGAGGATGACTCTGCAAACACCCGCGTTAATTGTTGATAGTCCAGGGGTTGAACTTCTATTTCTGGATCTAATGACAGTTCAACGCCTAAATTGATTGCCAATTTCAGCATTTCTTGGACATCTTCAGGATCGGGTGCTAATTGTAGTCGCCAAATAGCAGGAACAGCTAAAGCATTCAGGTGGTTTGCTACCAGTTGATTTACCAACAGGACGAACTCTGTTAACAGCGATCGCACACTAGAATCATTATCCACCACACACCCAAGAATTCCTTCATCGTAGAAGGGGTTTTTGTTAGGTGGTAAATTTAACTGCAAGGCTCCCCGATCCAGGCGTTGCTGTTTCAGATTCAGCCGCAATGCTTCTAGTTGGTGCAGCATTTCTACTGCTTCGGATGCCTGCTTTTTAGACGGCTTTTTCGCTAGAATTGCTTCGGCTTGCTCTTGAGTTAATTGCTCATCTACCTTAATAACACTAGGTTGAATTTCCCAATCTAGCACTTGTCCTGATTTGGGGTCGAAGCTAATTAAAACAGAGATAGTTAAGCGATCGCTTCCAACTACTAAAGAGCAACGGTCTGCTACTGTGTATGGCAACATTGGTAATACCAATTCTCCCAGATACACTGTCCTACCCCGCCTCAGTGCTTCGCGATCTAATGCTTCATCTGGTTGGACGTAGTGGGAAACATCCGAGATGTGAAAGCCTAATTGCCAATTACCACCGTTAGTTTTTTCTAAGCTGAAAGCATTTTCTATCACCTTTGTGTCAACATTGTTACCCAATATCGCTACGGTGAATTTTTCCCGCAAATCTAATCGCGGTTTGAGGTCTGCTTTGAGTATTCTTTTCGGCAATTTTGAGGCTGCCTCTAATACGTTATCCGGAAAATTACGGGAAAGGTCATGCTTACAGGTAACTAAATCAATATCAGCCGCTGCTTCTGCATCACTACCAAGGACTTGTACCACGCGACCAAGGGGAGGATACTGAGCTAATGGGTAACGCAGAACTTCCACATGGGCTAGGTGGTCAATTGCTTGATCCAACTTAGCGTTATTTGCTTGTAGCTTGAGTTCAAACAGTAGGCGATCATCTAGGGGTACAGCACGAAAACCACTTTCTGCTTGTTTAATTCGCGCTAGTAAAGTGTGATTAGAACGTTCTAAAATTAGTTTGACTTCACCTTCTGGTGAACGGCGACGACTACCTTCTTTGAGAACTCTTACCAAAACGCGATCGCCATTCCAAGCATTACTCAAATGGCTTTCCCGAATATAAATATCTTCAGCCCCTTCCACATCTTGAATAGCAAAGCAAAATCCTTTGCTGGAACAGCGGAGTTTAGCTTCGATTAGTCCTTCTTCTGATACGCGGCGATACTTACCGCGTTCTTTCGCCAAAAGACCAATTTTTTCCAACACCTCCAAGGCTATGTGAAGTTTATGTAAACTATCTTCATCTTCACAGCCAAGTTTCTTTTCCAAAAGTTTACGAGCTACCAACTTATCATCAGTGAAATTGGCAAGGAGTGTAGCGATTGAAAATTCCATGCAGTGAACCGACCTTTGGTCAAAACATCATTTTTGTTGAGGAAACTTGCGTGCTTTGGTTATCAAAGCCGTTGCAAAGTATCCTTTGTTGAACCTGGTTCTTGACTGAATTACCTCACGACCCACAGACACTAGCGGTAAACGAACTTCCTAACAAGCAGGGCGCTACACCATCATCTCAGAGTACTAGTTCGTTTAAGTGCCTTCACTTGGTCAATCAGACAAAGCATGTCTTGGCTGGATTTTATCCCTCCTAAGTAATTACGGAATGGGTCATTGAGAGGCTTTGTTCGGATCGCTCTCAGTGGAAGTGCCCAAACGCACGATCTAGGGAAAACCGCAGGTGTTCGATTGCTTAGTTTGAAGGTACTTTACGCCATGTGACTCTGATTTTTAACTAGGAGAAACTGCCGACAAACCTAAATGTTCCATATGTAGAATCGGTAACAAATAGGTGAGCAGCCTAACAAGCTGTGAGGACGAACCATTACTTCATTATTGTAGATTTAGTACATGCTTCCAGAAAATATTTCTGGATATCAAACCGAGTAAATAGTATAGCATTCACAGTAAGACTACTGAGGATGAGCTAGCGGTAGCCAAAAATTTACTCACAAAAGCCGATGCTACAATCAATATACGGAAGCGGTAAACAGTCTTTTGGTTACTAAAGATAGGGAGTAGGGCATTGGGCATCAGGCATCGGGCAAAAGAAAAATCAGTACTTCAATGCCCTACTCCCAATTCCCAATGCTCAATTCCCAATGCCCAATGCCCCACTCTTCACTCCCTACTTTTTAAGATAAAGATAGCAGCAACCTCCTCATATTACAGATTTAAAATAGGTGGTGAATATGATTTTGGCTCAGTTCCAGAGCTTGTATCCTACAGGTAGTCTGATTTCCGAATTAGTGGAAATTTATAATGGAAAGTATATTGTTAGGGCAAGCGTGCAAATTGACGGTGTAACTCGTGCTACTGGTATGGCAGCAGCAGAAACACCAGAGGAAGCAGAAGACCAAGCTAGGGTTAGAGCATTAGGGGTTTTGGGAATAACAAATACCTCAGAAAAATCAGTAGCAAATAATTCACAAGCTTCAGTAGCAATTTCCCCAAGGGGATTTGATAGTGAATCAACTTATGATGCTGTATTGAATTCTGTTCCGCAAACAGAAACAACCATACCTCCTCAAACAACATTTGTTTCTTCAGACAGCAAAACACATACCTACAGTCAGGACTTGGATCACAGTTTTGCTGTGACTAGCCAACCAGAACCACCGTTAGATACGACCGTGGAAAGCTTGGGGATAAAGTCTGGTTACGAGACAGAAAATCAACCATTAACAGAAATGGGTTCTAGTAATGTGACGCCATTTCCACAACGCAGTTATAACACTCCCAAAGAAGATGGAGAAACTCAGCCAGCGACAACCAAGAAAAAGAAGAAAAGCGAACCGGTAGATCAGTCGGATGATATTGCCAAAATCGGTGTGGAAATGCAGCGTTTAAGTTGGACAATCGAACAGGGAAAAGAGCATTTAATCAAAACATACGGTAAGCGATCGCGCCATTTACTCGATCCAGAAGAATTGTGTGATTTTCTCAAATACCTAGAATCTCAACCTACACCAAAAGATTCATTTGCACCGATAGATCCAATCGCGGGATTTTAATTTAGTTAATGGTTAATAGTTAATGGTTAATAGTTAATAGCCATGAACCATGAACTATGAACCATTAACCATTAACCATGAACAATTGACTCTTGACTAACTAAACAACAGCCATTGGACGACTACCAGCAGCGTGACGGTCAATCACTTGGTCAATTAAGCCATAGTCCCTGGCTTCTTCGGGAGACATGAAAAAGTCTCTTTCGGTATCTACAGCAATTTTTTCCAAGGGCTGACCTGTATGTTCAGCTAAATAATTATTCAGCCGCTGCTTGTGGTAAAGAATTTCGCGGGCTTGAATTTCAATATCAGTTGCTTGTCCTCTAGCGCCGCCTAAAGGTTGGTGAATCATAATCCGAGAATGGGGAAGACTCATCCGCTTACTCTTACTACCAGCACTGAGGAGAAAAGCGCCCATACTAGCCGCTAGTCCGGTACAGATAGTACATACATCTGGGCGGATATGCTTCATGGTATCAAATATGCCCATTCCTGCCGTCACTGAACCCCCAGGAGAATTAATATACATATAAATGTCTTTCTCTGGGTCTTCGGCATCTAAAAACAGCAGTTGGGCAACAACCAAGTTAGCTACGCTGTCATCAATTGGTTGTCCTAAAAAAATAATACGTTCACGTAACAGCCGTGAATAGATATCAAAGGCACGTTCGCCACGACCCGATTGCTCAATAACGATAGGAATCATCAGCCTGCTTGTTATTAATGTACATACATTTTATCGACTACAACGGCTGATTGGAGTAGGGGCGCTTGGGCTAGGGACGCTTGGATTAGGGGCTAGGGACGCTTGGATTAGGGGTTAGGGATTAGGGGCTAGCCCCTATTTTCAAGTCAATTGGATATTTTTTTAAAGTTCCCTAGTGGAAATTTGTAATTTTTTTGTAAAAAATTCCACATATTTATTTACTTATATCCGGATATACTCGCCCAATCAGGTAAATTAGTACGAGGTACATCTTTATCAGTAAAAAATAAAAAATACATCCACCTAGAGAGATATAAAGTGTCATGAGGGAAAAATTATTTCAAGCCGCTATCATCACCTTCTTACTTCATCTAATTGTAGGACTTAGCCCAAATACTACGATTCGTACTAATGCAGCACCCTCTTCAGTTACTATGTCAGCACCAATAGCTAATTCACTCCTACCTTTTGTGGATTAAAAAATTCTTATTTAATTGACTCTTAACCACTAACCACTAACTACTAACCAAATACCCAATCCAAAATCTAAAATCTAAAATCCAAAATTCTCTTGGGCTAGACTGGGCAGAGAAGGCTAATACAACTGTCCAATCATGACTAATCGCCTTGCTGAAGCTAAGAGTCTTTACCTCCGCAAACACGCTGAAAATCCTATAGATTGGTGGTCTTGGTGCGATGAAGCACTTGCGATCGCAAAGGAACAAAATAAACCTATCTTTCTTTCTATTGGCTATTCTAGTTGCCACTGGTGTACTGTCATGGAAGGAGAGGCGTTTTCCGATCCGGCGATCGCTGAGTACATGAACGCCAATTTTATTCCTATCAAAGTAGACAGAGAAGAAAGGCCCGACCTCGACAGTATCTATATGCAAGCTTTGCAGATGATGAGCGGTCAAGGAGGTTGGCCTTTAAATGTCTTTATTTCTCCAGAGGATTTGGTACCATTTTACGCTGGTACTTATTTCCCCGTAGAACCGCGCTACGGTCGTCCTGGTTTTTTGCAAGTTTTACAAGCAATTCGTCGTTATTACGATACAGAAAAACAAGACTTGCAGGAACGCAAAGCAGTTATTCTCGAATCACTCCTCACCTCTGCGGTGTTGCAAGCAGAAGGCCCAACGCCAACTGAAGATAATGAATTATTACAAAAAGGTTGGGAAACTAGCACGGGGATAATTACTGCTAATCAATACGGTAATAGTTTCCCGATGATTCCCTATGCAGAATTAGCATTGCGTTTAACGCGATTTAATTGGGAATCGAAATATGACGCTAAGCAAGTTTGTACCCAACGAGGACTAGATTTGGCATTAGGCGGCATTTATGATCATGTCGGGGGAGGCTTTCACCGCTACACCGTTGACCCAACTTGGACTGTGCCGCACTTTGAAAAGATGCTCTACGATAATGGTCAAATTGTCGAGTATTTGGCAAATCTTTGGAGTGCGGGAGTACAGGAACCTGCTTTTGAAAGAGCGATCACTTTAACTGTGCAATGGTTAAAGCGAGAAATGACCGCACCGGAAGGTTACTTCTATGCGGCTCAAGATGCAGATAGTTTTAGAACTCCTGAGGAAGTTGAACCAGAGGAAGGCGCTTTCTACATTTGGAGTTACAGAGAACTAGAGCAATTACTCACGCCCGAAGAACTAACAGAATTGCAACAAAAGTTTACAATCACCGCTAGTGGCAACTTTGAAGGTAAGAATGTATTACAAAGGTGTCAAGCAGGGGAACTGAGCCAGACTGTAGAAACTGCATTAAAAAAATTGTTTGTTGCTCGTTACGGTGCAACTTCTGAATCACTAGAGACTTTCTCCCCCGCTTGTAATAACCAAGAAGCGAAAACTGGTAACTGGCCGGGTCGTATTCCTGCGGTGACAGATACAAAAATGATTGTCGCCTGGAATAGCTTGATGATTTCCGGTTTAGCAAGGGCGTATGCAGTCTTTCAACAACCTGCTTATTTGCAACTAGCAACAGCGGCGGTGAACTTCATTTTAAATAATCAATTAGTAAACGGGCGTTTCCACCGACTAAATTATCAAGGTCAACCGACTGTACTAGCTCAATCTGAAGATTACGCCTTTTTCATCAAAGCACTACTGGATTTGTACGCTTGTTGTCCAGACCAGAAAAACTGGTTAGAAAGTGCGATCGCTCTCCAAGAGGAATTCGATGAATATCTTTGGAGTGTGGAATTAGGAGGTTATTATAATGCATCTAGCGATGCAAGTCAAGATTTAATTGTGCGAGAGCGCAGTTATGCGGATAATGCCACACCGTCTGCAAATGGAGTGGCGATCGCTAATCTTGTGCGGTTGGCATTGCTAAGTGATAATTTGCATTATTTAGATTTGGCTGAACAAGGTTTGAAAGCGTTCCGGAGTATAATGGGACGCGCTCCGCAAGCTTGTCCGAGTTTGTTTACTGCCTTGGATTGGTATCATAACTGTACCTTGATTCGTACTACAACCGAGCAGATAAACTTGCTTGTTTGCCAGTATCTGCCGAGTGTTGTGTTTGCCGCAGTATCAAATTTACCGGAAGGTAGCGTGGGGTTAGTTTGCCAGGGTTTAAAGTGCTTACCAGCTGCTGAGAGTGTAGAGCAGATGTTGCAGCAAGTGCAGCAGAGTCAGGTGAGGGGGTAGTCATTAGTCATTAGTCAATGGTCAATTGTTCATGGTTAATAGTTAATGGTTAATGGTTCATGATTATTAACTAATGACTAATGACTAATGACCAATGACCAATGACTAATGACCAATGACTAATAACAAATTAACAGCCATCATCCTTGCAGGCGGTAAAAGTACACGCATGGGTCGAGATAAAGCTTTGATCCCCATTCAAGGTGTGCCTATGTTGCAATTGGTTTGTCACATTGCACAGACTTGTACCGATCACGTCTATGTAGTCACTCCATGGCAGGAACAATATCAGCACATAGTACCGCCAAGTTGCAAGTTTATTCAAGAAGTACCTTTAACTGAGAAAACAACTGAAGCAAACCCCGCAATCAATAACAAAGATGTAAATCTCCCTCCTTTGCGCCCTCCTTCATCCTCTTTACATCTCACTCACGGCCCACTCGTGGGATTTGCTCAAGGACTGGCGCAGGTGGAAACAGACTGGGTGTTACTGCTAGCTTGCGATTTACCCAAGTTGCGGGTTGAGGTTTTACAAGAATGGATCGCTGGACTTGATAGAGTACCAGAGGATGCGATCGCTGCTTTGGTTCAAAATAATCATAGATGGGAGCCGTTATGTGGTTTTTATCGCCGTCGTTGTTTATCAGAATTAAATAAGTATATTGAACAAGGTGGGCGATCGTTTCAAGAGTGGTTAAAACTGTATCCCGTGCAAGTATTACCTTTGCTCGATCCCCAAATGATTTTTAACTGTAATCAACCAGAGGATTTGTTATGACCATACAGTGTTTCTTTTAGAAAGGCGAGCGAAACGCGCACCCGACAAGAGATTTATTAATTCTTGCGCGGTGGGCATCTCGCTCGCCCTATTTTTAGCCGAATTCTAGTTAAAATAAGATTCTAGACTTGCAATTTAGTGTGGCAATACTTATACGCTTCCCTAGCCTCTGTTGGCAAAAATGAAACATACCCTTTCAGTACTTGTAGAAGATGAAGCGGGTGTTCTGTCCCGCATTTCTGGTTTATTTGCTCGTCGCGGCTTCAATATTGAAAGCCTTGCTGTTGGACCAGCGGAGCAGCCAGGAATTTCCCGCATTACGATGGTTGTACCTGGTGACGATCGCATTATCGAGCAATTAACGAAGCAACTATATAAATTAGTAAACGTTCTCAAGGTTCAGGACATAACAGAGATACCTTGCGTTGAGCGAGAATTAATGCTGCTCAAAGTCAACGCCACTAGTAGCACTCGTTCAGAAATTGTCGAAATAGCCCAAATTTTCCGAGCGCGAGTTGTAGACGTGGCAGAAGATTCTCTCACCCTAGAAGTTGTAGGCGATCCCGGTAAAATGGTAGCGATCGTGCAGGTGCTGCAAAAATTTGGTCTGAAGGAAATAGCTCGCACTGGCAAAATAGCTTTAACTCGTGAATCTGGAGTCAATACTGAGTTGCTCAAATCTTTGGAAGCAAAGGTTTAGTCACAACTTCAACTAATAGCGTAAAGAGTAGTTTCAAAACACGCTCTAGAACAGTAGGGTTGAGTCGATGGGGGGATAATACCGCCCAGCGAATCAACCCTACTGAGTTTTCACAACTTCTTCTAAAACGTGCATAATTAGCTGACTTTCCTTCCAATAAGTTTACTAAAGCTAGAATCACACAAAACTCACAATCACCCCTGGACTAGAGATGACGCTATTAGCTAGGTTCCACAGCCTGCTAAGAGACCATTTATAAAGTAAATATTAAGCCTCTAAACCTTAGTTTCATCCTAGATCCCCCCTTAATCCCCCCTTAAAAAGGGGGGAGAAATAATTACTAGCCCCCCAAGAAGCGCGGGGGGTTGGGGGGATCAGATTTTCTTTATAAATGACCTCTAACACCCGGAACTAACTAATACTTTGCTCGTATCGTTGCCAAAACAGATGTTGTCAATGCCTATGAAACATACTTGACGTTTTTTTGTCAATGCGTAAGTTGTAGCTAAGAAGGAAGATGTATTCTTGCCTTTTCCAAAGTGGGTTTAAGACCTCCTCTAAAATCAGATATTTTAGAGGTATTCTAACGGTAGTGTGTCAGAATCTGACCCGCAGCTTGTCCAACTTCTATCTTTCTTCTTCCTTCTTCCTTTTTTAAATTACTATGTAAAAAAGAAAATAATATCGAGAAAAGTATCTAGAAATTAAGTTGGAACTATTACTTGTACAATATTAAGCGTATATAGTTCTGTATGCAAATTAGCCAAAATTAAAAATCTCTGCCAAATTGGCACAAATTCAATTTAAAAAACTGCTAAAAAGTTTATGTACAGGAAAAAAGTTAAAACTATTGATTTCAGGAATAGCTCTAATTGCTATTGCCTTAATCTGTCTATGTAATTGCGAAAATTATTTTTTCTCATTAGAGCAATAATCAGTCATAAGTTTTGAACTATGACTATTTTGAAGCAATTGTGGTGTAAAAGAGGTGTATTTTTATTTATGTTTTTTATTATTTGCAGCAATAAATCGATTCTGCTGACACACACAGAAAATAAGGGCAAATATGGTGTGCCAGTAAACACTGTCATCAAAGTATAAATTTGATAATCAGATTTTTCTTAATGCTTAAATTGTCCAAAGCTATCAAAGCAGGGTGTGATAGCTGACAAATTGTTTGAAGGTAATATGGCTTAAATACAAAAAGCCATAAACTAGGGGTTGCAGATTAAATAAAAATAAATAGCATAGTAAAGAATACTATCTAGCTTTTAAATATTGCGGGATTTATGTCAAATATTGTTGTACGCAAGTGCAACTAAATTATTTGACAAATACCAAATACTTTAGGAGAAGCGGGCTATGCGTCTACCACCAGCACAATATTTGTGCTATTACCATTTTCTACATCTATTTTTAGATAAAAGCACTGTGGTTTTAAGTGAATTACAGTGGATTTTTCGATTGATAAGAAAGAAAAATTGCCATTATAAATTACCATTTATAGGTTAATTAATGGTAATTTATGATGAAAATTTTTTAGTTAGTTGAATTGTTTATAGTTGCTATGTTCCGCACTTGGATATTTATCGCCAAGTGAAAGATTTGTGCGGACTAGTTGGAGGTTTTTAAAATGAATTTCTTGCTTTTTATTTCTCATTGTTTTCTTCAAAAATCGACTAATATCTTGCTGAAAGAATTGTTAAAAATGAGAAACAGACATTTGTTAATTTTGGATGTTATTGTTTTCTCATTTACGCCCATATTAGCTCTGATTCTGCGATTAGATGGCGACCTAGCTCTCGAACCATACTTATACCAATTAGGAATTGCAACAATACTATTTTTAATAGTTAAACAATCTGTATTGTGGAGTTTCGGGTTTTATAGGCGTTACTGGCGTTATGCCAGTGTTGAAGAACTCACATATATAGCTATGTTGATAGCGGCTGCGGTAGCTATTCAAGCTTTGTTGTTTGATATTTTGCAGTTTCTACCGCATTTTGGGTTAGACAAATTGCCGCGATCGCTACCATTTATTGACGGATTGCTTTCGTGTATTTTCGTTGGTGGGCTGCGTTTCAGTATTAGGGCTTTGGAAAGAAGCAGTAATAAACATGCAGCATTTAATCCGAAAGAACGTGTGTTAATAGTTGGTGCTGGGGATGCAGGAGTTTCCTTAGTGAAAGAAATGCAAATAAATCCTCAACTTGGTTTTCACCCTGTAGCTTTCATTGACGACGATCCGCGCAAATTTCACGCGCGCATTCGTGGCATTCTTGTAGTTGGCGATCGCTACCAAATCCCTGAAGTTGTGAAATCCCTACAAATCCATAAAGTCATTATTGCAATGCCGACAGTTGCAGGAAAAGTGATTCGGGAAATCGTCGATATTTGCAAAGCAACAGGAATTCAAACTAGCACCATACCAGGGATACACGAAATTCTCAATGGGCGTGTGCGCTTAGACAGTATTCGAGACGTGCGAATTGAAGATTTACTCAGACGCGAACCAGTACAGACAGATATTGAACGAGTTGCCGATTTTCTCAAAGGAAAAAGAGTATTAATTACGGGTGCAGGCGGATCGATTGGTAGCGAACTTTGCCGACAAATTTGCAAGTGTCGCCCAGCCGAAATCATGCTAATAGGACACGGTGAAAACTCTGTGTTTAATATTCAGCAAGAATTAGAACAATTAATTCAAGTACTCAAAGAGGATGGTAAAGCACAACGATACACCCCGCGTATTCATACATTCATTGCTGATATTCGTTATCGCGATCGCTTAAAACACGCTTTTGAGCGATATCAACCTGATGTAATTTTTCATGCCGCAGCGCATAAGCACGTTCCCCTCATGGAATTAAATTCACCAGAAGCAATTACTAACAACGTGCAGGGAACAAAAAATTTAGTGGATTTGGCGCTGCAATACAACGTTAAAAATTTCGTGATGATTTCTACAGATAAGGCAGTTAATCCCACTAATGTCATGGGTGCTAGTAAGAGAGTTGCCGAAATGTTGGTACTCCAAGCAGCCCAAAAAAGTGGTTTGCCTTATGTAGCAGTACGTTTTGGCAATGTTTTGGGTAGTCGGGGAAGCGTGGTTCCTACTTTCAAAAAACAAATTGCCGCAGGCGGTCCGGTAACAGTAACTCATCCGGAAATCTGTCGTTATTTCATGACTATTCCCGAAGCAGTACAACTAGTTTTACAAGCTACAGTACTAGGTCGTGGTGGTGAAGTGTTAATGCTGAATATGGGTCAACCAGTGAAAATTGTTGACTTAGCCAAGGAATTAATTCGCCTTTCTGGATACGAAGTTAACAAAGATATTGAGATTATGTTTACTGGTTTGCGACCGGGAGAAAAGTTATTTGAGGAATTATTTATTGAAGGAGAAGAATACGAACCAACTGAACACGAAAAACTATATGTTGTGAAAAATGCCAGTCGGATTGTTCCCGAAAGTTTGGCTATGACAGTGGATGCATTGTGTAAAGCGGCGGCTAAGAATGATGCTAATTCTATCCTATTTTTGCTTGAGCAAATTGTACCGGGATATAAGCCAAAATATTTAGAAAACAATCTACAAAATGCATCAGTAAATAGTAGTGTGGCGGCAAATTCCAATGGGAATATGCTGGCAACAGTGAAGCCAAGAAGGGTATAAAAATATGGATAATACCGAGTTGATAAGAAAGTAATAAGGCATTTGGGAAATGAAATTAAAACAAATAAAAAGTATATGCAAAAAACTCAGCCACTAACATTACGTCGTAACTTTTCTTGGACATTCATTGGTAATGTTGTATATGCAGCTTGCCAGTAGACCCGTCCGAAATATAAAATGGGTACAAAAAAGTGGTAGAAAAGGAAATTGA
>JBHYDF010000233.1:0-12818 GCA_051861145.1 Nostocaceae cyanobacterium
AGTCAAAGTGGAAGCATTAAATTGCAATGGGAGCAAATTTATGCTTCAAGTAACAAAACCGCTCTTTCGACTAGAGCGCCTAACTATTTATTATATGGAAACTTTCCGTATAATCTTTTTCTAGATCGAGATATACTAATTCTGGCTCAAATTTCTTATTGCTGGCTGGTTGCAATTAATCCTGTCCCAGTTGCATCCTATTCCTGGCTCAACGCACCAACGTAGTTGCATCCTATTCCTGGCGAAGAATGATCCGGCGTTGCTGGTCGGAGTGTTTCTTATTGCTGGCTCCTACAGATATTCGTCGGCAGCGTTTCGGCAATCAGTAACCAGAGCCAATAATCTTGGGCGATCGCCCTTGGGAAAAACCTGCTCCGCCTCGTGCAAGCGCCCCGCGTGTGAGCGCAGCACTCAAAAACCAAGAGCGCATTAATTGATAAAGGCGCAAGCCTTATTCGGATAACTTTATGAAAGCCCCACAACAGATTTTGGCAGAACTAAAGAAGAGGATACCTTTTTGGACTTTCATCCTTACAAGAACCTCAATCTCTTTAATTACATTGTAATTACATACTACAAAAATCAGAAAATGTGAAAACAGCGTAGTGATAAAACTTAACATCAGCTACGCTGTTGTTGTTTTTATTAATAATTTAATAACAGATAACTTCAGGGGCGGGGTTATAGCGATATAATCCTGCTACCCGACCACGGTGATGCCTTCAACTTAACGATTAGGAAAGTTTAGCTTTAATGGTTTTTGCTAAACGCTGTGATAAAGCAGCCAGCGTGAGAGCGGGATTAGCTGCCGGAATAAATGGCCAGACTGATGGATCTGCACAATAGAGGTTATCATAACTTTCAAACTTCAGCTCAGTATCTACCACTCCAGTTCCATCTCCACTCATTCTGAGCGTTCCACCAGCGTGATGAACAGTGCCTTCATTGCCATAACCCATTCCTTCGCTTGGCGTAAAAGGAATACCCAATTGACTTAAGATCGCGTTACGCATTTGTTGAGCAGCACCAAAGTGAGAAACACCAGTTTGATTCCTCTTGACTTTAACTGATAACTTTTGACCTATACCATTCGAGCGAACAAAGTTATCGTTATCAAGAAAACTAGAGAAGGCAAAGGTTAGCTTGATTCGGGATGTATTGGGAGCCTGTCGGATGTCATCATCAGGTTTGCGCAGATTCCAATAAACTGGATTAATCAGAATTTCGATATTAAAAGGATGATTGCTAATAGTGGCCTCACGCTTAGACATAAACACCTTGGCGTGTTTATCTGGTCCTCCAAAGGAACTACCATCAGGAATTATGTATTCAGCGGAGAAGAAAGCAGGATGATCCGTTAGCCCGACTCCAATTTTGCGATTAGGATCGTTCAAATTACTATTGAGAGCAATTTTAGGACTTTCCAAAGAACCTGCTGCCAGAACAATTATCTTGCCTTTATATCTTCGGGTAACATTGCCCAATAAATCCTGACAAACGACAGCCGTGGCTTTTGAACCTACAGTTTCGACTTTGGTTACTAAATGCCCTAAGTTAATTGTTAGATTCTCTCGTCCAGCAGTTCCATCGAAAGCCATCGAGGTCAAGAGAAGATCAGTGGTAGAAAAAGTCCCTGTTGAACTTTCCAAGACATTTTCAATTATATTGGCATCGCTAATATTCGGCTGATGTCGAGAGTGAGGCAGATCCTCAACAATCCAATCACTAAAGTCAGCAGAAAGCTTAGTGACGATACTGTCCTGAAAAGGTCCTAATGTCTTTCCTTTTCGCATTAACTTTTCTGCATCACTATACCCATTTTGAGTTGTGAAGAAGTTACGAATCTCGGCGGGCCAAAACTCTAATTCCCAATCGCGCATTCGCGGAATTAACCCAGACCAATAGTTCGAGCGACCGCCTAAACTCAAATGTACGCCAAGGATAAAATCAGAGCCAGGTTCATTATTATAATGTCCCACTTGATGGTGCGTGGCTAGTCGCGACCAATCTCCAGGAAGATTAGTTATATGGGTGGGAAAAGTCAAGCCACCAGCTTCAAGTACTAGTGTTTTAATACCAGAGTCGGATAAGGCATCTGCTAATATTCCACCACCAATACCAGAACCAATCACAATTACATCATACTCAATATCTTCGCGAGTATTATTAGGAATGCCATCTTGCCCTATTCTAGTACGGTCAATGTGAAAGTTATCATATCCATGTTTATAACGATTCAAGACGGAAGGAAATTGAATTTGTGCTTCAGTAAAAAATGCATCAGTGCTGGTCGATATGTTTAGATTGAAGCCATTCATCCAATAAGCTTGGTCAAGCACAAATTTGAACTCTAGATTGTTAGGATAACTTGACTTTTCTAAAAAGAATTCCCAACCACCAAACCGATAAATCCCGAAAATGTCTTTCGTCCAGCCATCTTCAGCATTGCGTAGAGTAACAAGATGATTGGGAGCATATTGAGTTGTCTCGAAGCGAATTTTCAGCAGTGGTTTCGCTGCTGCTAGTATGGCTTTAGCGACAGATGGTGATGAAGAATCTTGAGGCTTACCAATTTTTTCTTGGGTACGAACCCAAAAAATTCCCTTTGCAACAGATGATGATGAAGGATCTGAAAATTCACCAATAAAAGTTTTATCTGTGCCACTATGATACTGAAAATAATCCATACCTTCTCCGTCAGTTTTAGATTTGACTGCTGAGTATTTTAACTAGTTGACAGCCATGTGCTTTATCTTAACCTCTCACGGATGGGGCAACCTGGTTATTTTATGCCGTCTTAGTTGATACGAGCATACCTAATTGATTGACTTTTTTGGTCAGAAAAAGTCAACAAGAGTATTTAACGTCCTTTAAACCCCATTGAGCGCTGGCAGGTTATGTTAAGAAGAGTGTCAATCAACAGTATTATGCTTGGGTTAAGGGTATTTAACGTTGACTGATATCCGTCGGGTACAGTGCAATCAGTAGTGAGGGGCGATCGCCACCTGTGGATGTGGGGGCAATACAGTTCGGTTAAGGGGGAAAGGGGAAGGTGGGGTCCCCTCTGGGGATAAGGGGCAGGGGGTGATGTTGAGGGCGATCGCTTTTTGGCGGGGTTATCTTCAAGAATATCGATTTCAGTGCCAGAGAGTATTTTAGGTTTCATGTGTTGTAGGTCAGACAACACGGCTTTGAGATTATCAGAATTAAATTTGTAGTATTGTGTCACTCGCCCTCATGGGTGCTTCACCCATGCAGGGCAAACGCACCCATTCAAAATTTTGGCAGATGTGCGATACGCTCTCGAGCGTTAAGCAGTCTTGCTTATCGCTCTTTTGATTCGGGGCAATGGAATAAGCAACGCAACCGGATGGTCAATCTCAGTCCGCCAATTCGCGATACTAAAATTTAATTGTGTCTTAATTGTTACTTAAACAATTAGCAATACTATAAACATTTTAAGAACTTAGTGTAATATTTTTTGTTTTTTTTTTGAAAAAAACTATGTAATTCGCGATCAATAACCGCCATGAAAATTCTTTTAGTTGAAGATAATAGTTTAATAGTGGAATTGCTTAATGGAAAAGCAAACTGTAAATAAATTCGGTGAAATTTGGAAGCGAGCAAAAAAACAGACAGCAGAGCGTGTGGCTGTGATTGAGCAGGCTATAACAGCGCTACAAAAGGGTAAATTGAGCAAAAAACTGCGATCACAAGCAGAACAACTGGCTCACAAATTGGCGGGTTCATTGGGAATGTTTGGATCTGATGAAGGTTCTCGTCTGGCTCGAGAAATAGAACTTTTATTTCAAGCTGGGATACAACAGCCACAGCAAGTACGACAACTCAAGCAGCTAGTTGTGGCGTTACAGGAGGAAATACAAAGTCTAAACACTCAGAACGTACCTGAGTTAATGTCCAACGAGAAACCAACAGATACAGTTTAACAATTGGACACAAAGCAAGACTGCTTTACGCAGGAGCGTCGGGACTGCCTTCTTCAATGCGTGAATTTTGAATTGTTTGTTGGCGCAACCACCAACCTTATCCCTTTTCAAGGCAATCGACTGTCCGAAAATGAAAACTATCATATGAATCACAATCCGCGATCGCCCAAAGAGTGAATTTATCATCACGCTTAGGCGACAGTTTACCGCAAGCGCCCTCTACAACCATTATCAGGTACAGCTTCCTTGAGTGAGGAGCGCGACTAAGTATGAGGATTTGCGCTCTTTCTCTCAAACAGGCGATCGCGAGTAAGATTTGTACTTATTGACAATTTTTCATGTCATGCACTATCATGAGGTGCTAATAAAAAAAAAGAGGACGCGGGAGATGGTGCTACGTCCTCGGATTGATGTTAGAGTTCTTTATTCACCTAACTGTCAAAAATAACGCGCGTGGTCGCAAGCTGTCGGTGATGGCAATCACTCCTTAACCCTCTTGTCCCGGATTTCGCTGATTGAGAATGGTAGCTTTATTGAGGTTGGCGCTATTATTCTTTTTAATCAACGCAAAAAGAAAGATTCAGGGTGTTACCCGAAAGTGTAATATCGTTTACCGAATTATCAAACCTGATAAAGCTATCAATCAAGTAGAGAACTATCAAATGGCTGTCTACCAAGCTGCTCTTACGACTTTACGTAATGTTGTCGGTCAAAATATTTTGGATGATGTTTTGCAAAATCGGGACAAAATTAATGTAACCGTTCAAGAAATTGTAGACGAAATCACAGAACCTTGGGGCGTTGTGATTGAAAGAGTGGAGATTCTAGATGTAGAAATTCCTACATCCATGCAACGAGCAATGGCGAAAGAAGCAGAAGCAATTCGAGAAAAACGCGCTCGTTTAATTAAAGCCTCCGCAGAACAGGAAGCCTCCATCAAGCTAGCAGAAGCTTCACAAATGATTGTGAAAAACCCAGCAGCTTTGGAACTACGACGTTTACAAATGTTAACAGAAATTGGTGCAGAAAATAATACAACTACTTTGATAATGGTGCCTTCTGATTTATTGGTTTTAGCAAAACGATTATCAGATTCAATCGCGGACGAACAACATCAATCTAAAACTCAATCATCCATCGATTAGCAAAAATATTCATCAAAAAGCGGGCGTCAATCTCCTTTGACGCCCGCTTTGATTCAGTTTAGACTTTTACCTAAAAATTGCGCTCCGGAGCGAAGCGATTACCCCCGGGGGATGCGTATTGCATCCCAAGCGCGATAGTTCTCAAAGGAAACAGGCGTACGCTCGAATGTCAAGCTCGGAATAGTCAAGTTCAAAAATCCGTGACCTGCCTTCTGTTGGACTTAATCTGTCCGCGCTTGCTTTTTTGGTCAAGGCGTTTCGACTCAGAGCTGCGAGTCGGTTTTGTGGGTTTACGTTTTTTCTTTAGTGCAACTGCACTTTTAATGAGTTCTTGAAGTCGTTTCAACGCTTGTGAACGGTTCTGCTCCTGACTTCGATGTTCCTGGGCTTTAATTACGACGACTCCCTCAAGAGTGATACGTCGGTCGTTCAAATTCAAAAGCCGTTCTTTATAGTAATCGGGTAATGACGAAGCCCCAATGTCGAAGCGCAAGTGGATAGCGGTGGAAACCTTGTTAACATTTTGACCTCCCGCTCCAGTAGAACGAATTGCACTAATTTCAATATCGCTCTCTGGAATAATAACTTTGTTAGAAATTTGTAGCATTAATCACAAGTTATTCACGCCAATAAAAATTCTTCACTCAATTTGTTCGCTCAAAACTGTTACTGCGTCTTGGTCTTCACTGTTGTCCAAATTGACCGAGGGAAGTCTGTCCTTCCACCGTTACTTTATCACCCGGTACTAGTCGCCGCCCGGAGTCGGGTTTCAAGCATATCGTTGACTTGTACATCGCCACCTTGAATCATCAATTTGGCTTGCCCTCCCGTCGGCGCTATACCCATCAACTTTAAAAACTGATTTAGCGCCAATTGTGCCGTCTCTGATTTTCATAATTTCTGCTGCATAACATCCTAATTATATAGTGGCTTATATCTTGCCTTTCATCGAAACGATTGAGCGATACGCATGGCTGCGTAATCGCGCGAGCTTATCGCTTTTGCCGTACCACCAGCCCCAAGTCAACAAAAAAGCCCGGTTGCTCTCATACAACCAGGCTTGAATTTACATCACACAATTACACAGGTCACATTATTCAAAGAACGGGAACTAATGGCAACTAATTAAGCAGCTTGCTCAAGATTAACTTTGACAACTTTGTTCTTTTCTTCTTCAACTTTTGGCAATGTCAGATTCAAAATGCCGTCAAAGTATTCTGCGGTGACGTTGGTATATGGTGCAAGGTATTTTAGGACGTTGAATGCAATATTTTTTGCTTGTTCGTTCATTTTTACACTACCGACAAAAACATTTACTGTAAAAGCTCATCAAAAGTGGGGAGCGATCGCACTGTACTAACCCACACACTCATTAATTCGTGGTTTAGCGATCGCACTTCTGACATCGAGCCACTACTACAAGTTAATGCTTTTGCTGAGTTACAAGAACAACTGCAACGCACTGGTGGTAAGGTCTATCAACCAGAGGAACTAGAGGATGAGCAAGCTGTAATTGTGCGGGATGGTGCATTTCGTAAACTGGTTGTCTCCACCTACAATTACCGTTGTGCTTTTTGTGGTCTGCAAATCCTTGATACCAAAAGTCAAAATATCGTCGATGGGTCACACATCAAACCTTTCTCCCAGTTCTACGACGATCGCATTGATAACGGACTGGCACTGTGTAAAAACCATCACTGGGCATTTCACCGATTCTGGTTCAGTATAAACGACGACTATATTATCATCGATTTGGAAGAGTGCGATACGCTCCCTCGCGTTAAGCAGTCTTGCTTATCGCACCCCGAAATTCTGGGAGAAAGTAAGCGATCGCTTTAACTTCCCCCAGAACTGGAGATAGTCAGCAGTTAGCAACAGCGATCGCTCCCACCTTTTGATTTAGGGTGAATGTGTTCAACTTCAAGCCGTACGTTTTCAGCATTACAGTAAACGCACCTTCTACCCCATTTTTCAAGCAAGTATTCTTTAATCTCGTATCCAGCTAGCTCCCCTTGTTGGTATTCCTTCCCAGATATCTCTGGATTTTGCATCATTTGCGTATCAAATTTAACTATCTCTTGAGATATACCAGTAATCGGGACATATCGACGGATGCGGTCAACCCAAGTCAGGATGTTTTCTACTCTCGATAGCAGGCTAGGAGGCAACCATCCTTTTTTACGGGTGCGGTTCAGAAAGCGCGGTTTGCGATACCTAGTTTTTCGGTTGCGCCGACCACGACGAATGTTAGCACGTGATTCTAAATCATTCTTGATTTGTTGTCCTCTGTGGGTCAACTCAGCACCCCAAATTACTTTACCGTCCTGCACAATTGCTAATCCGGTAGTCTTAGAGCCTGGGTCAATTTTTAACTGATGGGCTTGTGTCCTGGGGTTGGGAACTGCGTATTTTAAAACAATCGTGAAAGGGTAACGCCGATATACTGCGGCTTTCTTTTGGTTTAACAACCGTCTTGCTTGTCCTGGTGTTACTGGGTCAAGTGGTTGTAAGTTGGTATCTATAACAAATACAAAATTAGACATTTGTCCTCCCTTTCGGGGTAATGTTTTCCTCGCCAATGTTTTGAGGGCTTGTTGAGTTAGAGACACTGGCGCGTACCAAATACACCTGTTTAATCCCTAACGACAGAGCTACAAGCTGGATCCGCACCTGTAGGTGTCATGACCCTCAAAACGTAGTCATTTAAGACTTAGGCTGGCTATCTGTCCAGCGTAAGAACTAGAAGTCTAGTTTTGTCCGTTGTTTGGTGAATAGCATCTGTCTAGTTTTCAGTTCTGCCAATGCCCAGGCTCAGGAACTGACGACGAACATCGTCCAGCGTTGAACCGCAGTAGTAGTAAAGCTTGTCTCGCAAGTTAGCGATGTAATAGCCAGAGAAACCGCCGTTAATCCTGAAAAGCTCAACTAGAAGCGTGTCAGCACTTACGCCGTAGCGCTCAGTTCCCTCCATTCCCGCCGAAACGTTGTTCGGGCTGCAAAGCATTGCACTTTTGACAAACCATCGACCGCGATCGCAACGAATCACGCGGTAATAACTGGGATAAACGATTGTGTCACTCATAGCTAAATAAGGTAAGCTTTTGGTGGTTCAATATTTAGTAGGTAAGCCCCCCAAGGGCTAGTTGGGGAGCTTTACGCGCTTTTAGTTACGTAATGGGTTGGGTGAATCGTCTTCCGGATCGTCCGTTTCCGGCCGAATCTCTTCGGGAAGTTGTGAACCGAAAATTAGTTCGCTTTCACCAGTTTCCGCATCGGTCTTTGCCCATAAACCTGGATCTAGGTTTTCGTAGACCTCCTTTGGCTGGTGTTCACCCTTTCCGTTACCACTAGCGCCGTTTTGTGAGTTAGTCAATTTCATCACCTCCTTTTTACTAACTCAATTTATTATCCCATGTTTACACGACTTATACAATAATTATTCCCATGTTTACACGGGTTAAACTTTGCGATCGCAGTGGTTGCCAGTTGAACCTAACTTTTAGCTAACTGGCTAGGCACAACGTCCCGTCTTATGCTCTCCGGTGCTGGTTCTGGCACTTGGGCAAGTTTGGCTTATGCGCTAGGCTGTGGCGTTAGTTGTCTGGTGTTTAGCCCTTGTGGTGTCCCGGCTAGCTGGGGCTTGTCTCCGGTTCCCGGTTGTCCTGAGTGGTTCTGTCCGCCTCCCAGCAGCATGAGGAAGCAGTTGTCTTTGTTTTAGTCTCCCCCTCTTTCCTGGTTAGTTCTGGGGGATTTTGTTTGAGATAAGCGATCGCAGCCTGTTCGAGCCATTGTGTTTTCGTTACCCCAAGAGCCTCTACCGCCGCTTCTATTTCAGCCTCAAGGGTCAGCGTTGGGCGAAAGGCTAGGGGTTTTTGCGATCGCGGTTCTTTCCCAGGCTTCACTTTAAAGCTAGTGGCGTTCTTCTTCTTTGGGTTCCTTACGCCAGGGTTCCCAGTTCTTCCCTCAACTGCTGTCATAATCCCGTGTTTACAAATATGAAGATTGTCGAATTATCCCGTGTAAACATGGTTTTTCAGTGTATACATGGCATAATATTAGTGTAACAAAAAACCAAAACCAACCGGGCATCCATTAAAAAGGTTTGATTTCAACGATCGCAAACTTGCAGCTAGATATCGACAACGAGCGGCTATTCTGGGGGAATTGCGGCGTAAAACCAAAATGACTGAAAATAAGGGAAGTGCATTCAAACCAGTAGGAGTAAATTTATAATGTCCCGTCTGCTAACAGCGATCGCGCAGCGACTCCTAAGTAGAATTTTTATAATATTATTAACCCTGATTAGTAGTTTAATACTTCCTGCTGCTACTTGGGCTGTCGCTTCTGGCTTGGGAGTTAATAATGGTCATCTTACTGCTTGTCCAGCTTCAAACAACTGTGTTTTGAGTCAAGACGCTGACCCCAAACACGCTATTGACCCGATTGCTTATCACGTAGACCGCAATGCAGCTAGAGAAACATTACTAAAAGTTCTCACCGTTGTTCCACGCACAGAAGTTATAGAAGAGACTCCTAATTACATTCATGCTACGAGTAAAAGCCGCATCTTCAAATTTGTTGATGATGTAGAGTTCTATTTTCCTGCCAATGAGTCAGTAATTCATTTGCGCTCGGCATCTCGCGTGGGAGAGTCGGATCTCGGTGTCAACCGCAGGCGAGTCGAGCAAATTCGTCTGGCTTTGCGCGATTTAAACATTTGATTTTAGGTTTATTGGTACGTGTCGGAGAGTGCGGCTGGATGGATGATAGTGTTTAGGGCGATCGCCTTTTATTCCCCAACGATAATTTCAAACAAATGTCCCTCACAAGTGAATCATACGCCGAATCATACGCCAGACTTGATGAGATGATTAGAACAGGCAAACTCAAATCAGAGTATAAATATATACTTTTATCCCTAGCTGAGCTTGGAGACAAAGCTTGTGCTAATGGGCTTATTCATGGTCTGGGATGGGGTGAAGATGCCAACCATGTCGTTATTGATGAGTACGAAATCCTTGATAAAAATGGTAATTTTTTGTATCTAACGTTGTCACAAACACGTGACTACCTTCAGAATTTAATTGCAGATTTAGAATAAAAGCGATACGCAGTCCGGCGTAATCGCTTCGCAAGAGCGCACGGCGCAAGTTGCACCACCGCCCGGCTAGTCCCTTCCACTTGCTCCGCTCTAGTCGAGCTGAGCCGGAGTTTGATAAAGTCGGGCGATGCATCATGCACCATGCGATCGCAGTGATTGAAAGCTTATGTTCGAGGCTTGCGAGGGGAGACCAACAAACATCTGAAATCCCACAAAGCGTAGAGAAAGGTTTCAAAAAAAGACAAGAACAAAAAATCTCGAAAGAAGTGATTGGTAAAAGATAACAATGCACTACGCCAACTTGATATCTATCTTGACTTGCAGGGAGATACAACTATTGATGGTTTTAACGGGTTTTGTTAAAAGAACTACTAGGGAACCAGAAAGGTTCCCATAATGATTTCAATTGCTATTCATATGTGTTTATTAAATGTCACGCTAAAACCTTAATTTCCTCAGTATCCTAAAGGTATATGGACTTTTTTATAAATCAGTATGCTCCCCACGTTTGCTAAAATCATTGCCCAAGCTGAACAACAGGGCGAATATATCAACTCCAATGAATTAGACTCCTTGAAGACTTGGGTTGACAATGGCAATAATCGCATTGAAATTCTTAAAATATCTCTAACAATGCTTCTGCGATTGTTGCTAATGCAGCACATGCTTTATTTGTAGAACAAACCGAGTTAATTTCTCCTGGTGGTAATGCTTATACCAGTCGTCGCACAGCTGCTTGCTTACGTGATATGGAATATATATTGCGTTACATATCCTATGCTATGTTGGCTAGTGACCCTAGCATACTAGATGATTCTTGTCTAAACGGTTTACGTGAAACTTACTTAGCTCTGGGAACTCCTCTAAATTCAGTAGCATTAGCAATCCAGATAATGAAGCTAATTACTATTGAAGTTATCAACAAACACAACAGCCTTCTCCGTGGAAATTACAACAATCTTATAGCTGAATTATCTGGCTATTTTGATTATGTTATAAATGCACTTGATGGTTCTTATTATAGTGATGCTGATGTTTTACAAATTATCCAAACAACGAAAATTTCAAGCAATAATCAGACTGATGAAGACTCCAAGATAGTAAAAAATACAGATAATCAATCCTCTTGGGAACCTAGTAATTATATTGAGTGGCTTGAGAGAGATAAACTAGCACAAACACTTCAAAAATATGGGGTTGATGATCCAGTAATGTTTAAAGAATCTGCCATCAGATTTTTTGAATCTTGGAGACATATGCCTGCTCAATTAAAATGGGAGGTTTGGCGAGAACGAGAAGTTATGGCAGCACTTTATGAACAAATGGTGAAATATTGGAAGAATCTGCCTGGATTTCGTTCTATCGCAGTGGCGGAAAGAGTAGTCGATGGTAGAAATCAATTGGCTGGCATCATAGTCTTTCACGTTGAAACAAGAAATGAATATTATCGACTTTGGAATATTCCTAAATACATAAATGTAAAATCTTCTATCAAAGCACTTCAAGATAAAGTAAGCGAAAAAGTTCCTATTCTCCTGGAATGGATGGGAGGAAACGCTAAGTACAGCTTAGATCCAGTTGCTATAGACATTCTTAATATTCTTAATGATGAAGTATCAAAACCCACAATTACTCTATCTGTACAAAGTGGAGATATTATAGCTGGTCGAAACAAAAGTAATCGTCTAGCTAATGAACAAGCTGTTACCCTCACCACTTTTGTAATCCCTCAAAATAGCTCTGATATTTCAGATATCCGCATATTAAGCGTAAGTCATGGGTTCACAAAAGGCTATACAGAGGTAAATTCTTGTGAAGTAGAACCAGCTATCAAAATTGGGAACGTTCTCTACAGTTCAATTCCCCAAGAAGAACTTGCAAAAAAATTAGATGTATCACTCATTAAACCAGTTGATACTCTTCAAATAAATCCTTCCCTTAAATGGGCAAATATCATCCCAAAACCTCCAATTATGTGGAGATCAGGGATGCTAGTGCAAATGTATGGTGGAACTTCTAAGCACCAAATTGGTCGTATTGACTATAGTCAGATGTTAGACTTGGGTCCCGTCTCATCTGTATTTCCCCCCTTCTTTACTGCTATCATTCCATCAAAACCAGGAGATTCAGGATCACTCCTTATAACTGGAAATGATGTTTGCGGAGATCCATTCCTAAATGCAGCAGAAAAAGGTTACTCCGAGTCATATTTAGAAAATATGAGATTCGCTATGCTTGGTATGTTGACAGAAGGTACCACTGGCGGAACTTATCAGAACATGACTGTTTTCATACCTATAGATGTAATTTTTCAATATTTAAAATTGCAAGCTTATGTTGTTGATAAGTAATTTGAGCTAATCAGCACAGAAACTTTCCAGTCCTACTCTTGCAATTAGCAAGCAAGCAGCACTTACTAAAAATGTGCCTGTAGGATCAAATGGAACTACAATGAATCCCGCTTTGGCTAACTCTAACAGTATAGGTAGCAATTGAAGAGAGTCCCCTGTAAAGCCTTTCAATGAAGCACAAATGCGTTGTTTAACACCTGGCTTATTAACTTCCTGCTCTGAACTTGCTCTTCAAGAGGAGCGCGTTCTAGGTAAAAAGGGGAACCCAGAGGAA
>JBHYDF010000234.1:0-12746 GCA_051861145.1 Nostocaceae cyanobacterium
TTGGTCATTGGTCATTGGTCATTGGTCATTGGTCATTGGTCATTGGTCATTAGTAAAGACAAATGACTAATGACAAAGGACAAAGGACAAAGGACAAATGACAAAGGACAAATGACATTAGTCATTGGTCATTAGTAAAGACAAATGACAAATGACTAATGACAAAGGACAAATGACAAATGACCAATGACAATTAAATAAGATTGGAGTCCGAAACTATGCCTTCACATTCTGAAACATCTTTGAAGGCTGGCTTAACCGCCCTCAAACAAGGAGATTACCAAACAGCAGAAGAAATACTAGAAGCTGTTGTGGTAACAATAAGCGATCGCATGGCGGTCATACAAGCCCAAATAGGGTTAGTTGTTGTTTATGCACGCACTGGTGAAACCGCAAAGGCGATCGCATTATGTGAAACTCTAACAAAAAATGAGCGTCCGCAAGTTAAAGAATGGGCGGAACGCTCTTTACAAGAATTAACAAAAAGATATAACAAAAATGCCCCATCTCATGCTTTATCAACAACAGAAACAACTAATTTAACTGGACTTGTCCCTTTAGAAAATTCCCCACCGCCTCCCCCAACTACTCCGGAATCGGAGGTTCAGGAGTCGGTGAATCAAGAAGAAAGTACCAGTATAGAAACACTAGATAATACAACAGCAGAGATAAACCAAACAAACAGACAAACAAGAATTTTCTCTCCTGTTTCTATACCACACCAGTTGCCTAAAGGTCGCAAACGTGCCCACGGCGCTAGCTTTACCTTGCCTCCTCCTCCCCCTCCTCCCCCTCCTCCTAATAACTCTCCTGCATCTGTTCATCGTGAAAAAGCCCAACCACTAACTATTTACTGGCGACAAGCAGGACGCGCTAAGGTATGGCAACCTCTGTCAAAACGAGGCTCAAAGCTATTAAAGTTATTGGAGATAGGAACATTCATCGCCCTGTTTTGGGTTATTCGGGCGTTGTTTGTATTCATAACAGGATTATTCAATGATATTTTAGTCAAGCTGCCCTTTCTCGAACCAATACAGCTTTTATACCAAAATCCTACTGTCTTCCTACTGGTTTTGCTCTTGACCTTGATGTTCCTATCTCCCTGGTTATTGGATAGGTTGCTAACAAAATTTTACGGTAACAGACAACTAGATCAAGATGTTTTGAATCGATATAGTAAAGAATCAGTAAGAGTATTGCAACGTTATTGCCGACAACGCCGCTGGCAGATACCAAAACTGTATGTTATGCCAATCGCGGCACCACTTGCCCTGACCTATGGTAGCTTACGCCGTAATGCCCGAATTGTAGTTAGTCGAGGGCTGTTAGAACAACTTAGAGATGATGAAATTGCCACAATCTATGGTAGTCAGTTAGGGCATATTGCTAACCGAGATTTTATGGTGATGTCGCTGGTACTGCTGGTAACAATTCCAGTTTACAGGTTATACCAGCAATTTTCTCACTGGGGAGACAACACATCACAACCTATTTGGCGTTCGATTTTAGGTGTTATGGGTAGCTTGGTTTATGGTGTGTGGTGTTTGCTGGTGGGGACAGGTTTATGGTTGTCTCAAGTGCGGCTTTACTTTAGCGATCGCATTGCTGTCGATGTCACTGGTAATCCAAATGGGCTTGTTCGCGCTTTACTGAAAATTGCTATTGGTATTGCTGATGATGTGCATAAGCAAGAACACACAAGCTGGCAATTGGAAAGCTTAAATATAGTCATGCCGGTAGGCTATAAACAGAGTCTTTGTTTGGGAAGTATTGCGCCCTATACTACCTTTGAATCATTCTTAATGTGGGATATTCTTAATCCCTATCGTTGGTGGTTTGTGGTTAATAATACTCATCCTTTGATAGGCGATCGCGTCAAACGCCTGTGTATGATTGCCCGTCATTGGCATATAGATCCAGAATTATATTTGGAAAACCAACACTCTTTACGAGTCAAACGTCAATCATTTTTATTACAAATTGCGCCTTTTTTGGGTGGTTTGTTAGGAGTTGTGTTTGCAGTTTTAATTTGGCTAGGTTGGCAAACTGCTTACGCACTCAAAGTGTTGAACCTCAAGTGGATTTACGATGATTGGAACTTTGTCACAGGTTGTATGCTAATTGGCTTTAGCATTGGCATCTTACTGCGGATCAATTCTTTCTTTCCAAACATTCAACCTGATACTGTACAAACTGACGAGCGTCTACCTAACTTGTTAACCAATCCAGCTACTCTTCCTATCGATAGCATTAGTATACGTCTTGTTGGCAAGTTATTAGGTCGTCGGGGTACTAGCAACTACCTTGGGCAAGATTTAATTCTCGAATCTAGTACAGGTTTAGTGAAATTACACCACATTTCTTGGCTAGGACAATCTGTCAATGCTCAAGATTTGATTGGTAGACAAATTATAGTCAAAGGGTGGTTGCGGCGGGGGGCAACTCCCTGGATTGATGTTCAAACGTTACAAACTCAAGGCGGAAAAATTATTAATAGCCCTCATCCTATTTGGTCAGTAGTTGTGGCTGTTGCAGCAGAAGTTTGGGGGGCGTATATTCTCCTGACGGGTTAGTCATTAGTCAATAGTTGGTTGTTCATGGTTAATGGTTCATGGTTAATGGTTAATGGTTCATGGCTATTAACCATTAACCATTAACCATGAACCATTAACTAATGACCAATGACTCCGCGAAGCGGAATGTAAAGAAAAGTTGCAGGTTTTTTGGAAATCTGTTACATTTATTTACATAATCTCTAGCAACCGGCATAACTTAGCAAAAATTGCTTAGTTATTAATCTCGGCTTTGCATCAATCAATCCCCTTTTCTCCTCCCAACACAGCAGTAATTTAACCAGCCACTGGCTGGTTTTTGTTTCCAAAATGCCAATCTTTAGAAAAAAAGTATTTTATGTTACGATGCTTTACATGCAATCGTAGGAAATGTGTGTCTTGAACTAGCTACGTAGAAAATACCGTGATAATGTAAGAAATGGTGTTTAATTCTTTGAAGGGCTTGAAGACGTTTCCTGTCGTAAGCAGTAGGCTGTAAAATTCAGAAATTCTTACAATAAAGGTGTTATCGGCGCAGTGTACGCTTTTGTATTAAACAAGCTTGATCTTGGTAAAAAACTGTATTGTATAAGTTAAAAGTTTGGAGTAAAAAAAATTGGTTTGCGGCAGTGTTGGTCAAAAGCATCTATCAAAAGCCAAAGCCAAGCTACTGTTTTTTGCCTGATCGTGTTAACTCAACATCTGGAGGTGTAGTCCATGTCCGTTCGCCTATACATAGGCAATTTGCCGAAAGAAGAAATAGATCGTCAAGAATTGCAAGCAGTTTTTGCCGAAGAAGGTGATGCTGTCACCACTAAACTGATTAAAGACCGCAAAACTGGCAAATGCCGTGGTTTCGGTTTTCTAACAGTTAACAATGACGACCAAGCAGACCAAATTATTGAAAAGTATAATGGTCACTTGTTCAAAGAATCTCCCATCAAGCTAGAAAAAGCATTACCTCGTACTAAGGGAGAGGATAACGAGGAACAACAACAACAGCCGACTAAAGCTAGCAGTAATGCTGGTAGTCATCCAACTCCTAGCCCTTCTAAAGAAGGCAAAAAATCTAAGAAGAGTCGTCGGGGTGGCGGGCCTAGAGAAAGCACCCCAACCGGTGGTGATACAGACGCTATTCGTCCAGATCCCCGCTGGGCTTCTGAGTTGGAAAAACTCAAGCAGATGCTAGCCGCACAAACAACGAGTTAATGCATCAATGGGAGGAATTAAAAATTAAAAATTCAAAAAAGTTAATTTTGAATTTTTAATTTTTAATTATCTATCCACTAGTGACTTATACCATTTGGAAAAATGTTTAAGGGTAGATGGATTGTGAAAACACCTCATTAGCAAGGTTTTTACAATCCAAAATCCAAAATCGAAAATTCAAATTGGTACTTGTAGCTTTTGTTGTAAGTGCGATCGCAACTGTTGGGTAAACTGCGATCGCTGGCTATATTTATCAGTGCGAATAGGCTTGCGTTGTAAATCAAGCGTCCAGCCATAGTCACTACTAAGGCGTAGTTTGTCTTGCCAGTCAGAAACTGAGACTATCAGCCCAGATGCAGGGCTGTTGTCTATGCCTTGCACTTTGAATACATAATTGAAGGTATTCTGTTTGCCAGGAGCGACGGTAGAGGGTTGACCAAATTCTGCCAATAGTCGCGATCGCACTTGTGCTACTAAATCTGGTTTTTCTAATTCTTCCAGCGTCCGAACCGCTAGGGTGAGGGCAAAATAAAAATCTTCAACAGGAATAAATTCTAATTCTATAGGCATTGTAATCATATTTTACTGCCAAAAGTTGACCTTGGATTCTTTTTCAGAATATCAGTAACAGGACTTACGCAAAACATAATGAAAGTAGCGGTAATTCATGAATTACCGCTACGCAAGAATAAGGTTTTCGGCCACATCGCAGCGTAAGTTCTGAGAAAGTGAAATCAGTATTTGCAATCCCGATGCTTAGTTTTCGCTTCAGCATAGCTTAGAACCCCTACCCAATCAGGAGTAACTAAGGGCAGAGATGGGTAGGAATTAAGTTACAGCTTCTTACCCCACCCCTTTATCCCCTCCCCGCAAGCGGGGAGGGGAAGTGAAGCGTAGCTTTACGGGGGTGGGGTTCTATGGCAATGATAAGTACCCAAATGCTTATTACTATAATCTACTAAAATAAACATCTTTCTTAAGACACAAATTATTAAAGCGTTAAAAAAACTTTTTTTGAATTTAAAAATTCTAATGATTTTGAATCCTTCTGAACTTCCCTTCATAGGAGAAATTAACCGCGTGCCTTGAATTCTCCCTGCACCTACAAGCATGGTTTTAGACTTCGTGCCATTTTTTTTATAATCATTTCACCCTTATCGCGATACATATAAATCCCACGCCAGAAACCGAGATTATTGCGAATGACTAAACATGACAACCTTAATTATTGGTTCATAAACTCGATTTTTCAGTCCTTGTTGACAATGAGGCAAGATATTCAGTAAGGGCACGGCAATGCCATGCCCCTACTAAATACAAAATGTAATTAAAAGCGATCGCAGCATCGCATCATAAAGATTTTTTATGATTTATTGAATTGTTTTACAATGTACTTATAGTCTAAACGTAATAAATGTAACTTAGTAGTTATTTTTAAGCCAGTACATTACTCGGACATTTTTTAGTATCAACATACACTCAATAAATTAAGCATATGTTGATTTACTATATGCACACTAAAAGATGTATTAGTTTTACTTTCAATGTAAATAGAATAATCCTTGTGTTATGATTTTTTGACTATTTAGCGTAAATAAAACTAAGTGTAAAAATTAAATTATCTGTAAAATAAAGTACTTTTTAATCTGACGCATTATCACAAAGCTGCATAGTAAATATCAATTAAATGCATAATAGAAGTTGAATTTTAGTAAATATGAATACAAAAATTCGGTTTGCTTATCAAAGCTATTAGATAAAAATATATCAATGAACTATAAAAAAAATGAATATAAATACGTAATAAAGACGGATACTTCCAGTAGTAGATGTATCAATATTTGTGAGATATTAAATTAAAATAAAGAACACTTAAACTTTCTACGTAATAGAGGTTAAGGGCAGAGAAAAAATCCAAATCTGTCTTGAGCCTTATAAAACTCAAAAACCAACGAACTATGAACTCTAGAACTGAACAACGCATCGCCTTGATTTCTGTCCACGGCGATCCAGCCATTGAAATTGGTAAAGAAGAAGCAGGCGGACAGAATGTGTATGTGCGCTGTGTGGGCGAAGCACTAGCCCAGCTAGGATGGCAAGTTGATATGTTTACTCGCAAAATTAGTGAGAAACAAGACACAATTGTTCATCATCGCCCTAATTGCCGAACCATACGCTTACAAGCGGGTGCGCTGGAATTTGTTCCCAGAGATAATCTGTTTGGGAATTTGCCAGAATTTGTAGATAATTTTCTTGCATTCCAAAAAGAAAACGGCATTATATATCCATTGATTCACACAAATTACTGGCTCTCTAGCTGGGTAGGGATGCAGTTAAAGAAAATTCAAGGTAGTAAACAGATTCATACATATCATTCATTAGGAGCAGTTAAGTACAACACCATCAAGACGATTCCTCTAATTGCTAGTACGCGGTTAGCAACAGAAAAAGAGGTGTTGGAAACAGCCGAACGAATTGTTGCAACGAGTCCGCAGGAAAAAGAACATATGCGATCGCTCGTTTCCACAAAAGGTAATATTGATATTATTCCCTGCGGTACTGATATTCACCAGTTTGGTTGTGTGAACCGACAACAAGCCAGAGCGCAAATAGGACTTAAGCCTGAAGATAAAGTTGTATTCTACGTAGGACGTTTTGACCCACGCAAAGGCATAGAAACCTTGGTACGTGCTGTTGGACAGTCCCAACTTCGTGGTGATAAAAACCTGAAGTTAATCATTGGTGGTGGTAGTCGTCCGGGTCATAGCGATGGTGATGAACGCGAACGTATTGAGAAAATTGTCAATGAACTAGGGATGAATGACTTTACTACCTTCACCGGTCGTCTCAGTCAAGAAATCCTGCCAAGTTACTACGCCGCTGCTGATGTTTGCGTAGTTCCCAGCCATTACGAACCCTTTGGACTAGTGGCTATTGAAGCAATGGCAAGTTATACACCTGTGGTGGCTAGTGATGTTGGCGGACTTCAGTTTACTGTCATACCTGAAGAAACTGGTTTATTAGCACCGCCCCAAAATGTAGACGCCTTTGCTACGGCTATTGACAGAATTATCAGCAGTTCACAATGGCGAGATAAATTGGGTCAAGGCGCTAGAAAACGGGTTGAAACTACCTTTAGTTGGGATGGTGTAGCATCTCAACTGGGTGAACTATACACCCAACTTTTGCAACAGCCAAAAGTTGAAGAAGCGGTGTTACTGAGTTCATAACCATCAGCAGCAGATAATGGGTAATTGGTAATGGCTAAATGGAAAAAGATAAATTTTTTTACCTTTTAGCCTTTACATTTTGTTACTATCAATTACCCATAATTAGACTTGTTGCAGAAGTCGATGTTTTTTTAGATGGAACCACAGATGGACAACAAATAAAATTATTTCCTTATCTTCCCCCCTCTTGAGGGGGGATTAAGGGGGGTGAACACAGATAAATTATCTGTGTCTATCTGTGTCCATTTGTGGTTAATTATCCTTAATCATGGTGCAAGAAGTCTATTCCAAGTCCGGATTGCCGTACAGCATTATCTTCATATTTGTTTATATTTGAAAAGAAGGATGTATTATAAAACTTCGCTAATTTTATAAACAAATATAGATTAATCGTTGTGCAAACATTTGACTTTACCACTCTCACGGCTGTTTGTAGCGACATCCGCGCCAACTGGCTACCAGCGCGTTTGGAACAGGTTTACCAGCGCGATCGCCATACTATTTCTATCGCACTGCGTACCCTCAAAGGGCGGAGTTGGCTGGAAATTTCTTGGCACCCTCAAGCAGCACGTCTTCATATTGGCAATCCACCACCGCGATCGCCAGATACCTTTACCTTTAGCCAACAATTATTTCACCAATTGGGGGGTTTAGCATTAGTAGCAATAGAAGCGATCGCACCTTGGGAACGTGCTGTTGATTTACAATTTGCTCGTCGTCCGGGAGAAAAAGCTTTATATCACCTGTACGTAGAAATCATGGGCAAGTACAGCAACGTGATTCTCACCGATGCTAACAATATAATTATCACCGTTGCTCACCAAGTCAACCAACAAAAATCTAGCGTCCGTCCCATCCTCACCGGACAGCCTTACGAAACTCCACCCAGTCTCACTGCTGCGATACCTAGTTTGAGCGAATCCCAACAACGCTGGCAAGAACGGGTAAGCTTAATACCGGGAAGCTTAAAGAAACAGTTGCTGAAAAATTATCGCGGCGTCTCTCCCACTTTGGTACAGTTAATGCTGTTAGCTGCGAATATAGATCCAGAAACCACCACGGATAACTTAACACCAGAAGACTGGCAAAGACTGTTTGCACGTTGGCAAGAATGGCTACAAGCCTTAGCAAACGAGAAGTTTCAACCAGCCTGGACAGAAGAAGGTTACACCGTACTTGGTTGGGGTGGAATTGAACCTGCAACAGATATTCAAGAATTACTCAATCGTTACTATACCGATAAGTTAAATCAACAAATTTTCTCTCAGCTACGGCATCAACTTAGTCAGAAACTGAGTAATCTATTAGAAAAATTGCGGCTGAAGGCGCAAACTTTCCAGCAACGCTTACAGCAATCTGATCGCGCAGATGAGTATCGACAAAAAGCTGATTTGTTGATGGCGTACCTGCAAGACTGGGAACCAGGGATGAAGGAAATTACTCTAGCTGACTTTGAGACTGGTAAACCCGTGAAAATAGCCCTCGAACCGGATAAAAATGCTGTACAAAATGCGCAAAACCTCTACAAACAGCACCAAAAACTCAAACGCGCTCGTTCGGCAGTAGAACCACTACTAGCAGATGTTAACACCGAAATCGAATATTTAGAACAAGTAGAAGCAGCGATCGCGCAAATAGAAAACTATCAAACAGCAGCAGATTTAGAAGCTTTAGAAGAAATTCGCGAAGAATTAATTCAGCAACGCTACTTAGAAGATCCAGAATACCGCAATCGTACTAATAGCGAAGCCAGCAACAATTTTCATCGTTACCGCACCCCTAATGGTTTTGAAATCTTAATCGGTCGTAACAATCGTCAGAATGACCAATTAACCTTTCGCGTTGCTGGCGACTATGACTTGTGGTTCCACGCTCAAGAAATTCCCGGTAGTCACGTCTTATTGCGGTTAGAACCTGGTGCAGTCCCAGAGGAAACTGATTTACAATATACAGCAAATCTTGCTGCCTACTATAGTCGCGCTCGTCAAAGTGACCAAGTACCAGTAGTTTACACTCAGCCAAAGTACGTCTATAAACCCAAAGGAAGTAAACCCGGAATTGCCATTTATAAACAAGAGCGTGTAATTTGGGGACAACCGCAATTAGTCATTAGTCATTAGTCATTAGTCATTAGTCATTTGTCATTGGATTTTTCCCCATTCCCAATGCCCGATGCCCGATACCCACTCCCCACTCCCCATTGCCCCTAATCCCCAGAGGGGGCCCCGAGTTCCCCACTCCCTTATCTCCTTTCGTCCTAACATTTGTTAAATTCTTCTTAAAGATAGAGGCGTTTGTATTTGTCTATTTATTTTTTTTGGTAAAGCTTTACTAAAAATCTGTGTTGACTGTTACAATACTGTAATGAAAAATTGCCCGCTGCGTTTTGGGAACGCCTAGTCCGGGTTTGACTAAATTGAGAAGACAACGCGAAGGAAAACTTTTTAACAGACCAGCTTACCACAGCTGGTCTTTTTTTACTAGACTTATTGCAAGAATCAGGTTTTAGGATATTGCGAACACAGATAGACACAGATGGACACCAATTTTATCTGTGTTTATCTGTGTCCATCTGTGGTTTTTTTCATAAAAATGGAATGAATCGTAACGCCAAAAATTCCCCTCCCCTCCCCTCCCCGCAAGCGGGGAGGGGTTAGGGGTGGGGTTCCGAGTTAAAAACTGAAGGTGGTTCTAATCGCACCAATAACAACATCATCGTTGTCACTGTTATGATCCGGAGCAGTCAGCCAAATGACTCCCGGAGTGATGCTAATGTTGTCGTTGATCTGATATTGGTAGAAAGCTTCCAAATGATATGAAGTGTCTTGGTCTTCATCGATGTTATCGATGGTCGAATCTGTAACTTTCGGTTCCATACCAAAGATAATACCAGCCAAGTTACCTTTTTTACCAAGGTCGGGGAATCCAAGAGTAACTGCCCAGTTCCAGATGTCAAGTTTTCCACGGTCTACAGTTCCACCTTGTGTGGACAAGTTCTGTGCGTTGGTGTATCCTACCCAACCACCCAACACAATTTTTTCACTGATGCCTACGGAAGCTTGTATACCGTAAGAATTGCTGGAAAATGGCACACTTACTGGTTCAGGTTCTCCAATCACATCAGGGGGAGGGGCAATCTCATCTCCTAGAAAGGATATAGGATTGGCGCGTCTGCTGCCAGCACGCAATTCCTGATTGTAAGCATTGATGTAAGTCAAACCAAGGGTGATGCGATCGCTTGGCTTAAAGGTTAATTGTGCCAGCGCACCGTAAGGACCATTAAACAAACCATTATCAGAGGAGGGGTCATTGGCAGAACCTCCTAAATACCCCAAACTTAGTTCCAGTGCTTCACCAAAGTTTTGAGTGACTCCCAACCCTGCACCATCCATTTGATAATAAATTGGGTTGCGCGTACCAAAGGTAGACAAAGCACCAAACGCCCCATCTCCGTCAAAGATGTTTACTGTGTCGGTAAGGTCGTCTGCTGCACCGGCGTTGGCGATCGCAATTACTTCTGTATTTTCGGTTAGGGGGAAACTGTACCACAATGCATCAATCACAGCATCTGTACTGCCTTCTTCTTCCCCAAAGAACAGACTACCCTCTGACGTGCCAATCTCTGGGCTTTGAATATTATTAGTCTCAATCCTGGTAAAGAGAGTATCTTTTCCTGTGAAGCTAGTGTTTAATTCTATCCGCGCCCGTGCCCCAAAAGCTGTATTATTATCTTTTGCGTCTACATCGTTGACGTTATCCCCTGCGAAGACATCAGTAAGTGCAGCGACAACTTGTCCAGTTAATTTGGTGGTGGTAGAAAATTGATTTGCTTCTAATTCGGCGGTGCTTGCTTCCAATGCATCCACACGACCCCGCAAAGTTGCTATTTCAGCAGAAAATTCTTCTTGCAGTCTTTGTAATGTGGCTAAATCTTCTTTTGTCACCAAATCCGCTGTACCGGTAGCAATTAATTCGTTGACACGATCTAAACAAGCATTCAAACCAGCTGCAAACTCATATCGGGTCATCGCTCGATTTCCGCGATAAGTACCATTCGGATACCCAGCAATACAACCATACCTTTCTACCAATGATTGTAAAGCTTGAAATGCCCAATCTGTTGGTTGTACATCTGACAACTGAGAAACTGAGGTGACTTGCGCGATTTCCTGTTCTTTTGTTGTTTCGGGAGTCGCTATCAGTTGCGGTTCAGTGTTTTCCGAAATTATGGGTATTTTCCCTGCAATTGCGGCATCACTCACAACTAGCATTGTGCTTAAAACGGCTGGGCTAACCAACAGAGATTTCCAGAATTTTTGCATTTTTCTCCTCACACAACTTGATGAATTTGCCCCCTGACTCTGCTTTGATAAAAGCAGATTTAATTAGAAAGCATTCTCAATTAATTTATCAGTAATTAGCTAACTTTTTAACAAAATATCTAGAACTTATAACCAAGCAAATAACCCCATAAAAAACTCTAGAGGAAACTATTAAGAAAAGTTTGTGATTATTTTTTTTCTTTTTATACAAGCTCATATTATGAAAACGTTATGAGAATGAAACTTATTTTTATAGTAAACTGGGAATAAGTCTCATTGTCAATAAAATTTTTAACCAACGAAAGCCCTCATCCTTACGGAGGAGAGAAGACTGTGATGCAAAGTAGAACCAGTAAATACAGAAGTGGCATCGTATCCCTAATAGCTTTGCTAGTATTGTCAATTGGGGCTGGTTGCAATCAAATAAACACGAATCAAGCAGAAACTAGCCCTGAGTCACCGCAAGCACAGGAGGCAGGATCTACACCCACACCCCAGTCAGGAAAAACCAAGGTAGTAGCAACATTTTTACCGATGTATTGGTTTGCCAAAGCAGTAGCTGGGGACGCGGCGGATGTGCAAATTTTAGTACCTCCTGGTACGGAAGTGCATGAATATCAGGCTACACCAGATAATGTCAGGGCGATCGCCACAGCAAATGTGTTGGTAAAAAATGGTTTAGGTTTGGAGGAATTTTTAGAAGACACGGTAAAAAATGCTCAAAATCCGAAACTAGCTGAAATTGATGCTAGTAAAAGTATTCAACCTTTAGATGAAATTTCTCCCACAGAAAAAGCGGGGACAGAAGAAGAACACGACCATGGGCACGAACATGCAGAAGGTAATCCTCACGTTTGGTTAGATCCGGTTTTGGCAAAACAACAAGTTAGCAATATTCGGGATGGATTAATTGCGGCTGATCCTGCGAATAAAGCTACTTATGAAGCGAATGCAGCAGCTTATATCAAGCAATTAGAAAGTTTAAATAACGAATTTCAGCAGACTTTACAAAAATATCCTAACTGCACTTTTGTGACTTTCCATGACGCCTATCCATATTTAGCGAGACGCTACAACCTCAAGCAAGTAGCAGTAGTAGAAATACCTGAAGACCAACTTGCGCCAGCAGATATACAGAAAGCAGTAAATGCCGTGAAAAAGTACGATGTTAAAGCTTTATTTGGCGAACCAGGAACAGATAACAAATTGCTAAACAGCCTTTCCCAAGATTTGAATTTAACATTACGTCCGATTGATCCATTAGAAACAGGACCGACAGATCCGCAACATTATTTTCAAGCGATGAAAACTAATTTGCAAAACTTGGAAGCAGGATGTAAGTAGTTAGGAGTTAGGAGTTAGGAGTTAGGAATAATAACCAATGACTAATGACTAATGACTAATGACTAATGACTAATGACTAATGACTAATG
>JBHYDF010000235.1:0-12599 GCA_051861145.1 Nostocaceae cyanobacterium
CACTCCTCACTCCTCACTCCTCACTCCTCACTCCTCACTCCTAACTCCTAACTCCCCTTGACTCGATGCCCAATATCCCGCCGGTAATACATCCCCTCAAAGTTAATGTGTTGAATCCCGGCGTATGCCTGATTTAAGGCTTGCTCAAAACTTTCGCCAATACCAGTGATATTTAGAACCCGACCGCCATCTGTAAGTATTTGTTGGTTTTGCAACTTTGTACCTGCGTGAAATACGGTTACTCCTGCTGCTTCAGCTTCCGGAATTCCTGTAATTACCTTACCTTTTTCATAATCTCCAGGATAACCGCCGGAAGCTGCAACCACGGTAGCGGCTGCACCTTTTTTCCAAGCGATGGGCGGCATTTGCGCTAAACGTTGTTCGAGACAGGCAAGTATTAATTCTTCTAAAGGAGTTTCCAACAAGGGTAGAACTACTTGCGTTTCGGGATCGCCAAAGCGACAGTTAAATTCTAGAACTTTAAAATTGCCGTTAGGGGTAATCATCAATCCTGCATAAAGTACGCCTCGATAGTCAATTCCTTTGTTTTTGAGAGTTGCGATCGCTTTTTCTAATACTTCCTTCTGGATGCGTTCCATCAACTCTGGTGTAGCAATAGGCGCTGGTGCATAGGCTCCCATTCCACCGGTATTTTCTCCTGTATCGCCCTCACCAATGCGTTTATGATCCTGGGCTGGTAACAACGGACGAATTGTTAACCCATCCGTCAACGCTAAAACCGAAACCTCTTGCCCAGTGAGACATTCTTCAATCACAACAAAATTTCCAGCACTGCCAAACTGTCCCTGGAAAATAGCTTCAATAGCCTCAATAGCTTGATCCACCGTTTGGGCAACCGTAACACCCTTACCTGCTGCCAACCCATCAGCTTTAACCACAATGGGCGCACCATGTTCTTTTACGTAAGATTTCGCTGGTGATGCTTGCGTAAATACCGCAGCATGGGCTGTGGGAATTCCCGCTTCTTGCATCAGAGATTTTGCCCAAGCCTTACTCGCTTCAATTTGCGCTCCTGCTCTAGTTGGACCAAACACCCTCAAACCTTTATTCTGGAGATAATCAGTGATTCCCTTAGCTAAAGGCACTTCTGGCCCCACTACCACTAGATTTATGCCTTCGGTGTGGGCAAATTGGCTGATTCCCTCAAAATCGTCTACAGCTAAAGGCAAGTTTTGGCAACGGGCCATACTTGCCGTACCGCCATTTCCCGGTACACATACAACTTGCTCAACTTGCTTAGATTGCAGCAGTTTCCAAACTAGGGCGTGTTCCCGCCCGCCATTACCTATAACTATAACTTTCACAGATTTCCTCTTTTCATATCTTGCATCAAGCTTTGAACTAAAGTTCAAGCTTAAAACTAAAACCCGTTAAAACGGGTTAAACTATTTATCCTGTCAGCTTTTAACTCATGTAGAGACGTGCCATGGCACGTCTCTACACAGGCTGAAATTTATTTTCGGGCGGTTTGTCGAGAAGGTGCAAGATGTGAACTCTTGCGTCCCTTGCAAGCGAGAATACCTTATTAAGGCTGCTCGCGGTTCAATTTTTCCACCAATTGTAGTACTTATCAAGTCTGTAGGCAGTAGGGATTGTAGAGAAACGATTTATCCTGTCAAGGGTTTAGGGGGATCTCTGGCGTTTTGTATGGTGTTAAGAGTAGCTTGAAAACGGGAGCATCCCAATTGTGACAAAATACTTGTTAAAAAGTCTTCCCAGTCCTCTTGTAGAGGACTTTAACTTTCAGACAGGGACTTATAGTCCCTGACTGGCTCGTTATTTATATATGGATATCTTGCTCTCAACTGAGCAATTCAAGATAAATACTTAAATAATTTATTTGTAAAATTACAATTTTCCGTATATTCAACTAATTATTTTATTTCAAAATAAATCATCAAAAAATAATTATAAAGTCATGGCGATTACTAGGTTACAAGGATTAACCTGTGAATATTGAGTTATGAAAATATCAACAAATTAGCCAGCATGACTAAGAGTATCGTCACCGGGGTTGCAGGATTTATTGGTTCTCATTTAGTCGAAGCGTTGTTAAAACAAGGAGATGAAGTAATTGGCATTGACGAGTTCAATGATTATTATGATCCAGTCCTTAAATACAAAAATATTGCCCATTTACAAAACCATCCCGGCTTTACCTTAATTAATGGCAATATCCAGTTTTTAGAGTGGCAAAAACTGATTAAAGATGTTGATGTAGTTTACCATCAAGCCGCACAAGCGGGAGTAAGGGCGAGTTGGGGTGAAGGTTTCCGCGCTTACAGCGATCGCAATATCAACGCCACCCAAGTTTTACTAGAAGCAGCAAAAAATGCTCCTAATCTGAAAAGGTTAGTGTTTGCTTCTACCTCCAGCGTATATGGTGATGCGGAAACTCTACCCACTCACGAGGAAATTTGTCCTAAACCCGTTTCTCCTTACGGTATTACCAAGCTAGCAGCCGAACGATTGTGTCAGTTGTATCATAAGAATTTTGGCGTACCATTTGTAGCGTTACGCTATTTCACAGTTTACGGGCCAAGACAACGCCCGGATATGGCATTTCATAAATTTTTCAAAGCCATTTTAGAGGATGAGGCTATTCCTATTTACGGTGATGGACAGCAAACGCGAGATTTTACTTTTGTGAGTGACGCCATTGCAGCTAATTTAGCCGCCGCTACCGTACCGGAAGCAGTGGGAGAAATTTTTAATATAGGCGGTGGTAGTAGGGTGGTTTTAACGGAAATTTTGGACACGATAGAAGAGATTGTCGGGTGTCCTATTAAAAGAAACTACATTGAAAAAGCGATGGGAGATGCACGCCATACCGCAGCAGACGTGTCAAAAGCACGCAAAATATTGGGATATCAACCGCAAGTTTCCTTGAAAGAAGGGTTAACTAGAGAATGGGAGTGGGTGCGATCGCTCTATAGTATTGTGCAAACAATGTAGTTGTTAATGCGCTTAATTATAGCGCTTCCTAGCCTGCTGAGGTACAAATTTATCTGTGTTCACCCCCCTCATTCCCCCCTCTTGAGGGACGCCAGTTGCTCAACGGGGGGAACCCCCGCACCGCACTGGCTCGGGAAGACAGAGGAAAAACTTTTATTTACTGTTTATCTGTGGTTAATTACTTCTTCGTGTACCTCACGCTTGTCGGGAAACGCTATATTAGCCCAAAAATAAATTTCGGGCTATGTAGAGACGTGCCATGGCACGTCTCTACATAGGTTAAAAGCCATAATTTAAAATGTCTCTAATTACTCCCATTCTTGAAATTTATTACTAGTGTTACGAAGCAGCGAATTTAGTTGAGCGCGATGAGTTTCAAAGTTGGCAGCAATGTAAATTAGTATAATACCCACTACTAAACCAATAATCTCTTTAAAAAATGGGTAGCGCAAACTCAAAAAAACTAATTGATAAAAAGCAGTGAATAAAAATGTCGCTGTACCAACGTAAAGAAAAGCCCGTACTCGCAAACCTAATCCGGCAAAAATGGCAATGAAACTAAAAATTCCTGGTATCAAGACTGTATCTTGATGAAATACAATTGCACAACCACCAATTAAAAAACTGCTCATAAGTCGCCAGTAATGACGATATTCTTTCATTTCTGGTAGTTTCAATTGCGGATCGAATTGAGCAATATATAGTAGTGATAAACTAAGTGGTGTGACATACCACAAAGCATCAGTTAAACCGAATTCATAAAACCATCGGAATATTGCCCAATTAATTAGTACCAAACTCAGAAAGGTAACACGAAACTGATTACTGAACCTGGCCAGGAATCCATAAAATCCAGCTGTCAGTAATAAAGTAATTGGATAAATTTGTAGTCTTGTTTCCCATAACACAATTAGCGGTATAATATATGCGGCTCGTTGCCAAGGTCTTTTCGACCATCCCCAAGTTTCCCAAGGTAGGATGTAAAGAAAATAGGCAACCACACAAGCGATCGCTGCATTCCAAGGTACTAACGGGCCAGCTAACCATTGTCCTACAGCCGTCTCACGCCAATAAATCCTCATGGCGGCTACTTCTAATAAGCCGAGGTAAACCCAAATTTCATCCCTCGTGATTCCCCCGAAAGTTGTTTGAGAAGTTTGAGAAAATCTTCCTTGAAAAATGGCGTAGCGAATTAAAAATATACCTGTTCCCAAACCTACAAGGCGGTTAACTTGGATGGGTGCAGCAATAGCAGCTATTAATAAAAAACTACTCCAAGCCCAATGTAAATGGGCAATAAATTTTAATTCTTCTGAACTTAGGCGTAAGTAGTTAATTAGCCAAGGGGACAATATACGATAGGCATACATAATACTTGCACCTAAAGCTGACATAGCAATTAAACCATCGCCCCATCCTCCCCCTGATGCTTGTAACATTTGATAGAACAACAGTTCATAGGCAGAAATTGATACGCCAAGTATTCCCAGGTAAAGTAGAGGTTTAAATTCTTGGCGACGTCGCCCTACCCCAATTACAACTAAAGCTATACCTAAAGAAAATAAACCCGTCCAATTAGTAAAGGTGTCCAAACGCAGCACTAAACTGAAGGTTGCATAGATGAGTGGTAGAATATGAAAGCTGCTAGGAAGCCTTTCTGGACGGTATCGCCTTTGCCACCACTCTCCAAAAAGCTGAGTTATCAAACCCAAGGCAATGTTAGCGATCGCTATCCCAATAGTAGAACGTTCTCCAAAACCAAGTACCTCGGCGGTTAATAATTCTAAACTCCAACCAATACCATAAAAGGCGATATTTGTCGGTTCTCGCCAACTGCGATAAACTATCGCCCCCAAAGTTATCGCACCAGCAGCTAAATACAATAATCCTGGAGTCGCAAGCTTCTGGTAAACCAAAACAGAATGCAACGTCAAACTCAATAACTCAACAACAGATAATGCGATCGCCCATTTATCTGTTGCTACTGCATAAATATTTGTTAATTCGTTATCTCTGTACCGCAGTGCTTTCCTAGTGAGCCATAAACTGAGGATGGTGATTGCTCCGACTAAAAACCAACTCTCTACCGATAAGCGGGCGAAACCAAGTACACCCTCCCACAGCAACACACCAATAGAACTGAGAAAAAAACCAACCGTAATTACCGCATAAATAAGGTTTCGTAAATAACTAGTATTTACAAACATCAAAGCAGTACCAACAGCCAATCCAATTAATCTGGTTTTGGGTAGCAGTAAAGTTAATAACTGAGCAAGTCCTAATGCAATCACGCTTAAGAGACTGCTAGTAGTACGTTTTTCTGCGGAACTACGACTAGCAACGCCTGTAAGAGTGACAGGGGTAATTAACCAAAGCAAACCCCAATTAGCATTACTAAAAGCATTAATTCTCCAAGCTAAATTAGCATTTACCAAAAACAGGCAGAAACTAATCATAGCCAATCCTAAACCGATGTGCCATGCGCTACGTTGCCATATCCCATTTCCAAGACTAAATAGCCATTCTCCCACCATCAGGGCTAACAAAATACTTGCCCAAACTTCATACTGAAGATTTGGGAACAGCCAATTAAGAATAGAGCAAAGTGTTAGTATTCCCGTAATGTGAGTGAGATATACTCGGAAGCTAAGGGAGTAGGGAGTAGGGAGTGGGGAGTGGGGGAAAGAATTTTCTCGTGTCCCTGAATTGTGATATGTGTGGCGTTGAGTGACAATTGCTAGAGTTGCTGTGGAAAAAAGTAGATTGAGCGATCGCGCTACGGGATTTACTGAAGCAATAGTAGTTAATATAGCTGCAAAAAATAAAGTTAAATATTCACCAAACTGTGCCAATTCCCGTTTTTCATACCGATAAAGCCTATCCGTCAGTACCACCATCAAAATCACATAGGGGAATAAAGCGATACCAAGTAACGCCCAAGGTTGATTTTGAGAATTGGTGAGTTGGGTAGTAATTGCGATCGCTTGTTCCTGTAACTCAAAAGGTACTAACCGCCAACCTAACCAAATCGTCTGTAAGCCAATGGCAAAAATAGCTACAAAGTCAGTTTTGCGGCTATACACTTGCAAGCGACGACTGAAAAACCACAAACCCAAACCACTTACAGCTATTGCTTGCCAAGGATGCGGTATAACCGCAACGAACCAACCGAGGAATAATAAAATACCACCGATGAATTGCCAAGGTACAGATGGCGTAGGAGAAATAGAAGAAGTATTTTCTCCCCCTACTCCAGACGCGCCATGGTGCGTCTCTACAATCCCTACTCCCCATTGTGCTAACCAAGTCATCAGCCAACCGCAAATACCAATGGCTAACCCTAACTGCGTAATATCTAAATTGGCAATAAAAATCCCCCGTACCAGCAACACTAGCAAAGCATAAATCACCACAGAAGCAGGTAAACTAATGCTGAATCCATTCTGTCTATCTCTTTGTCGTGTCGCTAAACGAGTTTGATAAACAGTAATCAAACTGGTTCCCACTACTGCTATGTAAATGGCAATTAAGGGAAATGCTGGTAATTGCCAACCCCAGTGCAGGTAACTTAGTCCGAGAATATTTACCAGACGTAGTTTCTCGTTAGGCAAATTAACAGCAAACAACCGGCTTTTGCTGATTAAAACTGTAGTAACTGTTAGGAGAATAGAAGCGATCGCCACTACTATCCAATTAACAGGATTCTGCCATAGCTCAAAGCTATCCATTGCCCAAAAGTTCAATGGCACTAACAAAATAGTGACAATAAGCAATGTCTGCGCTGTCAATCTAAGATTACTTTGTTTACCAGCCCAAAAACTTAATCCGAAGAAACTCAAAGTATAAGCCAACAAAACCCCATACTGTGCGGAAGCGGGGAATCTTTCCCACTGACTCGCAGCAAGAACCCCAGAAGACAGCACTACCAAAAATACTCCTAAAAACAGCAGCCACCGGACACTTAATTCTGACAGCAGTGATTGCAAGATTCCTGCTAGGAAATTGGGTTTCGCCGTTTCTGCTGGCGGCTTTTCTGGAGTAGAAATTACAGATGGCTGTACAGAATTAGAAGTAACGGGTATTTTCTCAGGTTGAGATACAAGCTGAGGTTCCAATACCACGCGACAAACAAGAAACTCTTGGCATAGTTGCCTAACTTGGGCATCGGATATTAAACCCAAGCGCAGCCAGATATCGAGTCCTTGCAGTAACTGCGGATGGTAAGATGGCAGGCTGACTTCTATAATCAGGGAGCGGTCAAGTGGCGATGACATAAGTATAAGCATAAAGCTATATACTTAAATCATCATTTTTTTTCATGAGTAATTTCGCTCTATCTGTGCCACTTGTACCGCTGACTAATGTTAATTTTTATTTCTGGACTTGCTATATAGCTTGGTGGGGAGTGGGAAGAAGTCAATAGTCAAGAGTCATTAGTCATTAGTCATTGGTCATTGGTCATTGGTAAAGACAAAGGACAAAGGACGAATGGCACGCTTGTTAAGACACAGCCCTTGCCCTGACTGGTTAAGCGCCTCCAGGCTGGGAACCAATCCACCGGAGGCTCCGCCGACCGAGGCTTGACGAGAGGCAAAGCCTCTCGAAATACATTCCCAGCCTGGAGGCGCTTAACGAGGCAACACAAGACTTTGGGCTTAACAAGCGTGCCATTCGACAAAGGACAAATGACAAATGACTAATGACTAATGACTAATGACTAATGACTAATGACTAATCCAGCTTTTTGCTGTTGATAACGTTCTTTAAACTGCTTCTGCTGTTTTTTGTGATCCACAATTGGGGTAGGATAACCAACAACGTCACGCTCCAAAGGCGTAATGTTACCCGTAATTAAATATTCCGTGTCTATTGAACGCAATTCAGGAAGCCATAGCCGGATATATTCTCCATCTGGATCGAATTTTTGCGCTTGACTAGCAGGATTGAAAATGCGTACGGGTTTGGGATCCATCCCACTCGAAGCACTCCATTGCCAACCGCCATTGTTAGCAGATAAATCCCCATCAATTAGTTTTTGCATAAAGTATTTTTCTCCTAATTGGGGATTAATCAACAAATCTTTAGTTAAGAAACTGGCGACAATCATTCGACAACGGTTGTGCATCCAGCCAATTTCATTTAACTGACGCATCGCTGCATCAACAATAGGATAGCCGGTTCTACCCTCACACCAAGCTTGAAAATGTTCCTCGTTAGTTTCCCAAGGAAAATTTTTGAAAGCATCCCGATAAGCACCTTCTGCTAATTCCGGGAAATGATACATAGCGTGTTGATAAAACTCCCGCCAAGCTAGTTCTTGTTGCCAAGTGCGGATACTAGCTTCTGTTTCTTCACTACGGCTATTTTCAAGCGCTTCTTGTGTCGCTTGCCAAACAGTGCGAATGCCGATCGCACCAAATTTCAAAGCCGCACTCAATTGAGATGTACCATCATTCGCCGGAAAATTCCGCTGTTCCCGATATTCATAAATAGCGCGATCGCAAAATTCCTCTAATCTTTCTTGCGCCGCCGCTTCTCCTGGGGTTATTACTAATTCCCCATCCCAGGTAAATCCTAAATCTTTCGCTGAAGGTAATTCAATCGCCCCAGAATTTTTAGCAATTTCCTGTTCTTTTTCCGTTAACCCCTCCGCATTTTCTAGAATTTCTACCGGCTTAGCCTTTGGTTTGCTACTCCAATTTTTCCAGAAAGGAGTATAAACAGTGTAGGGTTGATTGGAACCTGTGCGGATATCTTCGGGTGTGTGTAGGATTTGATCCCAATTTTTTTCTAAAAACTCAATACCTTTTTCTTGTAGCGCTTCTATGACAGCGCGATCGCGCCCTTGAGAATAAGGTTCTACATCCCAATTCCAAAATACCGCTTTTGCACCCAACGCCGCCGCCAAGGCTGGAATTGCTTGCACAGGATTATCATGGAGTATTAGCAACTGACTGCCAGCTTGAGCATATCGCTTTTGTAGCGCCTGCAAACAGCCAATCATGTAAGTCACTCGTGCTGGGGCGACATCATCCCGTTGTAAAATATTTGGATCTAGACAAAACACGCCCACAACTTTTGCTGTTTGCTGTCGTGCGGCGCAAAGTCCTGTGTTGTCAGAGATGCGTAAATCGCGGCGATGCCAAAACAGAATTAAGTCAGACATTCATTTCTAATCATAGTTCACCTGTACTAGATTAGAGCTAATGGTACAGATTTGCATCAGCTATTTTCCAGGGGTCAAATTCAAACGCAGAGGTACGCAGAGGTAAACGCAGAGGGACGCGGAGTTTTACGCTGTTATCCTAGTAAGTCTATCGAGATACCGTATAATATCTACAAGTAGGAGGTGAATTATGGCAATTCTACAATTAGATAACGGAAAAACATACACAGATTTACAAGATATTACCCGCGAACTGGCATCGTTGAATATTCAACTCAATCGCTGGGCTGTGGGGGAAAATGCTCAGTTACATCAGTTAGTGGCGAAAGAAAGCCTTGACGCAGATGAAAAAGAACAGGTACTACAAGCTTTAGACAGCTATTTTGAACAACTTAGACAAGCAGCAGGTTATGAATCCCGCGATTTAATAGTCTTACATCCAGAAGTAGCTAATCTGGATGCGATGCTGGCAAAGTTTGATAAGACTCATACCCATGCTGATGACGAAGTACGCTACATCGTTGATGGTGAAGGGATTTTTGGCTTTGTGCGTCCCGATGGTAGCCAAGTAGAACTGACTGTGCAGCCAGAAGAATATATCAACGTACCAGCTGGAACAGAACATTGGTTTTATCTAACACCTGCACGCCGAATTAAAGCCGTGCGCTATTTTATCGGCACAGAAGGTTGGGTTCCTGAATATACAGGTACACCAATTCGTATGGGTCAGGCTGTTGCTTAAAAAAGGGCTGGTGGAAGAAGAATTGCAACGTATTATTTTTTGTGATTTTGACGGTACTATCACTGAAAAGGAAAGCTTTGTTGCGCTGCTGAAGCATTTTGCACCGCAGCTTTCTGCGCAGTTGATACCTCAAATGTACGCAAGAGAACTGACGCTACGCGAGGGAGTCCGACAAATTCTCGAATCAATTCCATCTTCTCGCTATGGTGAAGTTCTAGAATTTTCCCGACAAGAGTCTATTCGTCCGGGATTCACAGAGTTACTGGATTTCTTGGAGGCGGAGAAAGTACCTTTAGTGGTGATTTCTGGTGGATTGCGGGGAATGGTGGAAGTTGTTTTGGGCGAACTAGTGCAGCGAGTTCATGCCATTCATGCCGTTGATATAGATATTAGTGGTGAGTATTTCCAGGTAAAATCGGAGTTTGAGGGTGGGACAGAACTAGTTGCTAAAGTGCAAGTGATGGAAAAGTATCCAGCAGATGAGAAAATTGCCATTGGTGACTCTCTGACTGATTTAAATATGGCACTGGAAACGCCAATGGTATTTGCGCGCGATCGCCTAGCGCAATATCTAGATGAACACCAAAAAGCCTACATTCCTTGGAATAATTTTTTAGAAGTGCGTGACTACCTAGCGAAATTGTGGAATTAGCATAATACGATGAACAGCCCAACCCTAACCGATGCCCGTCTTGAATTAATTGCATCTGCCCGTCACTTTTATCAACAGGGTTGGATGGTAGGAACAGCGGGTAATCTCTCAGTGCGTTTATCCGATGGTAGTTTCTGGATTACAGCCAGTGGCAGATCAAAAGGGGAATTAAACGAGGGTGATTTTGTTCGCATTTATCCAGATGGTAGGGTAGAACAGCCGGTAGCTGATGCCAAGCCCTCTGCTGAAACTGCTATTCACCAAGTAATTTATGGTCTTTTTCCTGAAGCTAACAGTTGCTATCACGTTCATTCGGTAGAGGCTAATTTGGTTTCTCAATTTGTAGAAAGTGATACCTTACCTTTGCCGCCATTGGAAATGCTCAAAGGACTGGGAATCTGGGAAGAAAAACCTAGTTGTGTAATGGCTGTATTTGCCAACCATTTACAAATTGACCGTATTGCTACTGAAATAAAAGAAAGATTCAATACTAGTTGTCCACAACTACCAGCTTTACTTATCCGCGATCACGGTGTTACAGTTTGGGCATCTTCCCCCAAAGAAGCCCGCAACCGCATCGAGTTAGTAGAATACATTTTCCGCTACATGGTCGCAGCCCGAAGGCTAGGGGTTTAGACAGAGGACAAGGAGAGACGGGGACAGGGACGGGGGACTATTAACTATTAACCATTAACCATTAACTATTAACCATTAACCATTAACTAATGACCATTCGCGTTGTTGCTCGTGTAATTGCCTTACCGGAAAAAGTCGAAGTACTCAAAGCAGTTCTTTTGGAATTAATTGAGCCTACTCGGCAGGAATCTGGTTGTATTAAGTATGAATTGCTACAAAATCAGTCTGTTCCGACGGACTTTACTTTTGTGGAAGAATGGGCTTCTAATGATGCCCTGGATGCTCATCTAGCTTCAGCTCATATCGAAGCAGCAGAAGCTAAATTAGAAGGTTTAGTCGCTGCTGAACCAGATATTCGCCGTTACATTCTTTTGGCTTAGGGGATTTCCAACAAATAAATTATTCAATACTGTGGGGTGGGCATCTTGCCCGCCCTGGATCAAGGGCGGGCAAGATGCCCACCCCACAAGAAATAGTTGGATATTTTTTGATTTGGAAGTGCCTAGAAAAGAAAATCTTCAGATTGAAGCGATCGCGCCAGATGAGTTGAGGTATTTTGGAGTATCTTAATCCCACAGGCAAAAATCTAGAGTAAAGAGTTGCAACCGCCATGTGTCAGCTGCTGGGAATGAATTGTAATGTCCCCACAGATATTTGCTTTTCTTTTGAGGGCTTTTCGGCACGGGGAGGAAAAACCGACGATCATCGCGATGGTTGGGGTATTGCTTTTTTTGAAGGAAAAGGCTGTCGGATTTTTATTGATGACAAAGCCTCTATCAGTTCTCCCATAGCCGAGTTAGTGCGAAACTACCCGATTCACTCTACCCATGTGATTGCCCATATTCGCAAAGCTACCCAAGGTGAAATTGCTCTAGAAAACTGCCATCCCTTCCGCCGCGAAATGTGGGGGCAGTATTGGGTGTTTGCCCACAATGGCGATTTACCAGGTTTTGAAACCTTTGGTACACAATTTTACCAAGCTGTGGGAAACACTGATAGTGAAAAAGCTTTTTGCCTGATGCTAGAAACCTTACGCGAACGCTTTCCTTTCGGTAAGCCCCCTTTATCAGAATTATATCCGGTTCTCAGGGAAATTACTGACAAGATATCGACAAGAGGTATTTTTAATTATTTATTATCAGATGGAGAACATTTTTTTGCTCACTGTTCAACCAAACTTTGTTATATAGTGCGGCAAGCACCCTTTGCAGCTGCTCACTTGATAGACGAAGATGTGACAGTAGATTTTCGGGAATTGACAACACCGAGCGATCGCGTTGCTGTCATTGCTACTACTCCCCTCACCGACAATGAAGTTTGGACAGTAATCCCGCCAGGGGAACTGTTAGTATTTCAGGATGGTTTATCTGTGAAAGTTAATGGTTAATGGTTAATGGTTAATGGTTAATGGTTAATGGTTAATGGTT
>JBHYDF010000236.1:0-12560 GCA_051861145.1 Nostocaceae cyanobacterium
CTTTAATTCTGTACAGGGGTGTTTTGTCTCATTTCCTTACCCCCTGAACGGTTACCTCTTTAGTGTCATATTACCAATGGATACTTTTGATTTGTCTACCACAACCAGTTGGATCATAATGCTAGGTTTGCTGGGTTTTTCTCTATGGCGATTTCGCAAACGCAGACAGCAAAACCAGCAAGCAAAGCTTAAATCCAGAAAATCATAAGTAACTGACTTGTAGGGTGAAGCGCGATCGCATCAAGCATTATTCTGCGCTGCAAAGTGTACTCGTTCGAGGACTAGGAAAGATTCTAGTTCCAATTTACCATTTACACTTACAGCAAGAAAAAAACAAGGAGAAGTAGCGTGTCAGCTTCTTTCAACTTTACCGAATTGTCGATTCCAGATAGTGAGTTAGCTAAAAAAGCGACACAATTAGTTTCAGAGGTATCCCCCAAGTTTCTGTATAATCACTGTGTTCGTACATACTTATTTGCAGAGATTCTGGGACGACGAGATGGACTTAAATTTGACCGTGAATTACTCTATTTAAGTGCAGTAATGCATGACCTTGGCTTAACAGAGCGATTTGACGGCGAACAGCGGTTTGAGGTAGATGGTGCTGATGCTGCCCAAGCATTTCTCTTAGAACACGGATTACCACAAGAAAAAGTTGAAATTGTTTGGGATGCTATCGCCCTGCATACCTCTATTGGTATTGCTTCACGCAAACGACCAGAAATTGCTTTGGTACATTTAGGAGCAGGTGTGGATGTAGCGGGAATGCGGCTTCAAGACATTGCCCCGGAAACAGTAGAGAGGATAATTGATGCGTATCCTCGATTAAGCTGCGGCAAAGCTTTAATGGAGTTAATCATATCACAAATAAAACGAAAGCCTCAAGCAGTAGCATTCACTTGGATGGCTGATGTTGGTAGATGTCATGTCCACGGTTTTGTTTGTCCAAGCTTTGGCGATGCGATTAGCAATAGTCCGTTTCATGATTAACTAACTTTGCTGCAAATGCGATCGCTTCTTCTGGTGTAGAAACCTTCCCTTCAATTTGCGCCACAGCAATTTCTGTTAGCAGCTTGCCCACCAGTGGCGATGCCGGAATCTTTAATGTTATCATTAGATATTTCCCACTCACTAAAGGGGTGGGATGAGAAACCAGATCGTCAGGGTTAAGGTAGCGGCTGATTAAGGGTGCTATTGCCTCTGCCAAGTTACCGTGTGATACGGATAAAACTGCTGTAGTTGGAAATACAGACCCCGCTTCCTGAAAGAAAAAATACTGTTCTCGTAATGTCATCAGGGGCGAATTTAGCTGCGGGAACAGTTTCAGGGCGGTGGTTACAGCTTTAATTTCAGCACGGCTATAGGTAAGTTCCTGTAGCTCACTTTCTGCTATTTCTGGTTTTGGGTTCACTAAACAAGCGAGTTTAGCAATACCCAGCCAAGTTGTTTTGACGGTATCACGAACGTACTTTTGTAGTTCTTCTCCTAGTTGAGGCCAAGTTTGTGTTAGTTGAAAAGCTGCTGCGTCAACTGCTATTAGTTCGTTGAAGCTTTCTTTTGTGGCGTATTTGAAAAAATGGGTAAGTAAATTATCTTCAAAAGCATTTATCAGCCAAGGAGTTCCCTGAGAACTTGCCAGCATATAACCCAATTCTACCCGCACTCGTTCTGGGGCAACTTTTGTTAGATGTGATGCTAAAGCACGAATTGCTGTCTGGGTAGTTTCTTCAATAGTAAAACCAAGTTGGGAAGCTTGGCGATATGCCCGTAGTAAGCGTAAAGGGTCGTCTTCTAAATTTACGGGTGATACCATTTTTAAAAGACGCTTTTCTAAATCAGCACATCCTTGCAACGGATCGATAATTTCTTGCGTGTGGGGGTTGTAGGCGATCGCATTTACAGTAAAATCTCGCCTGTGCAAATCTGTTTCTAAGCTATCTCCTTCCTGTTGGGCAAAATCAGCAGTAGCACCAGGAAACACTACACGAGCAATTTGTCTTTCTGGATCTAGTAAAACAAAACCAGCATTGTAATGCTTTGCTATTTGACGAGCAACTTTTACCGCGTTAGATGGTAGAACAAAATCTAAATCCAAATATTCGCGAGTTCTTCCCAGGATCGCATCTCGGACAGCACCACCTACCATGTAAGCTGGTTGTGGCAATAATTCTAAGCTGAAAGGCCAATTTTCAGATGCTAAGCTGGAAAGAAGCATAAAACTATTTTGAAAATAGGGAGTAGGGAGTAGGGAGTGGGGAGGAGCCACTGCGTTGCGGAGCCAGTCCTGAAGGAGGGTTTCCCGACCTAGGGAACTGGCGTTGGGGTTTCCCCCGTTGTAGCAAGTGGCGTTGGGGAGTAGGGAATAGTCAAAGGTTTATCGTAATGGCAACCATTTTGCCATAATGAAATTTAATAAAAATAAACCCAAGGGATAATCAATAATAGTTTCGCTTAAGCTAGATTAACAATAAAGGTTCTGGAGTTGGTCGTATTATGTGTATTTGCGTAAACTGCCACTATGTAGACCGCTGTGTAACCTACCACGCAGTAGAAACGCAGCACGAACAAGCCCATTTGACTGAAACACCTGATTTTGAGCCAAATGAACCTTCTATCAATGTCAATATCCGTCCTAGAGAGGATGTGATTGAAATGGAGTGGGATGTTGTCGGATGTCTCAGCTTCAAGAAAGAAATGGGTAAATGGTCGAAGTTGCGTCCCGGTGAATTAGTGCCGACTTGATGAATAATCCTGTGTATTTCAGGTGCGACTACTACTGGTTAATGTGGTAGAGGTGCATCCCTATTTTGCAAAAAGCCGTGAAATAAATTTCCGGCTTACAGCTCAAACCCGTTAAAAACGGGTTAAAAATTTAGTTCAGTCATCTTCTAGATGAATGCGCGCGCCTATCCCGAAATTTATTTCCGGGCTGAATCTTAAGAAATTGAAACATTTGGGATGCTCCCATATGGTAGTCGAGTATTTTTAATTGGTTTTTAGAGGAAGCCTCAGCGCCACTTTCGTGAGGTTTAGACAATAATATCCACCAATTTCAAGGGCGATAAGCGAAGCTATACGCCTAAAGGCGTATAGCATCCAGTCAAGCAATTTTAATCTAAAGTAGCGCTCTGGGATATTTTATGGAAGAAACTGACGCACTGAACAGAAGTAGGAATGCCTATATCAAAAAAACAACGGAGAACACATTCGGTTCTAGGATGAGTGATGAGGATTGGTTTAACTTAGGAAAATCTGATGCTTGGGCTGGACAACCGAAAGTACCACCAGAACAAGATTCTCAAGCTGCTAGTATGTACGAACTAGGTTATAGCGAGGCAGAGATTAAACGTCCGCCAATTTAAACTAATCCCAATTACTAGCTCACCGAAATCGAAGGGTGGAAGCCCCGCAACTTTATTGCTGGGGAGGAAACCCGTAGGGGATTAAAATCCCCGTCCACCATGCGAACACGACACCAAGATATGGGATAATACAGATACATCGAAATTGGATAAGGCACTGTCAACCCAACAGAAACGGCTTTCCAGTAGATGAGAGATTGGCGTGTAATCTCGCTCTTCGGGGTAGAAACATATTGCTTGCTTTCAGGGCAATCCAATCTGTTTGCTGGGGCGTGGGGGTGAGTACACCCTCTGTTTAATCGTAACCACGCCTGGAGGCTCGAGGATAGTGTTGCGGAACCTGCACAGGAACCCAACCGCTATTTCTTAGGGCTGCTGAAAGCCCCCGAATTCTATTCGTGGGGAATGCGTTACATGCGACTACTACTGATTAATGTGGTAGTCATGTATTTTTAATGGGTTTCTAGAGGAGGCTGAAGCGCTACTTTTGCAATGTCTGGACAATAATATCCAGCAATTTCAAAGGCGATCGCGTCTGGTCGAGCTATTTTATCTAAATTGCAAAACATAAGGGACTTCGAGGAAATAAAATATCCAATATCAAGAATGATAATCATTACAAGAGAGGGAGGAAGGGGCAGCCATCGGCTGCCCCTTCCTCCCTCTTTTATAGTAAATTTGATTATGATTCGATTTTTTGGGTACAAAGAGGAGTGTCTATACAATTAACTGATTCCTTAAAAAAGTTGTTAAAAGAAACAGCATCTCAATTAAAAGGTGCAGCAAAACGTAAGTTTATGGCACAAACAGTTTTGGAGTTAGGATATGGAGGGCAGTGGCTCGCAGAACAAGAATTGGGATGGAATCGATGTACTATCCGTAAAGCAACTAAAGAATTAAAAAGTGGTATTACTTGCTTGGATAACTATTCAGCTAAAGGACGAAAGAAAGCTGAAGAAAATTTACCACACCTGTTAGAACATATTAAAAATTTAGTTGATTCCCAAAGTCAAACTGACCCTTCTTTTAAAAGCCAAAGACTTTATACACGTCTCTCGGCTGCGGAAGTTAGAAAACAGCTAATTAAAAAATTCAATTACTGTGATGAAGAGTTACCGACTGAAGAAACAATTCGTCTCAAGTTAAATAATTTGGGATATAATCTCAAGCGGGTTGCGAAAGTTTTACCTCAAAAAAAATTCCAGAAACCGAAGCAATATTTGAGCAATTAGCGATAATTAATTCAGCGGCAGATGATGATCCTAGTATTTTACGTTTAAGTTTAGATGCGAAAGCTAGGGTAAATATTGGTTCATTTGACCGGGGTGGTAAAAGTAGAGCTTCCGTCGAAACTGACGACCATGATTATAATCCAAAAACAACTGTAACCCCCTACGGTGTATTTATCCCAGAGCTTGACGAACTATTTTTATATTTTACAGACTCAAAAATTACAAGTGACTTTATTGTTGATATATTAGAACACTTTTGGCAGTCTGAAAGCTATCGTTTCTCTCAAATAAAAACACTAGTTATCAATCAAGATAATGGACCAGAGAATAATTCTCGGCGTACTCAGTTCATGAAACGTATAGTTGAGTTTTCTCAAAAATACCAACTTAATATACGTCTAGCTTATTACCCACCTTATCATAGTAAATATAATCCAATAGAAAGAACTTGGGCTGTGTTAGAAAATCATTGGAATGGGAGTATTTTAGATGAAATTGAGACAGCACTAAAATTTGCTGAAACTATGACATGGAAAGGTAAGAATCCAGTTGTTAAATTAATAACTCAGACCTACGAAACAGGGGTTAAACTTACTAAAAAAGCTATGTCAAAAATTGAGAGAAGAATTGAGCGTCTTACCAATTCTACACATGAAGAATTCCCAAACTTAGGTCAGTGGTTTATTGACATCTCTTGTGGAACAACCTAGTTTTATAATAATCAGAAAATTTTGAGAAAGCCATAATTTATATTAAAAATATTCGTTTTCATCTCTGTACTCGAAAAAATTGCGAAGTACAAAAATTTTTATGCGTATTTTGGTAGAGAAAAGGGTTGCCGTCGGCAACCCTTTTCTCTACCCCTATCATAATGATTATCATTATTACAAAAATGCCATTGATTGAGTTTTTTTGGATAATTTATTCTTTGGAAGTCCCTAATCACGGTGATTTTATCATCGATGAAGCGAGTAATATTGCTTGCAAATCCTAAAATTGAACCATTATGACCAACAACTCGGCGATCGCCATAATTAATTACCCACCAACCTAAACCAGCTACATACCTCAATTTTTCCCAATCATGGCCACGAGTTGGGTGATGAGGCGTCCACATCATATCAAGAGTTGATTGTCTGAGTAGAGTTGCATTCTCAAGCGCCTGTTCCCATTTCACCATATCGACAACGCTGGAAAGTTGACCTCCAGCAGAGTAAGTAACTGAAGGACTATAGTAAGGTTTATTTACAAGCTTATTATTTGGCAATCGATAACCAGCAGCGCGGTGCGTCACAATATTTCTTGGATGATTCATTACAGTTGCATTCATTTGCAAAGGTGCAAAAATGCGCTCTTGCAATAAATCTTCATAGGATTTGCCAGTAACCTTTTCCAACATCATGCCAAGCAAATAATACCCTGTGTTGTCATAAGCACTAAATTCTCCTGGTGAAAATTTCAGCGGTAAGTCTTTAACTAAAGCCAAAATTTCAGCTTTGGATAAATCTAGACGAGTAATATCCCAGTAGTTTTGAGCATCAGTATAGCTAGGAATTCCCGATTGATGAGACAAAATATGCTTGATGGTGACAGGAAACCACGCTTGAGGTAGATCGTCTAAAAAATCTGTGATGCGATCGCCTAGTGAAATAACCCCTTCTTCCACCAACATCATTGTCATTGTCGCGGTGAAAGTTTTACCTACTGACGCAATTTCATAAACCGTGTCTTCTGTAGCTGGAACACAGTGTTCAAGATTTGCTAGTCCATAACCCTTAACCAAAACCGGTTCACCCGACCGCACCACAGCCACAGAGAGTCCTGGAATTTGGTTTTCAGCCATCGTAGCTTGGATGTAGTCGTCAATCATATATTGACCTCAGAGGATGTTTGAGAAATAATATGATCCCCCCCAGCCCCCCTTAAAAAGCAATACGGTTCAGTTAGGGGTGAAAGCGGGAATTTTTGGTGTGTAGAGACGTTGCAGCGCAACGTCTCTACAAAGGTTGGCGGTAGCTCAATTATCTTAACTGAACCGTATTGCCTTAAAAAGCAGGGCTGTTTCATTCCCTAAAAGGCTTGTAAATGCAAGCGTTTAGGAGATGAAAAATAAGCATCGCACTCAATCTGACGTACCAAAATGGTCAATAATTCATGACTTTTACCCACATATTTGGTCGCCAATGGTATTGACAAAATATCTACCATTACAAATGAAACAGCCCTGCCTTAAAAAGGGGGGAAAATCTTCATAAAGTCCCCCTTATAAAAGAGTCTTCCCAGTCCTCTTCTAGAGGACTTTAGCTTTCAGCCAAGGATTTATAATCCCTGGCTGGCTGGCTGGCTAGCTATTCTGGCTACTGATGCTCAATCCATTGTAAAATTCGATTCCATGCCCACCAAGGGTCGGGGTCTTGTGCTTGGTGCTGACACTCTCTACTACTTAAATACCCAACATGACCGCCGTAACGAGTGAGTAACAAATCTATCATTGGATTCCCATAACACGCGGCTTGCAAATCGGGTATTATTGCTGGGTCAAACAACGGATCGTCTTGAGCATATATAATTAGAGTCGGTTTTTTCAAATTCGGCAATAGCGGTAAAGCACTACTAGCCTCGTAATATTCCTCTACAGAAGAAAAACCCAAGCGTCCAATCACCAACTCATTGTCAAAACCCCAAATACTGTTTGCTCGTTCAATTGCAGCAGGGTCAAGACTTCCGGGATGAGCATCATGAATTTTCCACGCTAATTGTTTTAGTCGGCTTGCGATCGCTTTTTCCAAATATTTACCAAAACGATGCTTGACTAAATAAGTGAGCGATCGCGCAGAATCCAAACTCGGACAAATTACCGCCGCACCCCCTATATCCTCTTCCTCTAACCCTAAATCCTCCCTCTTTTCTTTCTCCTCTGTGTTCTTTGCGTCTGTGTGGTTAAATAATAGCCCCTGTGCTGCTTTCACTCCCCACAACGCCAGCTGTCCTCCCAGAGAAAATCCTGTAAACCAAAACTTTCCCGGACATCCCATTGCTTTAGCAGCAGCGGCTATGCGAACAAAATCTTCACCTTCAAACAAACCATCACTCGTCAAAGTCGGTGACAATTCGGCTGTTTTGCCGTGGGCGCGCCAATCAAATAACACCACAGCATATCCTTGAGCATATGCCTTGCGTCCTAGCAGTTTCAGAACCCATTGATCCTGCAACTCACCAGTAATACCGTAAGTTCCAACAATAGTGCTGTGAGCGCCTTTAGGAATAGCCACCCAACCATAAATCGGCACACCTTGCGCACTTGTAAAGATTTGTTCTTGGTAAGGTGGGTCTGGATGTTTAGTACTTTTTTCCCAGTGACGACTTCCCCATCTATCGGTGTAGACTGTCAATGCCACACCGTTTTGCAGAAAGCGCGGTGGATTGTATGTCGAGTAATACATTCAGTTAATCTTTTAGTATAGTTTAGACTTTGTTTTACAATCCTTGTATCTTAATCTTTATGTTAGATTTAAAATATTTTTTATAATCAATAAAGCAATCTTTGTATCTACCAAAGGTTCTTATTTATCCTTAATAAGTAGTAATAAATTTTAAATAATGCCGAGGATTCTTGTCATAGACGATGACCCAGCAATTTCAGAACTTGTAGCCGTCAACTTAGAAATGGCGGGCTACGATGTTAGCCAAGCAGAAGATGGCATAAAAGGTCAGGCGCTAGCTCTCCAGCTACAGCCAGATTTAATCATGCTTGATCTGATGTTGCCAAGAGTAGATGGATTTACCGTTTGTCAACGCTTGCGGCGGGATGAGCGCACTGCTGAGATTCCCGTATTGATGTTGACTGCTTTGAGCCAAACTCAGGATAAAGTAGAAGGCTTCAATGCAGGTGCAGATGATTACCTCACCAAACCTTTTGAAGTAGAAGAAATGTTAGCGCGGGTGCGAGCGCTTTTACGACGTACAGACCGCATTCCTCAAGCTGCAAAGCACAGCGAGATTCTCAGTTATGGATCACTTACCCTCGTTCCCGAACGCTTTGAGGCCATATGGTTTGGTGAGACAGTGAAACTAACTCATTTGGAGTTTGAGTTACTTCATTGCTTGCTTCAGCGCCACGGTCAAACCGTTTCCCCTAGCGAAATCCTTAGAGAAGTTTGGGGATACGATCCAGATGATGATATTGAAACCATTCGAGTTCATATCCGCCACCTGCGAACGAAGCTAGAACCAGATCCCCGTCATCCTCGTTATATTAAGACGGTATATGGTGCCGGATACTGCTTAGAATTACCCAGTACCCCGCAGTCCACTGAGAGCGCATCAACTTCATGGGTTGAGTAAAATTGTCGTAAATACCGTTAAGTGAGCTAACAAAATTGGCACTCAGTACAGTGCCATATAGTTAATAGTTAATGGTTCATGGTTAATAGCCATGAACTATGAACCATTAACCATTAACCATGAACAATAGCTTATTTGCTTTTTGCTTTTGAGGATGTCTGACGATAAATAAGATACATAGCTAGTAAAGATAAGCCAGCGACAGTTCCTGATTCTGGAACTGTTTGCGGTTGGGTAAAGGGAGTGACTTTAGCAAAAAGACCTGCTGTTGTTTTTTGTCCTTCCTGAACCCGAAATTCGCTAACGCTTGTTTTACCGTCATCTAAGCTAAAACCCATTAGCTCAAGCGTGTATTTATTACCATCATGGATGAAAAAGCGATCGCTTTGATTATTCATCACAACTATCGAATCTGCGTCCTTGTCTGAATTCCCTGTGTTGTCTGTATTTACTAGCTCCAAGAGAAAGTTAAAATCTTTCTTAAGATGAGAGTCATTGGTAAATGCCATGCTCAGATTCAAAGGAACAAATTCGACACTTGTGTTTTTGCCGACTGTGCCGTTAAAGTATGTTAATTCACCTAACTTAAATAAAGAGTTAGTGTCTGCTGAAAACAAATTCCCAGCAAAATATAGTTGATTTGGTGGTGTTCCTAAGTAAACACCACCTGGTCTAGTCTCTCCCCACGTAAATGTATCACTTCCCACGCCTGAAAAGACGGGTTTGGTATTGCTCCCTGGATCAGGTGTTCCCCAGCTACCACTTGAACTTCCCGAAAAGGTTGTAGCCTGAGCTTGACTGGAGAAACCAAAAGCTGTAAAAACAGCTACAGCTACAGTGGACAGAGTACTAACAAAAACCGAACTTAGTTTCATAGTTAGGCTTTTACTCCCATCCAAGAACTTTTTCCAGCAGATAACCTGTCCACCTTAGTAAATTTACGGAAAAGATGCCAATGATTTAATGAAGAATTTATAAAATCTTTACATTCAATTTGTTATTTCTTCGTTCTCTAGAACATCAATTCACTAATTTCAAAAACCCGGTTTCTGTGACGCTGAAAATGAAAATTTTGTCGGCGACTCTAGAAGAAACCGAGCTTTTTCATCGCAATTGTGAATACTGAATCGGTGTTCCATAGCAGTCCGAGATAATTTGTGAAAAATAAAACCCTCGTAGAGACGTAGCACTGCTACGTCTCTACAATCCTGTTTTTTATAAATGATTTAGGATTGCTATATTGATATCTTGCACCCTTCGGGTTCGCCAGTTGCCTACGGCGGGAAACCCGCCTTCAGCACTGGACTCACCATTCTCAACAAGCCTATAATTAGCCGTGAAATAAATTTCCGGAACCAATAGCTTAAGTCGGTTAAAAACCGATTCGGTAAGAGTTTTAACCCATTTTTAATGGGTTTTAGCTATCAGCCGGAAATTTATTTCACGGTAATCGCAATTGGTGCAAAATATAAGTATAGCAATGTATTTGTATCGTCAAATAAAGTGAATTGATGATATCAGAACTCAGTACAAATTTTTGTCTAGAAAAACAGGTTTGCCACCTTGGTTGAGAGATTCACTCAAAAGGGCGAGAACTTGGACTAATTCTGCACCGATCCAGCCAGACGAAACTTGGCAAGGAGTATTATTGAGGACACAGGCAATAAAGCGATCGCAAACCCGTTTTAATGGTTCGCTTGTTTCGATTTCCAGCACTTGTTGTCTTTGGTTAACAGGAATAAATTGATTTCCTTGCACCTCAAACTCACCATGCAGCAAAGTTAAAGGTGATGTGGCTGACATTTCATCAAAAATCAAGCTACCACGACTACCCACAACCGTTAGTCTTCTTTGTTTATCAGGATTGAGCCAACACAGGTGAATATAGGCTTGAAAACCACTGGGATAAGTTAGCGTCACCCAGACTAAATCAGCCAAGCTTTGAGGTAAACAAACAGAGGACAAAGGGGAGGGGGGAATAGAGAAATCATTTCTTTTGACTTTTGACTTTTGACTTTTGACTTTTTCATCTCTTTCCTGTAACCACACCCTACCTGTTGCTTGCACACTTACAGGTTTCTCACCTAGCCAGGTGTTGAAGATTGCAATATCATGAATAGCTAAGTCCCACAGTGCATCAACATCTTGACGGACTGGGCCTAAATGGGTGCGACTGGCGTAACCATAACGCAAATGACCTAATTTCCCTACTTGAATTATTGCTTGCCCTTGCTCAACGGCTGGATGAAATAAATAAGTATGGTCAACCATGAGTTGTCGTTGCTGCTTTTGTGCAAGATGGCAAAGTTCCCAGCATTCTTTTGGGTCTAAAGTTAAAGGTTTTTCTGCTAAAACGTGATATCCCCAATGTAAAGCATCGGTAATTAGGGAGTAATGGGTACTAGCAGGAGTAGCAATTACTACTGCATCTAAATCCGCGAGTTGCTTTATAGCTTGCCACTCAGTTATCAGTAATACCGTGTCATCTAATTTATACTGCTGTTTTACTGCCACCAAGCGTTCTGGTTTCGGATCTACTACCGCTACTACCTTTGCTTGTGGATGTTCTTGAAAATTGCGCAGCAGATGCACGCCCCAACGCCCAACCCCGACAACAGCGATTTTAATCATTAGTCAATAGTTAATGGTTAATAGTTAATGGTTAATGGTTAACGGTCAATTTTGACTTCTCCCCGGTCGCGCATACACGAGGATTCTAAAATGTTACTGCGCGACAGGTTAAAACCTCGTCGCTTCATATTTTTAGCTGTCACCCATCAATCGTCAATAGTCAAAAAACTACCAACCATGGACTAATGACTAATGACTAATGACTATTGACTCATGGAAGCTTTTCTGGGGAGCTAAGAGTTAAAAAAGCAACTTTAGCTGCTGCTTGTTCGGCGGCTTTGATGGAACGTCCCTTACCTTCACCAAGCTTTTGTCCGTGCAGCCACACTTGAGCGATAAAACGCTCTTGACTATGATGGGGTTGACTAATTTCTACAACACGATATTCAGGCAAAACTTTAAAGTGGGCTTGAGTCCATTCTTGCAGAGCAGCTTTGTAGTTGAGCCTAGCTGGATCGAGGCGAATTTCTGCGGCTAGTTGTTTGAAGTGAGGATCTAACCAAGGACGGATCAGATCCAGATTGTTAGTACTAAGGTAAAGCGCTCCTAAAACAGCTTCAAAAGCATCAGCCAGTCGTGATTGTTGACCAACTTTATCAGCAGTAGCACTACCAGCGACAAGTAAGTATAGCTCCAAACCGTATGAGCGAGCCAATTGGGCAAGAATGCGATCGCTTACCAACACCGAACGAATTGCTGCGTAATCCCCCACTGGGCACTTTGGATAATTTTCCCACAATACAATTGCTGCCACCAAGCGCACCACTGCATCTCCAACAAACTCCAGATGTTCGTAATTTGCCGACTCGGAGACAGTAGGATGAGTTAGGGCTAAGTCTAACAGTTGCCACTGAATAGGTGCTTGTAATGGCAAACCGAATTTTTTTACTAAACTTTCAAGTTGTCGTTGACGGCGTGGATAAACGAGGGTCATTAGTCATTAGTCATTGGTCATTAGTCATTGGTCATTAGTCATTGGTCATTAGTCATT
>JBHYDF010000237.1:0-7133 GCA_051861145.1 Nostocaceae cyanobacterium
AAACGATTTTGGGTAATAAATATGATTAATTAAAAACTTTTCAGACATCCTCTAAAGTAATCTGCACTTGTCTGCCGCTCGTAATCATGCTCAAGTTGTTGTGACGAGGGAATAGTTTTAACAATACTTGATGAACTGTCCCGCTTATAAGGACTTTTTATGCAAACGCGATCGCAATTTGGATCAAATGGCTGACCAAATACCTGTTCTACAATCTGAGGTTGGATAGACTGTAAATATTGAATAGCGATCGCCCCCTTTTGGGACAAGTTCTTCTGCACTTAGGGAACACATTTGTAGCTATAGGAGACTACGGTAATGCAAAAATTGCGTACCAGCAAAGTTTGAAAATAGCCCAGCAGGCACAAGACAGTAACGGACAAAGAATTGCTTTGCTAAATCTAGGGAAAGTTTACGCAGACTTGGGCAAATATAAAGAAGCAATTGCTACCCTAGAGCCAGCTTTAGCGATCGCTAAAGCTATTAACAACCGCTCAGGACAAGCTGGTGCTTTGATTAATTTGGGGTCTACCTATCATTCTTTGGGCGATCGCACTAAAGCTATCAGCTACTACCAACAGGCATTAGAATTAGCTCAAGCAGTGAGCGATAAGAAGCGACAAGGTGAAGCGCTTGGTAGTTTGGGAATAGTGTATGAAGATTTACGCGACTACCCGAAGGCAATTCAGTATCAAGAGCAAGCTTTGGTAATAGCACAGGCAATGGGTAAGGCAGAAGCAGAAGCTATGGCACTTAATAACCTCGGTCATACGTTGGACAACACTAATGTCATTGCTGATACTAATTCTTGCAGCTAGCACCGATACTGGGAGGAGATTTGAAGTTATGTCTCCTTTAATTATCAGCTTCTTATGTTGTGCATTTGGAACGCTCATCAACTTAAATTCTCACAATCGAAATTAGATATTCTAATGAAAACTTTTGTCAAGACGGTTTAGGTTTGGCAGCAAATTTCCAGCAGATTTATTGGGGAGATTTTTTTGTCTCTGGTTTATCACTTTTTATGTTTTACACTCTTTAATATTTTCAGTTTTGTAGCCGACAAACTTTCTATCCTCCATTTTTACATACGCTTTTTCAATGAATTGACAATTGACAATATGGGAATCCCTTCTAGGTCATGGTCAATGCTGATATAAGTCGTCAAAAAAGAAAGAACTGGTGATGAACAAAGAGAACACATCTACCCGGTGGGTGCTAGTTTTTGTTGTCGTCGCGGCCATAACTACTACTCTATTCCTATGGCAAGTGTTGATTGCGCAGCAGCGCTCTGTAATTAAGCAAACGATTAAACCAGATGCAGCGAGTACGAAAAATACGATCGCGCTCAATCAGGAATCTCCTTCCTTAGAGCTAGTCTTCGCCGGGTCGGGTGTGAACCTGCCCATTATGCGGCTTCTGGTCAAAGAATTCAGACAAAGCCATCCCGACATCAAGATTGATGTGCCCCCAACTATTGGCTCAAAGGGTGCAATTAAGGCGGCTTTTGATGGAGCCATTGCCATCGGTCTAATATCTCGGCCTCTTCTGGACAAAGAGAAAAAGTTGGGGCTTGAGGTCGTTCCCTATGCTCGCACAGCGACGGCGATCGCCACTCACCCAAGTGTGGCAGAAGACGAAATTACTTCAGAAGAATTAATTCAAATATATAAAGGAACTTTATCTCGCTGGCGGGATGGTCAACAGATCATTGTCCTAACCCGGGAGGTGGGGGACAGTTCCATCCTACAGTTGGAGTCGAAGATCCCAAAATTTAAGGAGGTGTACGCCTCAAGTCAGCAGGCAAAACGCTGGACTACCCTGTACACAGACCAGGAGATGGATCAAGTACTCGCAAAAACAACCTATGCCATAGGTCTGTCGGACATAGGGACAATCAGAACCGAGGGTTTGCCACACAAGGTTTTGAAGTTCAACGGGGTGTCCCCAACTCTTGAGAACGTGAGTAACGGCAGCTATCCCCTCGTCAAGACCCTGTCCTTCGTCTTCCGAAAAGACAAACTTCCTGCTTCAGCCCGGTCTTTTGTGAACTTTGTTAAGTCTGAGTCGGCGGCAAAGATCATGCGGGCCAATGGATACTTACCGGTAAAATAGGCTATGGAAAAACTAGAAGGAAAGATCGGCCTCAGGCAGCGTTTAGCCAATCGGCTCTACCCGATGAGTCTGGCGATCTCTCTGTTGATCGGCCTCGGATTCCCAGCACTCCACTACCTCTTGGGGTACAGTTCAGCTCGGCAAACTGGGATTATTTACGCTCAGGAACTCTCACAAAAACTTTCAGACTTCGTTCTTGAAAACCCAGTTCTTTGGAAGTATCAAAATCATCAATACAACAAAGTTCTTGACAAGTGGCTTCCCGAAGACCAAGTGACGGCGATCCATGTCCGAGACGAGGCAGGAAACTCGCTCCCCCAGTATGATTACACAACTGAACAGTCCCTAGTGTGGTGGAACCGTTACGCTCCTGTTGGATCTGCCCCTATTATGTTTAACAATCGCCAGGTTGGAACGGTTGAGTTACAGGTGTCTCAGAAAATTTTTCTCGGTAAGACCTTTGTGCTTCTACTCGTCTCCAGCTTTGTAGGCATAGTCCTTGGCGTTTTGGTCTACTATTTCCCACTCAAGATTGTTCAAAGGATGGAAGGGCAGATCCAAGACTTGATTGGTCAGCTTCAAGCTCTGCTAGTGGCTGAAGCCCAAAGCACTAAACAGGCAAACTTCCTTGCAGACATTGCCACCTTTAGCACGCGTGACTGTGAAGACCTAATGTCCCTCTTCAATAAGCTGGTTCAAGGTACTCAACAAATATTGAAAGCTGAGCGGGTCTTTTTATATCGCTTCAACAGGGACGGGAGCGGCTACATCGCAGCAGAAGCTGTTGCACCTGGTTGGCCTTCATGCCTGAATATGAAAATACTTGACATCTATTTTACAAAATTTAAAAATAGTATAAAAAACTACAAAGCGACTCGGCTCTGTGTTATCAATGACATCTATAAAGCGGGTCTGGCAGGTGGTCACGTTCAGTTGTATGAAGAATTAGGAATCAGGGCCAATGTAATTGCGCCAATTGTCAAATCCGACCAATTCTGGGGTTTAATATGTACTCAGCAGTGTTCAAAACCCCGTAGGTGGCAGCAATCTGAAATCGATTTTCTCAAGCAATTGACAACGGAACTGGGATTGATTTTAGACCGCATGGCTTTGCTGGAACAGAAAGAAGCGGAAGCTTTTAGGGCACAGTTAACTAAGGAAATTACCCTGCGCATCAGTCAATCTCTAAACTTGGAAGATATCCTCAACACGGCAGTTGAGGCGATACGCCTTGCCCTGAAAACGGATCGAGTGGTCGTATATGGCTGCAATGAGAAATGGCAAAGAACCGTAATTGCCGAATCAGTAGCACAGAGTTGCTCAAGCGTATTAGGGGTTCAAATTGATCAGCCTTATTTTCAAAACAATGTTCACCTGTATCACCAAGGTCTTGTCACTGCCATCGACAATATTTACACAGCCGAGTTGGATGAGTGTTACATCAAACAACTGGAACAGTTTGCAGTCAAGGCGAGTTTAGTAGTACCAATTGTCCAGGATGACGAGCTATTCGGTTTATTGATTGCCCATCAGTGCGATCGCCCTCTTGTATGGCAGCAGGCCCAAATCGATTTATTCGGGCAACTAGCAACTCAAATTGGCTTTGCCCTGGAGCGAGCGGCTCTTTTAGAACAGCAAAGGATAGCTAAAGAACAACTCCAGCAACGGGTACTCGAACTGTTGATGGAAGTAGAGCCGGTCAGTAAAGGTGACTTGACTATCCGCGCCAAAGTGACTGAAGACGAAATCGGCACGCTTGCTAACTCCTACAATACCACTGTCAGTAGCTTGCGCTCAATTGTTACCCAAGTGCAAGCTGCAACTTTACAAGTGCTGACAACCACCAGCAGCAGTGAGACTTCAGTTCAAGAGCTATCTCAAGAAGCATTGCAGCAAGCACAAGAAATTTTGGCTACCCTGGCTCGAATTCAAGAAATGGCTAACTCAAGCCACGCCGTCGCCAAAAACGCAACTCTAGCGGAAACTGCTGTACAACAAGCTGCTAACACGGTAGAAGAAGGCGATGCTGCCATGAACCGGACGGTAAAAGGGATGATAGCGATTCGAGAAACCGTAACCCAAACGGCTAAGAAGATGAAACGCCTTGGGGAGTCTTCGCAAAAAATATCTAAAGTGGTGAATCTGATTAATAGCTTTGCAGAACAAACCAACGTGCTAGCAGTAAATGCCTCGCTTGAGGCTGCAAGAGCTGGCAAAGATGGTCAAGGCTTCGTTGTGATTGCCGATCAAGTGCAAACACTGGCGCACCAATCAACAGAAGCTACCGCTGAAATCGAGAGCCTAGTCACTGCTATTCAGGCAGAAACACATGAAGTGGTCGCAGCGATGGAAGCTGGCACCCAGCAGGTAGTCACTGGAACAAAACTAGTAGATGAAACTCGCCAAAGTCTCAACAAAATTGCGGCGGCGAGTGCCGAAATTCATCAATTGGTAGAGGCGATCGCCTCTCAGGCGGTTATGCAATCCCAAGCCTCTGAGGCAGTTACCAAAACCATGACAAATGTAGCAGCGATCGCGGATCATACTGCGACGGAAGCTACCCACCTATCAGCCTCCTTTCAAGACTTGCTAGCAGTGGCCAGCGCACTGCAAGGGAGCGTGGGTCAGTTCAAAGTCGAGAGCGAAAATTTTCGGGAAAACTGGGGAACATGCGGTACGGTGTTTCGTACACAACTGGGTTAGACTTTGGCACAGTCTTGCCAACTATCCATGTTAAATTCTACACAGGGGTGCGCACTCAAAAGCACGCGCGATCGCATTCCATGCCAACTTGCGGTTCATTTGGGCATCAAGTGGCAGGGGACGCACTGGTGCATTATCTTTACGGGGTTGTTTCTTTTTTAGCCACGTATAGCGATCGCTTAGTCCCCAAGTCAATACTGCAATTACCGCTGGTTCATTTAACACAACTGATAGATATTCCTCATAAATTTCAGCGACAAGGCGATCGCGTACCTTAACATTTTTAGGCAGCTTTTTGTCTGTCACATCCAGTTCGGTAATCATGATTTTCAAACCAAGATCCGCAATATCCTCTAGGAAAGCCTTTAGCTTTCTAGCGTTAAAGCGAGTTTCTCCCCCCCATAAGTGAGCTTGAATACCAAGAGCCTGTACTGGAGTCCCTTTGGATTTTAAACGCTCTAGCAATTTTAAGATAGCAGTTCTCCTTGCTTCATCTTTAGGGGTGTCATATTCCATACTATAGTCGTTATAAACTAATAATGCCTGGGGGTCTGCCTCTGCTGCGGCGCGAAAAGCAAGGTCAATATAATCTGGCCCTAAAAACTCAAGCCACGGCGTGTTTCGCAGCCCGTCAGAACGTCCATCGTTGGGGTAGATTGCCTCATTTACTACATCCCATGAGTGAATCTTCCCAGCATAATGCCCAGCAACTGTTGTAATATGATTTACCAAAATCTGCTCAGCATTATTACGATTGACTGTCGTCTTAAACCACTTTGGCAATCTGGCGTGCCATACTAAAGTGTGCCCGCGAAACAGCATATTATGAGTGCTGGCAAATTGAGCTAACCAATCGCTGCGGGTAAAGTCAAAACTGCTTGGGCTAGGACGAAGATTTTTCCACTTCAGTTCATCCTCTGGCACAAGCATACCGCACTCTTGAGCGAAGCTAGTCGCAAATTCTGTATTTGAGGAGAGCATATATTTTTGAGTAGCTGCGCCATAAATTAACCCTTTTACCGCTGCCCGGTCACGTAAAGGGGTGTCCCCGACCACTGGAAAATATATGTCTTCAGCAAGCGCTTGAATTTGATTACTCTGTTGCCTGTATCTAGTGGTGATTGTCAATGCACCCGTCCCCGCCAAAGTACCCAAGCCCAATAAAAAGTTACGCCGCCCTATGAAGACTCGTTTTTTTGCCACTGCAACTCTCCTGCCAATCTGCTGCTTCGCTTCTTCATTTCTTCAAGCGACGCTGTTTCAATAATTCGGCTAAAAACAACCTCAATATGAACCAAGGCTCTACCAAGTAGCGCCGCCACAACCGCTTTGGTTCAACTAACAGGCGAAACAACCACTCTAACCCTACTTTTCCTGCCCATCTCGGCGGAGTTGGTACTGCACCTGCTACATAATCGATAGCAGCACCAGCAGTCAAGATAGCATTAGCAGAAAGTTGTTCAAGATTATCCAGCACCCATTGTTCTTGCCGGGGCATACTCATACCCACCATCAGTACATGGGGCTTGTAAGTGTTAATAATTTCCAAAATAGCTTGGTTTTCTTGGCTATTTGGACGAGCATCAAAGTAGCCATGTGCCGTTGCAATTTGCAAGCCTGGGAAGCTTTGCCGCAGAATCCTGGCTCCCTGTTCGGCTATCCCTGGTTTGGAACCCAGGTAGAATACACGCCAACCTCGTTGCACAGCTTCCGCCATCAAAGGCTTTGTCCAATCTGCGTATGTGACTCGATGCTCCCGGTTTAGGGGAAGTCCTAAAAGTTTCCCAAGCAAGACTACCGCCATACCATCTACGTGTACGTAATCTGCTTGAGCGTAAAAGGCACGCATTCTGTAGTCATGGTGGTAGAGGTAAATACTGTGCAAATTGTGATTAGCAATAATCCACTGTCGTCTATTAGCTATAGCCTTAGCAATCAGGCTATGAAGGTTTTCTATAGTCAAAGGATTGACGGTGACATCAAGAAGACGCAGTGAACGGCTAACGCTTAGCTTTTGTATTATTGTAGATTTCATGTTTGACAATACTGCCAAGAGGTGTTTGTAGAGCGTGGTTATGAATGCTCAACCACGCATCGCATCAAGTCTGCCTTGCTAAACTAATCTGTTTAGCATAAATAGCTTCTGGAAATTATCAATCCGTTAATGTCTTCATATCTAGAGCCGGAATTTCTGATGCCTCAATCATCGGTTGAGAAATTGATACCTCTGGTGTCTTCATCTGTGCTGCTTGAATCTCTGGAGCCGGAATTTCTGATGCCTCAATCATCGGTTGAGAAATTGATACCTCTGGTGT
>JBHYDF010000237.1:7233-12512 GCA_051861145.1 Nostocaceae cyanobacterium
TGAATTTCTGGAGCCGGAATTTCTGATGCCTCAATCGTCGGTTGAGAAATTGGTAGCTCTGGTGTCTTCATCTGTGCTGCTTGAATTTCTGGAGCCGGAATTTCTGATGCCTCAATCGTCGGTTGAGAAATTGGTACATTCATCTCTGGTGTCTTAATCTTTTGAGCCTGAATTTCTGGAGCCTCAATCATCGGCAGAGAAATTGGTACATCAATCTCTGGTGTCTTAATCTTTTGAGCCTGAATTTCTGGAGCCTCAATCATCGGCAGAGAAATTGGTACATCAATCTCTGGTGTCTTAATCTCTCGTGCCTCAATCATTGGCTGATAAGGTTGTGGAACTGATACCTGACTGGATACAGGGTTACAGGCTGTGGTTGTGAGTGTAAAACCAATTAACAGGCACAAAAGGCAAAATGAACGCATTTTTTTTGATTTCATCGGAAATACTCTTTTTTTCATGTCTTAAGTAAGTTGTACAGATATTTATCTAGGCTATGCTGCCACTAGTGACAAAGTGGTGACGCTGCTCCTTCTCGTTCAAAATTTGCTCAACTATTTGAATCAATGTGTGTACGCGAGCAATCCAACTGTGATTAAGCAAAATCTCTTCACGAGCTTGATATCCCATCTCCTCTAGCACTGCCTGCGACTTATAAGCTCTGACCAATGCTGATTTGAGATCCTGCATATCCCCGGCTTGGAACAAAAACCCGGTTTCCCCCTCCCGCAGCACCCGTTGGGCATCCTCAAAAGCCGAAGCTAGGACTGGTTTACCCATCGCCATATACTCATATATCTTGAGTGGCGAATGGTACATCTTACCAATCTGTAGCTTGACATGACCAGAATACCCAACGTCGAATCCAGCAATGTAAGAAGGGACTTCGTGCCAAGGAACTTGACCGACAAACTTCACGTTGTTAGATAAGCCCAATTTCTGAGCTTTGGACTCCCATTCTGTCCGCATTTGACCGTCTCCAACGACGACTAGAGATAAATCCAAACCATCTTGGAGTAAATCGCACAGAGCTTCTAGCAAATCCTCCAAACCCTGCCAAGCATACAAATTGCCCACAAAGCCAATTGTGAAGTTATCAAATATGCGCTTAGGCTGGTGACGTTCAAAGTTAAAAACAGAAGTATCTACACCGTTGGGTAAGACTATCACCTTTTCAGGTGGGATATTTGCTTCGCTAACGATAATCTCTTTGAGCGCTTCGGTAATGCAAATCAGGATGTCACACTCTTGGTAAGCTTTTATTTCCAACCATTTTTCAAGTCTGCTCAGTACAACATTTTTCCGCTCTGCTTTTGATTCGTAGAACAAAGGGGAATTGGTTTCTAATATCCAAGGAATACCATGCCGCTTGAAAATCCAGCCTATAGATTGAAGCGCAGCACGGCGCTCATAAACCCAGTCCACCTGTTGACCTAATTCGCGCCAAGCGAGCTTGGCATTGATGATACCCATACTTAGGCGTATTAGGTCTGATATCAGGGTACGGACAAACCCTCCTGTGACCGCGCGTTCCGAACCTGAACTCACCCAGCTAGGTGGTACGCGATCGCCCACAATAAAGGGTTTTACCTGCCACTGGAGAGCTTCAAAAGCTTGCATTACACCAAGCATATGCGATCGCGGTCCCCCAGCTTCAGCATCAGGACGAGTAGAAGCTCTAGGAGCAGCCGATAAATAACCAAGTCTGTGTGTTACGCTATCTTTTTTTTCCATTTAGCTTTTTCCACTACTTCAAGACCAACATTAAAAAAACAACAGACAGAAAAAAAGGAAGTGTCATACAATTTTGGATTAGTCATTAGTTAAGAGAGTTAGGAGTTAGGAGTTAGGAGTTAGGAGTTGATGATTGTTGTTTGGTGTTTGTTGTTTGGTGTTTGGTGTTTGGAACAACCAACAACCAACCATCAACTAACCACTAACCACTAACTAATAACCACTCCAAAATCTAAAATCCAAAATTTGCTCAACTTTATCACTTGAGTTTGTAAAGGAAATCAAAATGTGAAAATTCATCTATTTGAATATATAAATCACTTATATATTTTTCTATTTCATCTCTAAATCTTGCTTCTATCAACAGATACTTCGGTCTATATTTATTAAAATCAAGACCTTGGAGTACGCTGAGTTCGTACCCTTCAACATCTAAAGAAAATAAATCAATTTCCTGAACCTTACATTCATCTAATATTGATGTTAATGTTCGTACAGGTACACTAATTTCATAAGGTTTCACACCACTATATTTTAGATGCTTCATATCATATACATGTTTCAAGTCCTTTTCATCACTTTTTTGTGCCCCTTTAACAAGAGACCTTAAATTTGAATAAATCATTGTGACATGAGAATCTTGGTAATCCTCAGATACTAGGGCACAATTAAAAACCTTTGACTTTGGTCGTTCTTTTATACATTCTTGATAAAGTTCAGGAATACCCTCCACAAGAATTCCAGTCCAACCGCGAAAACGCTCAAAGTAGTACGTATTACTTTGATTGAAACCATCATTACCACCGACTTCAATAAAGAAACCATTATGATAATTGAGATACTTTTCAAGCTGACTATCAATATTTTTTAATGAAGGTCTTGAATAACGATCTGAGCCAAATCTCTCAAATAGTCTCCTTCTGAATCTTTTCAAGTTTTGCTTGAACATTCTATGCTTTTCCAAAATTCACTACCTCCTAAAGTTAATTAGTTTTGTTGTGTTACTCTTCTTAAAAGCAAGCTCTTAACTTCAACTAAGATGCGCTTGGTCACGCATTTTTCTGTAAAACTGCATCGTATAAATTTTCTAAAGCTTTGGTTTGACGCCGAAGATTAAATAAAGTGTGTACTCGTTCTTGACCCTTTTGACTAAACTGCTGCCATAGAGTTTTGTCTTCTAGCAAGCGTAAAATGTATTCGGCGAGAGTATTCCAATCTCGTTCACTTGCTAGGAAACCTGTTTCTTTATGCACTACAACATCAGGAATGCCAGAATGAATTGAACTAACAACGGGTAGACCCATTGCTTGCGCTTCAAGTATCACCATAGGCATTCCCTCAGATTCTCCAGTAGCCGCCGTAACACTCGGCGCACCCAATATAAGTGCCCGATTCATCCAACTTTGCACGACTTGTGGAGGCTGTGACCCCAGAAATCTATAACGAGATAGCGATGCGGCTGCGAGTTTTTCTAAATCTAGTTTCATCGGTCCGTCACCAATGATGACAAGCTCTACATCTGGCGTTGTTGCTTGCACCTTAGCCATTGCCTGAATCAGGTACTCGCAACCCTTTTTTTCTAATAATCGACCCACAAATAAAACTATCGGCTCGCGCGGTACACTCGGATCTGGTTGAAAAGTTTTCGTATCGACGCCAATATGATGCACTACAATTTTATCTGGTGGAAAACCCTGGTCTAGTAAATGTTTCTCAATATAATCCGACACTGCAATAAACAGCCGCGCCTTCTGCTGGAGTGCCTGTCTACGGCGAAGATAAACTCGGTGACTCCAGAAGGAAGCTTTTACATACTTATCCTGCATCGTGGCGTCATAGCCGTGAAACGTGACTGCAAGAGGGATTCCTAAATCTCGTGCTAAAGGTAAAGCCATTACCCCATCGGGACCAAAATGAGCGTGAATCAGGACAGGATTGAGCTTCCGTAAATGTTGAACAAAATCAGGTGCTAACCCCCAAAGCTTATAAGATACTTCCCATGCCAAACCTAACAGTCCACCCTGATTAATCGCGAAGGTTCGCATCTCAGGAAGCTGCAAGCCTTGCACACGGCGGGAGCCTACATAAAAAGGAGTAAAGCGCTGCAAAGCTTCTGCTTGGTTTTGCACGAAAGTTTCCGAGGGTGGTAGCAGGTTATTCTTATAAATAAGTACAGCAGGCTTAATAGGCATCTTTAAAATATTCTCCTTTGCTGATTAAAGTTTCGCTCTCCTTTGCAGACGGTTTAGCTGGTACGTGGCGCTGAACGACCATCGAGAGAACCGTTGATACATAGAGAACCCAAAAGATATTGTTTTGCTGCAAAATGATGCTGTCGGTTACGTTATAGGGCAACAAAAATGTCAAATAGGCTAACGGAAACATTCCTTCCACACTTTGGTTAGCACGCGCCCAAGTTAACGCTCGGGCAAAGTAAATTAAAAATCCCAGCACAAATACCAAGATTCCTAATAAGCCCAAATCGAGTCCTAATTGCAAATAACCATTGTGAGCATACGTGGGTTCCCATATGAGTAAGCTCCATACTCTGCTGGATTCACCTTTCCAGCCCAGCCAGAAGGCACTGTAGCCGTAGCCTAGCCAGAGCTGTTTCTGAATCATTTGCAGCAAAATCGCCCACAGCTCTGTACGTCCCGTGAAGGTCAAATCCCGCCCAGCAGCACCGAGTATTGCTTCCGCTTGACTAAAAAGCCATAAGGCGGCAACTGAGCCAAGCGTTACTACTATGATAAAAAAGGGCAAAAATAGGGGATTACGCCACCGCCAAATACTGTAAAGCGGTAAGATACATAGAACTGTTAAGGAAGACAACAGTGGTGTTGCTGAGGTTGACAGTGCCATTAGGCTGACTGAAAGTACTAAGCCAACCCCAGCAATCCAGCGCTGTTTGGATTCATAAAGGACAAGAAGTGAGAATAATACTATACTTAAGCCCATAGAACGACCTAAGGCATTTTTATGCACAAAGATTCCTCTCCACGCTCCCATGTGTCCTCCTTCTTGATGAATTCCCAACTGGGGTAGCGCTAAGGCAAACACGAAACTTAGCAGCGCTGCTATACCAAATGTCCACGCCAGCAACTGCAACTGCTCCTTTAAGCGAAAGCGTGTAGCCAAGTACACCCCAAATATAGTTGTTCCTACTAACGCTATGCTACGGCGGAGTGTCACCATCGGTGCGAAAGACCAGAGAACGGAGAGGAGAGCGATCGCCAATAACACCATTAACAACGGTTCTGCAAGCACTACCTGAACCACATTCTTCCACCGCAACAGAATCAAGAAGAGGGTAACTATATACACCCCAAACAAAAAAATCTGCATAACCGGATCGCCTTCAGTCGAGTCAAGGACAAATCCCCCTTGGCGACGCAAAAGTGAGATAAAAGCATCTGTAAAAAGTAGAAGTGCTACAACAACAAATGCTTTTTCAAATATGCTTTTATGTATTGCAATCTTTAATCTCACTTTAGTCATTTGTCATTTGTCATTTGTCATTTGTCATTTGTCATTTGTCATTTGTC
>JBHYDF010000238.1:0-12370 GCA_051861145.1 Nostocaceae cyanobacterium
ATGCCCCTTGCCCATTGCCCGATGCCCCTTGCCCATTGCCCGATGCCCCTTGCCCAATGCCTGATGCCCCTTGCCCAATGCCCACTCCCCACTCCCCACTCCCTACTCCCTTACTTACTCCAATATGAATTTCTGGGGTAAGTTCACTGCGGAATTTTATGGCGTTACTAATCAGGTTCTGGAACAACTGGGCTAGTTGTGTTGCATCTGCCATGACTTGGGGTAGATTTTCATCTACTGAGATGACAACACCTGTTTCTTCAATGGCAATTTTCAAATTGGCGATCGCCTGTCGCAAAACAGCATTACAATCAACTAACCCAAATGGTTGACCACGAGTACTAACGCGAGAAAAGCTCAATAAGTCATTGATGAGGATTTGCATCCGCCGCGCACCGTCCACAGCGTAAGCAATAAATTCTTCTGCCCTGGCATCGAGGTTGCTTTTATACTTTCTCTCGAGTAGTTGCAAATAACTCGTCACCATTCGCAATGGTTCCTGTAAGTCATGGGAAGCAACGTAAGCAAACTGTTCTAATTCGGCGTTTGAGCGAGCGAGTTCTTCTCTTTGGCGGGTTTCTTGTTCTAATAGTTGCGCTTGCGATAGGGCAATACCTATCTGATTCGCCAATTGTTGTAACAAGTCAATTTCCCAGTTATTCCACTCTCGAGAATGGGTACATTGCTGAGAAATCAGCAAGCCCCAAAGCTTATCTCTGACAATCACCGGCACAACAATGTGAGCTTTTACATCCAATTGCTCAAGAAATTCTTTATGACAAGGTTGGATTTGTGCTGTTTCCAGATTCGGTATAATATGAAATCTACCTTGACGATAAGCCTCTGTATACTCAGCAGCAAAACAGCCGTCAAATAACTTTTGTCCCAAAATTGAGTTACAATCAGGCACTACCGCTTCTTGTACTACGGTTCCTGAACCATCACTCCAAAGTTTAAAGATGATAATTCGGTCGGTGTGCAGTAGTTGTTGGATTTCTGTAACCGTGGTTTGGAGAATGTCTTCACTATGTAAAGATTGGCGAATTTTCAAAGCTATTTCTGCTAAAAGTTGCGATCGCTTGTTTTGCTGTCTTAATTCCTCTTCTACTTGTTTGCGTTCGGTAATATCAGTAACTGTACCGACGTATCCTGTAATTTTTCCGCCATTTTCTCTCTCCGCAACTGCTTGACCAAATATCCAAGATACTGATTTGTCAGAACGTTGAAACCGACACTCGATTTGAAACAGTTGTGTAGATACTGTATCAAAAGTAACTGTATTTACCCAGTTATACCATGTATTGATTACGCGATCGCGGTCATCGGGATGTAAAGCTTGTATCCAACCTTCTCCCAGCGCCTCAGCAACAGAGAGTCCGGCAATTTCACACCAGCGCTCGTTTGCATATAAAATGTTTCCTTGAGTATCAGTAGAAAATATTCCCACAGGTGAGGCTTTAGCGAGATTAACATACCGGCGTTCGCTCTCCCGCAATGCCAATTCTGCTTGCTTGCGTTCGGTGATATCCAGGTCTATCCCGACTATACGAATTGGTTTACCTGTATCATCGTAAGAAATAAGTCCTTTTGTGCTAGCCCAGCGAATTTTACCATTAGGTAAGACAAACCGAAATTCCAGTTCTAGGTAAGAGTCTTCTTTTTCTTCTATCGCACGAGCGATCGCATCTAAAACCAGTTCTCTGTCTTGTGGGTGTAAAAAGTTAACAAAAGTTTGCCAGCGACCATCAAAGCTTCCTGGCTGAATCCCAAATAAGCGTTCGAGAGTTCCAGACCAACTCATCTGCTGCGTGAGTAAATCCAAGTCCCAAGTACCCATCCCGGCTGCTTCCATCGCTAGTCGCAGTCTGGCTTCACTGGTTCTTAATGCTGCTTCTGCTTGTTTGCGTTCAGTAATATCAAGGGTGACACCAATCATCCGCACTGGTGTACCATCAGCTTCGTAAATTCCCCGACCCCGTGCTAATATCCAGTGAACATTATTATCAGGCCAAATGTTACGGTACTCTGCTTCATAATCAATTTGTTGTTCAATAGCTTGCCTAACAGACTCTTGCATGTAAGCGCGATCATCAGGATGGATGCATTCATGTAGCATTTGGTAAGTCAACTCTGTTTGTGGGGGTAGACCGAAGTTTGCCTTACATTGATGAGATGTGGTCATCTCCCACGTTTTCAAATCAAGTTGCCAAGAACCGAGTTTAGCAGCCTGCAAAGCTACCTTGAGTTGTTGTTCATTTTCCCGGAGTGCTTCTTCAAAACATTTGCGATCGCTAATGTCACGACTGACTGAGAGAAGGGCAATAATTTCTTGGTTGGCGTTGCGAAGAGGAACAGCGTGAGTTTCCAACCAACGACGAGTACCTTTAAGTCCAATTATTTCAAACTCTAGCCTACCAGATTCACCCCGGAAAACACTCTCGGTGAGTTCTTGGAAAATTTGCCGATGCTCATAGGCAATAATTTGATACACTGACTTACCGATAACTTGGTTGAGGGAATCAGCCTCAATCATCGTTAGTCCAGCGGGATTCATTTCCAGTAAAGTACCGTCGATAGCAAGTAATTTTACGCACTCCGGTTCTGACTCTACTATTGTCCGTCGTAAATTCTCGCTTTGTGCTAGTTTCTCCTCCGCCTGCTTGCGATCGCTTATATCAATCCAGTAACCGACAATTTCTAAAGGTTGACCGGATGCATCTCGGACTAATGTTACTTCATCTCGCACCCAGCGATAATTACCATCTTTGTGCTGAAAGCGATATTCATGGGTGTGATGTCCCTGCTCAAATAGGGTGGCAAGTTCAGTAAATACACCAGAAACATCTTCTGGATGGATACGCTCAACCCAGAATTGAGGATTTTCTAGAAATTCACGGCTTTCATAGCCCAGCATGGAGGTAATATTATCACTGATGAAGGTAGCGGTGTAATCTCCGTCAGGCTGGCAAGAATAAATAACTGCTGGGCTAACTGTTAGCAAATGACGCAGCCTTGCTTCAGCCATTTGCAATTGCTTTTCTGCTTGCTTGCGATAGGTAATATCCCTGATAGTACCAGTCATGCGAACTGCCCTACCGCTACAGTTGTAATATACCTTGCCTAGTGATATAATCCAGTGGATTTCACCATCCGGAGAGACAACGCGAAATTCAATATTTAACTCTCTTCTCCGTTTTATAGAACGAGTCACAGCTTTAGTGACTAGTTCCCGGTCTTCGGGGTGAACCAGAGCCAGAAAAGCTTCATAAGTGCCGCCAAACGAACCTGGAATCAAACCAAACAAAAGCTCAACTTGCTCAGACCAATTAACCTTGTTTGTGACAATATCCCAGTCCCAAATACCCGTATTGGAAGCATCCAGCGCCAAGCGTAACCGTTCTTCACTTTGGCGCAATTGTGCATCGGTTTGCTGACAAAAGAGTTGCGCTTGTCGCATTTCCAATTGAGTCATCACTTGGCGTGCTAAGGCTTGCAATCCTGCTACTTGTTCAGAGGTGAGTTGCTTAGGTTGGCGATCCATAACGCAAAGAGTAGCGATCGCCTGTCCATCAGCCGTGAACAGCGGCACACCAGCGTAAAATCGCACATTCAAAGGAGCGATCGTTACCGGATTCGTCGCCCATCGTGCATCTGCTAAGGTGTCAGAAACAATAAGAACATTGCCTTGCTGAATGCAAACGGGGCACATCCCGGTATCAAGGGGCAATTCTGACGTATCCCAACCCACTTTTGCTTTGAACCATTGGCGATTTTCATCGATAAAATTGATACAGGCTATCGAGGTGCCACATATGAGGACTGCTAACTGGGCAAGATTATCGAAAGCTGCTTCGGGTTCCGTATCTAAAATTTGATACTGATGAAGGGCTGTCAGTCTTGCCCTTTCCTGATTAATAGATAGAGCTTTCATTAATAGTTAATATGAAGCAATTAAATGTCTTGAGCTTCAAAATGGTAAATCTCAAAATAGGCAAATATCCGGGCTGCTTAATGTTTGCAAACTAAATGCACCATAACTTCACTATTTTTTAAATTAGTGAATAATTTCCCTCAGCCTGAATTTTCACAGGAGTTTTTTTATAATTTTGTTAAAAAGCGAAACAAAACAAGTCAGCCAGGGATTTTTTGTCCCTGTCTGAAAGCAGGCATTTTGCATAAGTCGATGTTTTTTAGATGGAACCACAGCATGAATGCGTGCAAGAAGTCTCGACAAAGTGTCATACCTTAAAATTTTGTAAAGAACCATCGCCGTTAAGAGAATTCACTGCTTACCTAGTGGGTAACAAACCTGACACCTACTTGTGAAAGCAGTGAAGGGAAGCGCTTATGGAATTTTTATCTGATACCGTTGTCCTGTCGCGGATGCAGTTTGCGCTGACAGCCTTATTTCATATGCTTTGGCCTGTCTTGACAACAGGCGTGTCAATTTATCTCGCCATTATTGAGGGAATCTGGTTAAAAACACGTAATCCAGATTACTATTACCATGCCCGCTTTTGGTCAAAACTGTATGTTTTAAATTTTGGTATTGGCGTAGCTACGGGTATCCCAATGGAATTTCAGTTTGGCACAAACTGGGCCCCCTTTTCCGAAGCTGTTGGTAACTTTTTTGGCAGCATTATTGGGTTTGAGGCTTCCTGGGCATTTATGCTGGAAGCTGCTTTTTTAGGGATTATGGTGTTTGGTTGGGAACGTGTGAATCCCATCATTCACTTTATGTCTACCATTCTTGTAGCTACTGGTGCCAACCTATCGACTTTGTGGATTTTAACAGCTAGTTCGTGGATGCAAACCCCTGCGGGTGGAGAAATGGTAAACGGTAAGTTTATCGTCCATGATTACTTTCAGGCAATTTTAAACCCGTTTATGGCGGTGAGTGTGTCGCATATGTTTCTAGCCACCCTAGAAACATCACTGTTTGTAGTTGGGGGAATTAGTGCTTGGTATATTCTGAATAATCGCCAACCAGCCTTCTTTGGCAAAGCTTTCAAAATTGCCCTAATAGCAGCGATCGCAGTAGCACCATTGCAGATATACGTAGGACATTTAAGCGCCGAACAAGTATATCACTATCAACCTTCCAAACTCGCAGCAATGGAGGCGCAGTGGAATACGACACCAGCCGGACAATCTGCGGATTGGAGTTTAGTAGCTTTACCTAACGAAAAGGCGGAAACAAATGATTGGGAAATAGCTATTCCCAATGGATTAGGATACATTCTGGAACTGAAAAAAAATCTCTCCGAACCCGTGCTTGGATTGAAGGAATGGAAACCCGAAGATAGACCGCATTTAGTAGGTTTAATCTATTATTCCTTCCGGGCGATGGTTGGTATTGGCTTTTTCTTAGCGGGGTTGATGTTGCTAAGTACCCTACAATGGTTGCGTGGTAAACTCTCGCCAGAAAACATCGCCCAGCAGCGTTGGTTAATGCGTGGCTGGATTTTTGCCGCTCCTTTAGGGTATATTGCAGTAGATTCAGGCTGGATTGTGCGTTGTGTGGGTAGACAGCCGTGGACGGTATACGGATTAATTCGCACTGCTGATTCTGCCTCAAATGTGCCTGCTACCAATGTCTTAACATCTTTAATTGGGTTTACAACAGTCTACACCCTTTTGTTTATTGCTACCTTGTACTTTGGTAGCCGCATCATCCGTAGGGGACCGAGGCTAGATTTGCCCCTACCTGGCGATGAAAACCAGCCCGCATTAGATACGACTCCTGGGGAATTTGTTCCCGATGAACGTCCCGTTGAAGCACAGCAATAGTCATTAGTCATTTGTCATTTGTCATTTGTCTTTCCCAATGACTAATGACAAAGGACAAAATCTAAAATCCAAAATCCAAAATCCAAAATGGTATGAGGAGGTTGTTATGGAGACGCTAACTTATTTCTTACCACAGGTTTGGTTTGGTATATTAGCCCTTTTCCTCTTTCTTTATGTAATGCTAGATGGGTTTGATTTAGGAGTGGGAATCTTGTCCCTTACCGCTTCTAATGAAGAACGTCGCGGTATTTTAATGACCAGTTTGAGCAACATTTGGGATGCAAATGAAACTTGGTTAGTTCTTATGGGGGGCGGTTTATTTGGAGCATTTCCCCTTGCTTATGGCACGATTTTAAATGCTCTTTACATCCCAATTTTCTTAATGGTATTTGGGTTAGTCTTTCGTGCTGTGGCGTTTGAATTTCGCGAACAAGCTAAACGCAAATTATTTTGGAATTTTGCCTTTGGCGTGGGGAGTTTTATGGCTGCACTCGGTCAAGGATTTGCCCTTGGCGGTGTGCTGAAGGGAGTTAATGTAGATAAAGCCGGCCACTTTATCGGTACAACTTGGGATTGGTTAAGCTGGCAAACTGTATTAGTAGCTTTGACATTAATTCAAGGTTATGTCTTGATAGGTTCAACTTATTTAGTGTGGAAAACAACAGGAGAATTACAAGAAACTCATTATAAAACAGCAAAAATTGCAGCGGGAACAACACTAATCGGAGCAGTTTTGATTACAATTACAACTCCGATATTTTACGACTATGCTAAAGAGCGTTTATTAGAACGTCCACTGTTTTATGTCTTTGCCATAATTCCCTTATTGGGAATTTTCTTGATTTCCCTACTTGTTAGAAGTCTTTTCCGTCAAGAAGAAAGAGCGCCTTTTATTTGGACAATTTTGATTTTCTTGCTCACGTTTATTGGCTTGGCGCTAGTTGTTTTTCCTTACATTATTCCTACTGAGATTACTATTTATGAAGCCGCCGCTGACCCTAGTGCGCTGGTATTCATGCTCATTTTTATTGGTGCGCTCATCCCTGTGATGTTGTTTTACAACCTTTATCAGTACATTGTTTTTCGGGGTAAGGTTACTGGCGGTCATTACGGGGAGTAAGTAAACTTGATGTTTTAGTGTCTTGGTGTTTAAAAAGATTAATATTAACCATTAAAACACTAAAATTTAAATATTAGTATTGGCTTGGAGTCGTCCCTATGTTACTGCAAGAACTCAAAGAGCAGGCTTTCAAACTGTCAGTGAGCGATCGCCTTGAACTTGTCAACGCAATCATGCAATCCTTGCAGAATGTTCCCACTTCACAACCAGACCGGAAAACCTTGATCAATCAGATGCGAGGGTTACTGAAGACTGATCAGCCCCCACCAACTGATGCCCAAGTTGAGCAAATGCTAGAACAGCATCGCGTGGAGAAATATCTTCGGTGAACGTTCTAATTGATACCAATATTGTTCTAGATTTTCTGTTAGAGCGAGAGCCATTTTTACAAGATGCAGAAGCATTATTCCAGGCAATCGGTTCTGGGTTAGTCGCTGGCTATGTCACTGCAACAACGCTAACTGATATCTTTTACATTGCCAGAAGGCAAACCCAAAGTATTGAGCGGGCAAGGCAAGCAGTCTCTATTACGTTGGCAGTCATGGAAATTTGTCCTGTTGATCGTGCAGTTGTAGCAGCAGCTTTGACATCTGGCATGACAGATTTTGAAGATGCTGTTCAGATCGCTTGTGCGATCGCTCAAGGTTTGGATGCAATTGTTACCCGCGATGCACGAGGTTTTACTGCTGTCGAATTGCCTGTATTGTCTGCCAGTCAAGTATTAGAGCAATTGGAGTAAAAATCATCGCCACCTCTTCAAATGCTCTGATTGCTAGCCCCTCCCCGCGTGCGGGGAGGGGTTGGGGGTGGGGTTCAATTTTCAATTTTTAGTCGCCATCCAGCCGCCAACCCAAAGTCCTGTATAAAATCTCATCACATTTCCAAAGCCAGCTTGCTGCAATAACTCCAATACTCTCACCTCAGAAATGGGATAAACACCTTGATTAACTTTTTCTAGCAATTTCTCCGTTTTCTCTGGTGGGATTTCCATTTCTTGCCAATAAGCTTTCACAAAAGAAACCATTTGCTCAAATTGAGGAGTGTTTTTTTCACCAAACACATCTACCAAAATAAAAGTAGCCGATGATTTTAATCTTTGAGCAATACTTTCAAGAAAAGCTAATTTACTTCCATCATCCGCAATGAAATGCATCACTAATATAGAAGTTGCTGCATCATATAAAGGAGTAGCTGGTAAATTCTCAGTGTATCCTTGAAATAATTTAACTCGCTCTGATAAACCATGCTGCTGAATTTTTTCTTCAGCAAGAGAGAGCATATCAGCAGATGGATCTACACCGAGCATTTGCCAATCTTGATTACCCTGACCAATACTTACTAACTCTTTTCCTGTACCAGCACCAACAATCAACAAATTCGCTGTTTGTGGTAAGCGCGATCGCAAACAAGATAATACCATTGTGTGCATTGCCTCATAACCAGGCAATGCCATTTTTGCCATTTGGTCGTATTCGTTAGTAGCAATTGGTGGATTAGCGTCAAAATCTATTTTTTGTTCTGACATCTTTTTGATTTTGGATTTTAGATTTTAGATTTTGGATTAGTCATTAGTTCATGGTTAATGGTTCATAGTTCATGGTTCATGGCTATTAACCATTAACTATTAACTATTAACCATGAACCATTAACTCCTAACTCCTAACTCCTAACTCCTAATTTAAACCACCGCCAAAGTTGCCTCACGCATCTTAGCTATTAAATCGCTAAGATTATCCGTATTCAAGCGATAACTCAAAGGATGGGCAATTAACCGCGCCGTACTTTCATAAAGTGTCGCAATTTCCATCAAACCATTTTCGCGCAATGTCCGCCCTGTAGAAACCAAATCAACAATAGCCTCTGACATTCCCGTAATTGGCCCTAGTTCCACAGAACCATACAACGGCACAATTTCCACAGGTAAATCTAGACTGTGGAAATATTCACGCGCACAATTTACATACTTAGATGCAACTCTACTATGGGCGGGTAAATCCAAAGGCGATCTGTAAGGACTTGATTGCTTTACCGCTACCGACATCCGACAATAACCAAACCGCAAATCAACTAATTGAGCAACTTGTGGTTTTTTCTCTCGTAGCACATCGTAACCGACTACACCCAGTTGCGCTTGACCGTATTCTACGTAAACTGGTACATCTTGCGCTCGCACCAGCAATCCTTTAGCTTTGTTATTGGCATCCGTAATTTGTAGTTGACGATTGCCTGAGTCTAAAAAAGCACTAAAATCTAATCCTACAGTTTGCAGCAGGCGGATGCTGTGTTTGAGAAGTTCCCCTTTCGGTAATGCGACAGTCAGCATATGGCAATTTTAGATTTTAGATTTTAGATTTTAGAGAGAGCATCCCAAATGTGTAAATTTCCCAAGATTCAGCCCTGAAATAAATTTCGGGCTAAAAGCTAAAATCATCTAGAAGATGATTGAACTAAATTTTTAACCCGTTTTTAACGGGTTTGTAGAGACGCTTCAAACAGCGCGTCTCTACACGACCGGAAATTTATTTCACGGCTTTTTGCAAAATAGGGATGCATCTGATTTTAGATTAAAGGAGGTTACTCTTTATCTTTGGATTCAGAGTCAGTCGGATCTTAGTTTAACAGGTGCTTTTCTGAATCCAAAATCAAAAATCCAAAATCCAAAATTAATATGAAAATTTTGGTAGTTGATGATGAAACTGAACTTACTGACCCTTTGAGTCGCGTGTTAACTCGTGAGGGTTATCATGTCGATGCCGCTTATGATGGGACTAGTGGCAGCGAACTGGCACAAATGGGCAATTACGACCTGATGATTTTAGATTGGATGTTGCCAGGAAAAACGGGATTGGAAATTTGTCAAGAATTACGCCGCCAAGGCGTTACCACCCCGGTACTGTTTCTCACTGCTAAAGATACTCTTGATGACCGAGTGGAAGGTTTAGATGCTGGTGCGGACGACTATTTAGTTAAACCTTTTGAACTGCGGGAGTTACTAGCCAGAGTCCGGGCTTTGTTACGGCGTTCGGGTTCTCAGGTACAGGATGTTGCTACAAGCCGCTTGACGGTAGCTGATTTAGAACTCGATCCGGAAAATCAAATAGCTTATCGTCAAGGACGCATCATTGAACTTTCGGAAAAAGAGAGTCAGCTGCTGCAATACTTTATGGAAAATACTGGTAAGCTGCTGACTCACGCTCAGATTATGCAACATCTATGGCAAGATGATGAGCAACCCAGTAGTAATGTGATTGCGGCTTTAGTGCGCCTGCTGCGACGCAAAATTGAGGTAGCTGGTGAAACACAACTCATTCACAGCGTTTATGGTAAAGGCTACCGCTTTGGTACTTCAGCCGAATCTATTTACTGATATCTTACACCAATCGCAACAGCCATATGGCGAAGCCGGAAAACCCTCGTTACCAGGTTGAACCTGGTAACGAGAATAAGAGCCTCTGGCTCTTGTTGAGAATGGTGAGTAAGCGCGCTCTGCGTCGGGTTTCCCTTCGCAGGCAACTGGTGAGACCAGTCCTGAAGAAAGGTTTCCTTTCGTAGGGAACTGGCTCTCCCGTTGGGCGAACCCGAAGGGTGCAAGATATCAGTTTAGCGACATCTTGCACTATCTAAATTTAATGTAAATAAAATCACTAGTTATATACAGGTTTTCCGACTGCGTTCACATTTGCCTGGGACTATAAGTCCCAGTCTCATAGCGTAAGTCCTCTGGAAGAGGACTGATAAATAAGTCTCGCCCGCAACTAAAGGGCGGGCGAGACGGCCAATCTACTCTTAAGTAGTTGGATGTTTTTTGATTTGGAAGTCCCTTAGCGATCGCCTAAACTCCTGTATAATCAAAAACCTACTAATTATGTTCATAGGGAGATGTCAGTTCGCTTAACCAATTTTCGACTTGTAAATACAGGCGCTGACTTGGATCGTCTTTGATAGTACTACAGGAAGGTAATAATGCTAGGGCGCGGCGATAATCAGCGATCGCGCAGTTCCAATCACCCCAAAGATGATAAGTCCGACCACGTTCGGCAAAAATATGACCTTCTAGCTGACCAAAAAGCAAGGCTACCTCAAAATTATCAATTGCTTCCTCATATTGGCCCAAGTCACGCAAAGTAATACCCCGGTTCAACCACGCCCGCCCATAGCTAGGATTCAAATCTAGCGCCCGATCATAGTCGGCGATCGCTGCGACTAATTTTCCACAAGAAGCGTAATAATTTGCCCGATTGTTATAAGCACTTACTAATTTCGGATTCAGTTGCAAAGCTGTATTGTAATCGCAAAACGCTTTTTGGGTTTCACCGCATTGAAAATAAATTAACCCTCGGTTATTGTAATCAATCGCATTGTGGGGATGACGGTGAATTAATTTACTTAAAAGCGCGATCGCTCCAGTATAATCCCCTTGCTGAGCCGACCTCAAAGCACAAGAACGTAAGTGACTATCACCTAAAGTAGATTCGCCGCTACAGCTAGCCACAAGTTGTTGAGAATTATTCGTGTTCTTAAACACTGCCATATCTCCGTGATTTTGCTGTTCCCCAGATGATAAAAATGAGTGGCTGTTCATATCTTCCTGCCTGAGCTGCTTGCTCTGTGAAATCAAATTATAGTTTTCACCGTGCTTGTGGTTCTATCCCTGTGTCACTTGCTAAGGTGTCTATGAGTACTTAGAACTATCAAGGCTCAATCTCACCACAATTACAAGTGTGAGTACTCCTCATATCCAATTGATGCTCTAACTTAGTAATGGATACTTCATCCTCAAGTTGAATTCCAGAAATAGCAAATATCAATCCATTAGACTAGTCAAGTAGTAGGAGCAACAACTTGGTAAAATGCCAACTAGTGATTCAAAAGCCTTTAGTATAACTTATAGTTTTGAAAAGAAAGTCTTATGGCAACTGCAATTTCTCTTCCCAATGCAACCGATCTCACCACTGATGACTACATCGTTCTCGGCGTTGCAACCTGCTTCGTTAAGGAAGACGGAGAAGTTCACCAAGTCGAAATTATAGAACCCATTCCCTCAGCCGCTTTGGAAGCACTTGTCAAAGGTATTCCCACTTCTTATAAGTTGGCTTGTGCGACAACATTAGGAGCTATAATTGACGGCGAAACACTCCAAAAACCTGCTGACTTTCCGGAAAGCTGTCAATTTGGGGATGAATTCGTACAAAGGACTATTGCCGCTGCTCGCACCTACAAGCGTCGTGATTCTGCCAAATCCCTAATTCCTCTTGGCACTACTTATACTGATTTTCAGTATTCTACCGAACGCAAGCGCGTGTTGAACGCCACGCGGGTTGTTACCAAAGAAGACAACGTAAAACAACACTCCCATACTCATAAAGTTCTTTAATTAGGAACAGGTTCATGGTTAATGGTTAATAGTTAATGGTTAATGGTTAATAGTTAATAGCCATGAACCATGAACCATGAACCATG
>JBHYDF010000239.1:0-12370 GCA_051861145.1 Nostocaceae cyanobacterium
AGAAAAAATAGTAAGTAAAAACCCCTTTATGAAAGTTAGGGTGCGGAATGTGGGTTGTATGTTGCGCCCCGCTTAAAGATGGGTTGCTTTTTTAGGCTCTGATTTCATCGTAGGAACTCCCTGTTAGCGCCAGTGTCATCCCGCAACAGATGTCTGATTGCGCCCTGTCCCCAGCTTCACCCTCCAGAATTCCGAGTCTGGTCTGTGTGGGCAGATAAGGAGTTAGACCTGAGTCTGGTCAGTGGGGCTTTCACCCACATCCTTCTGAGAGTTCAACCCTTGCGGGTTGGAATGCTTATGTACGGACTGATTACCGCGATTCAGCACTCAACGAATCGCACTTCAAACTCTTTCTCAACGTCTATGTTCAAATACTCAAATACTTTTTCCAACTGTCCTGCCGCTTTTAAGACACGATACATTCTACGTGTGTGGTAGCCCATACGAGCATACAGAAATAGCTTTAATGACAAGATTTCTTTGATTTCTTCCCAGCCAAGACGTGTGTGGTTAAACTCAAGGGCACAGAGGTGATCGTTAAAGGTTTTGTGATGTCTGATGCTTAAGAGTTTTCGCGCTTCTTTTTTGTTGAAGTACTCTACACCCTCTGCCGAGTAACATCCTACGGTGATAGTTCGCATTCTCCAGTCACCCCTGACAAGTGCAAATGATTTTCGTGGTTGTCACCCCTGACCATCTTTAAAACTATTATAGATTGCAGTGCAATCCACTGACAACAAGTGAAATCCACTTTCATCAAAATTTACAATTACACACACAATGGGATGGGGGTGACACAGATAAGCTTGTGTAAGAAGATAGCAGTGGATAACAATGCAACCCAAATGCCGCAAGGGAAACACAAACGCCCCCGTATTAACTTCGGTCTTTCGGATCAGTCGAAGGCGGAGCTAGAAGAATGGGCACAAACAGAAAACCGAACAGTAAGTAACTTGGTAGAGACAATTATCGAGTTGGCATTAGCCGAAAGGAGGAATAAACCCAAGCATCACCGACGAACAACCATTGCCAGCCTTGTTACCGACAACTATGAAAAACTTCTTTCGATGGGGTGCATTAAACCCGAACGACTAGAAGCGCTTATGCGGGGTGAAAAGCCCAATACTTCTGATCTCACCAAGTTAGCCCATAATCTCGAACTGGATGAGGAGTACATTGTCGAACTGCGTGATCAAAGCTTTCCTCAAAGTAAACGACAAAGGAGACAAACCAATGGGACTACTTGAATTTCTCAAAACTCCTGGATGGGAACTACTAATCAGTAAGGACTCATTGATTATTCAAGCCCCAAGCCAATCAGCTGCTAACGAACTGGCTGATAATGCATCTGAAGAACTAGCACAAGCAATCGCCAATTTCAATCTCAAAACTGCAAAAATCGTTTGGGAGAACTGCCGTCGCCCTTTTAAAATCCTGGCTTCAATGGCACTAGGCGACGAAAATGCTCCCTCTGGATCACAGGTTAATCCGATGGTTTTTGGTATGGACACAGGTTTCGACGCTCAAGACCTAAGATTACTGGCAAGAATGCAGGAGAGTGAAAAACCCATGTCACTTGTTGGCATGGAAGGTGCTGATGAAGATATCCAACGCTGGGTAAACCGACCTTTAATTCAGATGCTTCAACGCTCTCGTGACTGGGCTACCACGTTAAATATAACCGAACTTTGGGAAGCTGACGATTTAAGTTATTTAAAAGATATTCTTAGACAAGAATCATATGCAGACCTTAACGATTATCAAGCTTACCTCCCTTATTCCCCAGCTATTTTTAGTTCAACATTTGAAATTACTGAGTTTAGTTTGTACCCAGACAGACCAAAAACTATGATGCGCTTAGCAACCATACACAGCTACGAACCGCTTGAAAGAACCACTCCAGCATGGATCTAAATCAGAGGAAAAAGGACAAGAACGACAAATGACTCTAGATCAACCCAACCGACACTTACCGTATTGAAGCCACACAAGCAGTCGCGACACGAAGTTGTAGGCTTGGTCATTGGTTTGCCCCTAGTTAGTAGTTGGTCAGAGCCGATCGCTTATGCGAATGCGGGAAAAGCCCTTTTGCACGCGGTTGCTGGCTCGATATCTGCGCTCTTTGTGTTAATCGTCCCTCTGTTTGCCGTGCTTGTCGCTTACAGTTACTACTTTAAAGCACTAATGCGCTAGCGCACTAATAGTTTAAAGATGCTAATGCACTTCCGCACTTTTATTTAATCTGCTTATGCGCTAATTTATTAGTGCATTAGCTATTTAATATCGGAGCTATAAATATTGAGGAAATGAAAGTGGTCTGCAAGCTCAGAGATTTAATGGACTCTAAGGGGATAACGCAGCTTGCTTTGGCTGAAGCAACGGGGTTAGCACCAAGTACTATTGGAAGACTTTATAGAAACCAGATTTCGCGTATAGATACAAGCACAGTAATAACTTTAAGTGAGTTTTTTGATTTGCAATCTATTAGCGAATTGATTGAAATCGAGAGGAGTTGAGCCAATATGACTATCGCTTACGCCTAAGCCATTACAGAATATAAGCGTATATTTTTAGACAATAATCCACATTGAAACACCCCAAAAATTGGGAGTCAAAGTTAAAAGCCTTGGGCAATGATTTGAGGTATACCCGATGACGCAAGACCAGCCAGACAGATTAGACCGACTTGAGGCAGCAAAGCGCCCGGTTTGCTGAACTGACCATACAAAATACCGCACGGCACGACCAAGCGCTTACCCGCATCGAAGAACAGACTAGTCGAAACTCAGAAGCGATCGCCAACCTCACCACCCAAGCCCAACGCCATGATGACCAATTATTCCGCATAGAAGGAGCGATACGCCTTTAGGCGTTAAGCTTCGCTTATCGCTGACCTCACTACCAAGATGAATCAAATTGGTAGCCGTGTAGATGCCCTGACTACAAGCACTACGCTCGACAATACAACTTGTAGCACAACAAGCTGTACAATCAGAGCGCGATCGCGCCCGCTTCCAAGCTGAGATACGCGAAATCTGGCAGTACCTCCGCTACGAACCTCGCAATGGCAATGGGAGGAGTGAATAATGATAACTGGACGTGGGCGAATTATTAATAAAAATTAATGAACTGCCTATTGCCCAAACTGTAGAGAACGGTTGGCAACAGTTTGAAATCGATTGTGATGGACGCATTGTCACTGTCACTGTAAAACCCAAGATATGGAAGAAACTTACCTCGGCACAAGCAAATTATCCGCAGTGGGTAGCAGCCATCGCAGGGAAAATGGGAGACCCAACAGAAAAAGGTTTCGTATTGCTAGAGCCAAACATTCAAGTTTTCGAGAAGAAATCTCGCCCACTAGATGCAGAACCTGCTGCTAACTAAGGGCTTCAACGCTGCCAAATCTGATTGAGTAGAGTCGCAAACTATGATGATTTTGAGAGGCTTTGGCGATCGCTCTCGCGTTAAGCCAGATTGCTTATCGCCTACAATCTGTTTATAGAGTTGAGCAACTGTTCGGTTTTTATACCTACCAAGCTGCCCAACTCAGTTAATTTTCGGATATCGTCACCGACATCTCTCCGAATAGGCTGGACTCTTCGGTTGCACCCAAGGGCAGATTCCCACCTGCCGACTTGAGCGGTGAAGAGACCTCCCAACCCTCTTCTGGTGCCACACCCAGATATTTACGTTTCCACTTACAGGCAAGATTAAAACCTTCAAAACCTTTATTTTTCGTAACTTTAACTTTTTGAAAAAATAGGGAAATGCCAGGAGATAAGCCTAATCGATTCAATGTTATTCAAATTTCTGTTTTTACCTCAAGATATTCATCTTTTTTCAGACGTAATATAAGAAGGAACGCTTGGATTAGAAGCCGCACCTCAACAAGTTTCAACCTCAATTAGGCAATAAATTCTCTACCCATGCCTATTGGTGGATTAAAATTGCGGTACAAGGCGCGATCGCCAAAAGTCACGGCGAGCCGCTATGAATGATCAGTACATGGTTTCTGTGTTGGCGGCTATCCCAAACTCTTCCCCTCTGCTATAATCCCTCTGTCAATAGGGTTTAAGATGCGCTGACCCTATACAGAGATAGCATCCATTGGAACTATTCAACAGAGTTTAGTGGAGCATTTCTCTGACATCAAAGACCCAAGAGTAGAGCGAACCAAAAAACATCAACTCACAGACATTCTGGTAATTGCAATTCTTGCAGTTATAGCCGGAGCACAAGGATGGGAAGATATTAGACATCTCCAAAATAGAACGATTCTGTGATAGAAGGGTATAAAATCATCTTTTTACCACAAAAATATGAGTGAAATACGCTCGTTACATTCAAAAGAACCCTCAAGAGACGCAGCGATTAGTCGGTGTAAAGTATGAGCAATTAGAGCAACTAATAAAACAGGCGAGCGCTTTACATACGCGAAAGCAACAGGAAGTCGAAGCGCAGAAAATTAGAATTATAAATAAGGGGGGTGGTCGTAAAGTAAAGTTATCGATGTCAGAGCAAATTCTGTTAACGTTGGTATATTTGAGGCATTTGACCCTCCGGGTTCGCCCTTCGGGTTCGCCAGTTCCCAGGGCGCGGGAAACCCGCCGATGACTGACTGGTCTCACCAGTTGCCTGCGACGGGAAACCCGTCTTCAGCACTGGACTCACAACGTTTCAATTGTTAGGAATTCAATTCGGAGTGAGTGAATCAACCGCAAACGATACATTTAATTACTGGTTTCCACTCCTACAAGAACTTTTACCACCTAGTTTACTTGAACAGGTAAAAAAAAACGCCAGTGACTATGAGATAGTTCAAGAAATTTTAACCGATTATGAACTAATAGTAGATAGCGTTGAACAAGCTAGAGAAAGACCTGGAGAGTATAAAGAACAGGAAAAGTATTACTCTGGTAAGAAGAAAAATCATACTTTTAAAAACCAAATTATTGTTTTACCTAATGGTCAAGATATTGTTGATGTCATCGCTGGAGAACCAGGACCAAAAAGTGACATAAGTTTATTTCGCTCCTGTCAAAAAAGTTTTGATAAAAATCAAATATTCAAAGGAGATAAAGGTTATGAAGGAGAAGCATCAATTAAAATCCCGACGAAAAAGCCGAAAAAAAGAGAATTAACACCGTTACAAAAATCGAAAAATAAAGAGCTAGCATCTGAACGAATCTTTGTCGAGCATTTAATTCGTTTGTTGAAGATATTTAGAGTGGCTTCAGAAAGATTTAGATTGAATGCACGTAAATACGAACAAATAATTATGACGATATGTGGACTCGTAAGATTCCGAATAGGAGGATTAATTCTGCCAACATGAAATAATGCCAAATAACTAGGGAAAAATTGAGCTGTTAACTTGTTATTTTTGCCTTTTTATTCAGAAAAACTGTCTCAAAACCTTATTTTGGCGTGGATAATGGCTGATATTTGCAATTGGCGATCGCCTCTTTATATCCAGTCATAGAGCGCTATTGATATTTTTCGGAGATGTCTATTATCTCAAGTACGGTTCAGAGGCGCTGCGGGCGCTATGCGCCCGCAAGCTTAAGGCGATCGCATGATTCATACTTTGATTCAGCAATGCCAATTTCTGGGTCAATTTCTGCAAAAGTATAGACCCCCTATTTTCCTTAACCGAGCAGTATTGTAAAGTTTCATGAAAAGAATAGACAAATATAGCCAAATATTGATGTGGGTTCGCACATTCGATAACTAATCAACGTCATGATCGGGTAAAATCTTTTCTACATTTCGCAAGGGGGAGAAGGCATAGCTACCTAAACAAATCAGCACCACTACAAAGGAAAAGAGCGCAAATTGTAGAGCCATACCACTACCCTTGTCTGTGCCGAATAGGTTTCCTAGAATTGGAGCGAGTAAGCCGTCAGGTTTCATGGTTGGCTCAAATACAAAGTCAGCTAAGGGTCCTGCGATCAGTAGTCCTAATGATGATATGATGCTTACTAGAAACGAACTAGCGGCAAAAACTCGTCCCTGGACATTGGGTTCCACTTTCGACATCCAAATTGCTTCTTCGCAGCTATTTGCCAATGGCTTAAACAAACCTGCTGCAAAGTTGGCTCCAATCCAGAGGTTGGGAACACGCACTAAGCCTAACAACATCTCGAAACTAAAGACGATTGCTCTGCCAATTAACAAACCGTGAATCCGGCGTTTGGGACCACCCCACAAACCCAGCAGCATAGCCCCAATTAATCCACCCAGCCCAACTGCACCCTCCACACTCCCTAGCACAGACGTGTTGTTGTTGCTGCGTGCCAAAATCATAGGTGTACTGACAGCAGAGGCGTTATCAAAAAAGATAAAGCTCATCGCAAATAACTGTAGTCCCATCAAGCTGGGACGCTGGATGAGATAGCGAAATCCAAAGAGCAATTGTTGCCAGGGGTTTTCTGGGTGTTCGGCGGCACTAGGCTGGGGAATTTGTGCGATCGCCAAAGTCGCCATCGCCATACCAAATGTCAGCAAATCGATCATGAGGATACCGAGCAATCCCACGATTGGATACAGCAAACCTGCTAAGGCAGGTGCCAGAACCCCAGAACCAAAAGTCTGCATCGAACCCATCGCCGCAACTCTGACGTAGTGTTGCTTGGGAACAAGCAATGCTTGCGAGGCAGAAAAAGCTAACCATTGAAAATAGCCAAATAGCCCACCGATGGCTCCAGTCAGGTAAAGATGCCAAATTGCTAGCTGGTTAGTGAAAAACAGGATTAGGATGGCAATGGTGCAGATCGCCGCAATGATGTCACCCGCTATCATGATCCGCTTGCGGCTGTAGCGATCAACCACAATTCCTGCGAAGAGGGATGCGATTAAAATGGGAGCTTCAATAAAGAAGGACAGCAAAGCCAGAGGAGTAGCTTCACCAGTACGTTGCCAAGCCCAGATGAGTAGGGCAAAACTGGTCATGTTGGAGCCAACCAAGGATGCGCTTTGCCCGAACCAGATCAGAGTATAGGTGCGTAGGCTTGTAGGTGGTTGTTCTAGTGTCATTTTAGTCAGACTCAGCGATTTCTTGCTTCATTTGCTTAATCCGCTCACGTGTTTGCAACAGAGGACAGTTAGTACACTTGCCATAATCTGGAGGAATGAGATAATACAAACAGCAAGTGACTCGAACTGTGAATTTGGCAGGTAAACCGGGTTCGTTGAGTTGTTCGGTGCGTATCAGTTTGTAGAGGGGATTGCGACTAGGCATGACCGAACTGTATGGCTGCTCAAACAAGACCGAATAATCTGTTTGTACCGCTTCTGGACTGGCATATCCGCTTAGCTCCTCAAACAGCCATTCAGAAGCGTTCACCGCATTACCCCACATAGTTTTTTTGGAGAGTTTGCTTAAGCCATGAATGCGCTCAATCACCGGTGCCAGATTATGCTGGAACAAACCAGTGAATACAGCTTGATGTAATGCATCAACGCTTGTAACTAACTTACCTGAGAAGTCTTTGGGAATGGGTATGGGCGATCGCTCCGGATAAATTACACTACGACTGTTGCCGTGAAACCACAACGCCCTTGGTTCACCGTCTTCGAGGACAAAACTCACATTGTCAAGCGAGGCATCCAGCCCTACCCCTGCCCAGGTCATTAATGCTAAAATACTCGGTAATGCTGTCCAGCTATAAACTTTGTTCCACAGGGACGCAGCAACTCGGAGATCCTGAGTGCTTTGGTATTCAGACGTTGCTTTTAGAAGAGATAGAAGTCGTTCAGGTTGCAGATATTGGGCAGGTGAGATGACTTCAGCACTATCAGGAGGCGTCTTTAAGATAATACAGTCGGTATAGAAACTACCTAATATACGTTGAGTGCGTGCAAATATTTCCTCTAATAAATTAGATATACTGGTAGGGTTTTGTTGTTGTGACATTAGCAGTATTTATCTTTTGCCAGGTTAAAAACTTTCATTTTTATTTCAAGAGATATTTATATAAGTCATCAAGGATAGCGTTCGCCGCGAGAATATTGCCATACCACCAGTAACCTGAATCAACTGCATATACCCGGTTATTTTTGACTACGTTTAAGGTCTGCCATAATTGGCTTTTCTGATATATTTTAAAGTTTTCTTCTGAATTAGGATCTTGGATTACAAATAATACATCTGCATCCAGCAAGTCTACACGCTCTAAGCTGACCTTTACATTAGTTATATCTGGGCTAGTAGTTAGCTGAAGTTGATGCAATGGTGCAGAAAGCCCCACCTCCTGCAAAATACCTCCAGAAAATGAGTGTATAGTATCAAATTGTGGATTTGTTCCACCTGCATAGAAGCGGCTCACGGAAACCTCTATTTTTCCTTGTTTTTGCTCTACAATCTTTCGCAATTGTCTCACCCGTTGTTGATATTGGGCAAGTGCATCTTGGGCTTGTGCTGTTTTGTTTAATGATTTACCAATGTCCTGCAAATCATATTTCCAACTATCATTAAAAGGGTATTTAGTAAAGTCAATTTTCACTGTGGGAGCTATTTGGGAAAATAGCTCGTAGTCTTGTGAGCTGATAAAAAGCCCCAGAATCAAATCTGGATGTAACCCAACCATCCTTTCTATATTAATCTGGCCATCCTTTCCTAGGGAAATTAAGCCCTCTATCTTCCCTGCAAACTGCCGTCCTCTACTACCTGCAATATTTGATTCCGCTGCTGCGATTGGTTTCAAACCCAAGGCTAGTACTGCATCTAAGGCAATTTCATCGGTAACAATGAGACGTTGGGGTTGAAGAGGAACGCAGCTTTCTCCCAATTGGTGCTGAATCAGTCGGCAATTAGAGATTGCTAACTGCGCCTTTGGGGTGTCGTCTTTTTGAGTTACCTGACTGTAGCAAGCTGTAAGCAAGATGAAGAAGAGGGCTATTAAAAGGAATGGCTGAATATAACGATACAGTCGGTTTCTCATTTGGCATTAGTAGTATTCAAAGGACAATGTTAAAATCTCCAAGAAACAGAACCTACCACAGTTAACGGTTCGCCGGGAAAAACACGCAGGTCACTTTCAGCGGTTTCAAAATAGCGGATGTCAAACAGATTCCTAATATTGAGGGCGGCTCTAAATTGCCCTCGGTTATAGAAAATAGCGGCATCGGTGCGAAAATAACTCGGCAAATTGAATGTGTTTTCCAAGTCTCCCTCGCGTTCCCCAACATAAAACAGCCCCAAACCAAAGCCTAATCCTTGCAGCGAACCTCTCTGAATTTCATAGGTCGTCCAGATGTTAAAGGCGTGCTTTGGTACGTTATTGATTTGATTATCTTCAAAATTAGTGTCTTCAGTGACTTTTGCATCGGTGTAAGCATAACCCGCAATGATATTCCATCCCGGTAAAATTTCTCCGGTAACGTCAAACTCAATGCCTCGGCTACGCTGTTCCCCTGTTTGAATTGAGAAAAGACCACTTTCGTCATTGGGATCTGCTGTGAGGACGTTGGTACGGGTGATGTCGAAATATGCTAGCGTTGCAGCCAGGCGATCGCTCAAATCGGCTTTCACCCCAACCTCATATTGAGTACCGCGTTCTGGTTTGAACAGAGAGCGGTCTAATCCTGAACCCGTCACTTGTTTAAATGAGCGGCTATAACTGGCGTAAAGTGAAATCGGTTCGATGGGTTGATACACAATACCGACGCGGGGGCTGAAAGCATCGTCGCTTTGAGAACCAGTGAGTTCACCTTCCTCTTTTATCCTCTGCTCAACCCAATCGAAGCGTCCACCCAGCAGCAGTTTCACATTATCCAGCAGAGTAATCTGATCTTGAACATAGATTCCGTATTGATCGGTGATGGTTGATGCAAGTGGAAACTCAGCAATAACATCTCCAACATTGTTGCGGCTGTAAACTGGGTCAAAAATATCGATTGGGCTGAGGCTTCGTTCTGTAAAACGATTCGTAGTGTTTGATGTGAACAAATCAAACCCAATTAACAGCTTGTGGTCGATGCTCCCTGTCTTGAAGTTGCCAACTACATCAGCGTTCAAGAGATAACTATCTAAACTTTGTCGGTCTGCAATGATTAAGCTACGCTCCAATGTGCGCTCGTCTTCTTGGAGCAAACTGGGGTTAACCGAATTTTGAGGCTGTCGTAATAATGAGACGCGAAAATTGTTGCGGATTTGCCAGTTTTTATCTAAGTTATGCTCTAAGCTGTATCCAAGCCTAGTGGTACGGGGACTGACATAATCAATTGATGGTTCTCCAAGGAAGCGACTAATGGGAAGTTCGCCGTTACGATTGGGTAGAACTGTTCCTCTTGCGGGTAAACCGCGATCGTTGGGTTGCTCGAAATAGTTGTACTCTGCTTCCAAGGTCAACTTGGTATTCTCGTTGAGGCGTAGAGAAATTGCTGGGGCAAAGCCATATCGCTCGATCTCGAAGAAATCAACAAATGTATCCGTTCTATATCCATAGGCATTGAAGCGGTAGAGGACGTTATTTTTTTCGTCCAGAGGTCCGGTCAAGTCTATCAAACCACTATAGGTATCAAAGCTGCCTACGCTGGCTTCCACATTATAGAAAGGCGTACTCAGGGGTTGCTTGGTAACGATATTAACCGTTCCTCCTGGTCCACCCTGACTAAACAAAGCGGCGGCTGGTCCTTTCAAGACATCAATACGCTCAATATTTCCGACCCCAATTTGAACCCCTGCGTTGCCGTCTTGTAGACCATTGGTAATAATGTTGAAGCTTTCGAAGCCACCAAAACCACGAATTCGGGGAGTCTCAAATACAGAGCGAGGAGATTGCTCAGATTGCACACCCGGCACATTTCTCAGTGCTTCGCTCACTCGCTGCACCTGTTGCTCTCTCAACACCTGTTGGGGAACCGTCTGAATCGAAAAGGGTATGTCACGAGTTGGGGTATCGGTTCTTGTTCCCGTTGCTGTGTCTGGTACGCGATACCCATCTTGCTCACCCGTCACCAGCAATTCAATCGGCTCATCACTCTCTTCCTGTGCCGCTGGTTGCTCCGGTTGTGTTTCTTCACTTTCTGGCTGATCTGATTCAGGCTTTTGTGGTGTTTGTGGTTGTTGTCCCTGTTGCGTGGAATCTCCTGTACTGGCAACGCTAAAAATCAAACCTTCGTCCGGGCTGTCAAATAACTCGACAGTTGGCAACCCCGCTTCACCCGTCACCGTCACCCGGATAGTATTGGCGCCATAGTTTATAGCCGTTATCTCAGTAATTCCTGCAATTGGTTTTTCCGAGCGGAATGTAAACGCCTCGCCATTCGGTAGGCGCAGTTGCGCATTAGGAATATCGGCAATAAAGCTATTGCCAGTACTGCGATTTGTAGTTTGTAACTGCTCCCCTTTAGTAGTCTGTAAAATCACCTCCACGCCTTGTTTGGTGGGATTGGCTTTAACTCCCGTAACTTGCACAACTCCTGAAGCAGGTGATGGGCTTGGTGTTGGCGACTGTACAAGTACTTCTGCACTCTTGGGGAAATGCTCAATCTGACTGAATTGAGGAATGTCTTTTTGTACATCCTCTCGTACTTCCTTACTTTTAGCAGGAGTTGTTACCAAAACAACAACTGCACTTGAAAGTAATAGGCTTTGAAACAATCTATCTAATTTCATTTTTCTCCCCACAATCCATCACACCACTTGGCCACACTCAAAGAGCCAAGGGGATTAATAAAAATAATTTTCATCATACTATTAAACTTAAACCAGCTTAATAGTATTATTCGGTAATAAAAGACACAGAATTATTAATATAGATTATCAACTAGATGGACAGCAAGCAGCGATCCTTCCTAGACGGGTGTTTGTTTTTGGTTTGGTCTCTGCTTCCATGCTATAAGTTAAAATTCTCTGTCAATAAGTGCTGAAAAAAGCCAAAATAGCTCTATTGTATGCGTAATTGTACCAAATTAGATTATACTCAAGTCATTGTTATTTCTACTCCCATCTACAAACTTAGACAATCTAACTTGGGTTAGCCATTTGAGAAACAAGTTTCTGGAAAAACGCTCTTCAGCTACCAAACTACCAAAAAATATAAGCTCTTTATCAATAAGGAAAACTAATATATATACAAACAATAAATAATTTATTGTAATAGACTTCTATTAGCTAAAGCTATTAATTTTCATTAAGCTAAAGGAGACTGCTCAAAATTAGTTGCAATAAGAGAGTGGGGCTGGGCGTCTTCCCCACTATAAAACGCCGATGCATATGGAAGTATCTCAGTAGTCTGTCATAGAAAGAGTACTACCATCTCCTAGGAAGCCTACACGCTCACCGCAAGGTCAGTGTAGGAGTACGTCAGTGACATCTCCTACACCGACCTATCGGTACGGTGTAGGCTTCTTGCAGTCCTAT
>JBHYDF010000240.1:0-12232 GCA_051861145.1 Nostocaceae cyanobacterium
CGGATTTTTGCAAGCCTACACTGTACTGTACTCAGTCAGTGTAGGTAGTTGACTAGCAGTTGCAATCTGGATGGCGTCTGGAGTGCGTAAGTTCTGTACTGCTCTGAGTTGAGCGGCAAGTTGAGCGATCGCAGGAGAAACAGAAAAGGTCGTTAAATTTTCTTGGTCAAGAAGAATATCACGGTACTGCTGAGTCAGTTCGATATTTCCCGCTCTTAATGGATGAACTAAGACCTCTGTTAGTGTCACTGTAGATGTAACAACTTGAAACTCTCCTTGACTCATACTTTGAAAAAAGGCCCGAACCGTCTTTAAGTATGTCAAATTCTGTTCGATAAAGTAGATGAGTGGCGCAGTATCCAAGCCAACAATTTGACCCTGTAACTGGGCTACCCATTCCATGAAGCTCGTTCCTGATTAACGTATTCTTGAGCATCAATGCCTTGCCAAATTTCTTTTCCCAACCCTTCCAGTTCCATAATGCTACGTTTGGGTTTTGGAGTTATACGGCGACGTACAATTGAAGCTAATTCCTCTAACAAGCGGAGTTGCTCATCTGGTGTAAGATTCTCGACTTGGCGGCGGATCTCTTGATAGGTAGCCATGATTCCTCTAAATCTCTTCTACCGCCTATCATGCCATATAGACAAAGAAGACTCTCAACCTCCGCTCAAATTAGCCTGCTCTACCATAACTTAGCTTTGATTGTAGGCTTCCAAAAACTCCTGTCTGGAAACACCTACTTGAGTACAAATCGCTCTCAACGTTCCACTTTTAATCTTCGAGTGGTTCGGCATAACTAGTGGTGTTTCTGTACCATCCTCATTCTCGCGTTTCATGACGATATGTTCTCGGTCACGAACAACATAAAAACCCAGTAATTCAAATGCCCTCACAACTCGGCTCTTCGGCGCATCGACCGGAAACTTTGGCATCAGACCGCAATCCCAGCCTCAGCGATGAAAACTTCTACAGAAGGCGTATCCTCTAATATTTCTTTGCCAAAAACTTCAACATAGCAGGCGATCGCTGACTTTACATCGGATAAAGCCTCCTCGTAGGTGTCTCCTTGTCCAACAATGGCTCCTACAACACCAATCGGATAGGCAACATATCCATCTGGATGCTTTTCGATGACAATCTTGAAATGTTTCACGGGTTCGGCTGCCAATAGAATCACTATCAACTTCATCGTATCGCAAATTGACTAGTCAGCACTGCACCGAAACTAACGCACTCGAACACCCGATGTAACCAGGGTTTGAAGCCAATGAGTGCAAGCAGTACTTTCAGGAGATAGCTTTGGATTGGTGATTAGACCAATTGGCCCTGCATCCAGCAAAACAACGCGACTCACCAAGTTATACCTTTTAATTCAGCAGGAAATAACTTGCGATCGGACAACCGATCCTCATCGAGGCCATGAATTAGATACTCGCCGTTTTTTCATGTAATTAGTGAAGTTTATTCATACTCAAATCTACACCTTATCTTACCGTTTCTATTCAACTTAACTTTCCCTGGTAACTTGCTTTGATTTATGATCGAGGCGCACAGCTTGCTCTAATGCAGATTTTTCTCTGGCTTTATATGCATAAGGTTGTAATTTAGTCAAGCTCCAGCCTGTAAGTATACACATATTTTCTAAATTCATTCCCTTCATCAACATTTCTACACACCATGTTTGTTGAGCTTGCTCAATAACTGGCTGTTGCCCTTCTGGTGTCAATAATCCCTCTGTTAATACTTGCCATCGCTTCTGTATTTCTACCTCTGATATTGGCATTCCATTATCGTTGAGAAATAATGCTGAGTGTTCATCTTTACGGCTTTTCAGCCATTGAGTTAATGGGTTGCGAGTATATGAGCCATAGCGCTTACCCAAAATCCACTGATTAACAGGGACTTGGCGAATAGAACCTTGAGTAATTTGTAATAAGTGCTGATTAGTATCGATAATTTGATGCGTTCGGCTTTGCCGTGCCGCAGGCATTCGCTCTAAATTCACAATTTCTGTTGTCGATAAACCTGCACCAAACAAAACGTACATAAGTGCATAATCCCGCAGTCCCGATTTTTTAGCTCGTTGCAGAATCAAATGGACTAAATTTGCTGGTAAATCTATCACCTTCTCTATAGCAATAAACTCATTATGTTCTAGACTCCTAGAGTTGGCGGCACTGTGTAAAAACAGCGCTACCAAAGTTTCTAGAAACTCATCTCTGTCATGCCACAATCCGTGAAATTCACTAGTAAATTCAAGCACGGCATACCCCAACAACATACTATTGAGTAAACTTGCGAGTTTTTGAGTTGGTAGATGCGTGTGTAATTGCTCACGCTCCATTACTGTTGCTAAATACTCAGCAACATAGTGGTTAGCTTGAGTTAAGCTTCGTCCTAATGCTTGACGATTTTCTATTGGATAATTTCCCGCCTCACCTACCACAGAGCGCACTAATTCTGGAATTTTTTCTAAAGCTTGCAAGCGGTCTTCACAATAATCTTTCAGAGCTTGGTAGACGCTGGTAGTGTGGTTAGCTTGGGTTTTTAAGGATTCACCGAGTTCTTGAAACACCGGTGATTCAGAAATTACCGCTAAGAGTAATCCATGCTTATTGCCAAAATGCCGAAATAGCGTCACTTCATTAACTTGTGCTAATTCTGCGACTGCCTTGGTTGTAGTCTCTGTGACTCCCTGAGCCGCGAATAATGTTCTCGCTGCATTAATCAGTCGCTGTCGAGTTGAAATTATTTGATCAGACATAAATAAAAAAATGCAAGTAGCACTTGCAATTAAATTTTATCCTTGCTAAGCTCATGGATGTAAGTAACACTTGCATCTTCTATTTCTACTTTAACTGTCTTCGCCAGTTTACACATAGAGTTGACGCCCGCAAATAAATTTCGGGCTAAAAATAGAGTTGACGCCCTGAAATCAATTTCGGGCTAAAAGCTGAAGTCAGCTAAAGCTGACTAAAAAACAAAGTTTTAACCCGTTTTAACGGGTTTAAGCTTTCAGCCCGAAATTTATTTCAGGGCTGAGACAAAATGTGAATTTCCAGAATTTACGTCAAAGGAAATATTGATGACTACAAACTCAGCCGTGGCTGTTGATAAGCAGCCCCTTGCTCTGAGCTGGGGCAGCGTGGCATTTTTTGGTACAATTCATGCCTTGGCAATGCTCGCTCCTTGGTATTTTTCTTGGTCAGCTTTAGGAGTAACCATATTTCTGCACTGGTTGTTTGGTAGCATTGGAATTTGTTTAGGATATCACCGACTTTTGACTCACCGGAGTTTGCAAGTGCCAAAGTGGTTGGAATATGCGATCGCGATTTTGGGCGCACTTGCCATACAGGGAGGGCCAATCTTTTGGGTAGCTGGACATCGCTTACACCATGCTCACACAGAAGACAACAACAAAGATCCTTACTCTTCCCGGCGTGGTTTTTGGTGGAGTCACATGCTTTGGATTTTTTACCCACGTAAAGAATTTTTTGAGTACGAAAATTATAAAAGATTTGCCCCCGATTTAGATCGTGATCCATTTTATCGTTGGCTGAATCGCTACTTCATAGTGTTGCAAATTCCCGTTGCCGTTCTATTGTATGTTTTAGGGGGATGGTCTTTTATTATCTATGGAGTCTTTCTCAGAGCAGTATTGCTTTGGCACACCACTTGGCTAATTAACTCTGCGACTCATTTGCGTGGTTATCGTCGTTTCCACTTGGATGATAACTCTCGAAATCTTTGGTGGGCAGCAATGTTAACTTATGGAGAAGGTTGGCATAACAATCACCATGCACATCCAAATGTAGCTCAAGCTGGATGGCGTTGGTGGGAAATTGATATGACTTGGTGGGTAATTAGAACTTTACAAACTCTACGTTTAGCCAATAAAGTTGTAATGCCTCCAACATCAAAGGTCATTAGTCATTAGTCATTAGTCATTAATGAGAAGGCAGAAGGAAGAAGGCAGAAGGCAGAAGGGAAACCCCATAAATAAATTTAAGGGTTTCTAACAAGGATGCTTGTATCTCGTGCTACGCATCTTGATACAAATTTTATTATCTTTTCCACGAATAAATTCGGGGGCTTGCAACCAAGTGGCAGAATGCAGAGGACTGAATTTTTGGTATAAATTTTTTCTTAAACCTTCTGCCTTCTGCCCTCTGCCTTCTGCCTTTCTTCGGTCATTAGTCATTAGTCATTGGTCATTAGCTTAAAACAAATGACAAAGGACAAATGACTAATGACAATCAACCAACTATCTTCCCAATTTATTAGGAATACCTTCGCAACCACCGGGAATAGTACCTCTAGTTTTTTCGCCACCCCAAGCACAGCAATAATAACGATTAGCTTCTGACATCCTTTGGGCATCGCTAAAATCTGCATTTTCCACTACAGCGCCTGTGTACTCCCCTGTGTCATAGTTTGGCGGGTGCTTACGACTACGAGGTGAAGCATTTTCTGGACGACCATAGAATAAAATAGTGCCATTCAGGTCAGCATTGCTGAGGTCAGTTTCATATAAAATGGTACGAGAGAGATTTGCTTTTACCAAGTCACATTTACTCAGATTAGTACGGACAAGATTAGCTTCACTCAAGTCAGTCCAACGTAAATCCGTATTGGAAAGGTCTGTACCAGCTAGCATTACCCCTAAATCAATCACACGCAAACCATATACGCGGTCTTCAGCGTAACTACCATTACCATCGAGAATAGCTCGTCCAAGATGGCGATCGCGTTTTAGAGGTGTAAGCAATTTGGAACGGGAAAGAAACCGGAGAATTTTCGCCTTCCCACTACCATCTACACTACTGAAAATAGCAGCGGTACGACCTTCTGCAAGCAAACGTTCTTGGGGCCAGTCTTCTAATAATCCTTCTTCATCCAATACCAAGTCCGAAATTCCTTGAAAATAGGAATCTATCGTCTGTTGTTGGGTGATAATATTTTGCTGAACAGTAAGTAAGTTTTGCTGAATTGTCAGGTCTTTAGAAATTACGTACTGTCGCCAAGCAACGTAAACGGCAATAATAGCGATCAGAATTTGCCCCAAAGCACCAAACCATTCCGCCAGTGTCCCGGAAGCTTCCCAGTTGACTTTACGTCCGATTTTCACAAGGATATTGGCAAAACCACTATACTTGGTCAAACCAATCGCTGCTACTATAAATCCCAAAATAGCAACCACCAGCGCTCGTTCTCGTGGAGCAAACCATTCATCTGCAAATTCTTGCAACCAAGGCCAAAGTATAGCTAAAGATAGTAGCAAAGCCACCAGTGTTCCGACAAGGCCAGCGATCCAGTTATTACTGATAACTCCAATAAAAGTGATGGCGATCGCTACTAAAATTAGCAATAATGCCCTAGGTTTAACAACCACAGTATTACCAGAGCGTTGTTGTGCAGCTAAACGCCCTTGTTGCAAGGCTGCTGTGTTTTGCGGAGATTGCAATGAGGCGATAGCGGCTAAAGCTTGTTGCGTAGCCAGTTCCTCTGGAGTGAGGCCATTCTCAGTTGCATCAAAATCATCTGGTTGCAAGTTTTGTTCTGAGATGGGTTCTGGATTAGGGGCTTGGGATGAGTTGGAGTTGGATTCTATCGACATGATTATATTTTGCCACTAGCATTGCTCTGTTCAACAGCTGTCTTATACTAGCTGGCGCAGGCTAGAGACATTCAAGAGCGATCGCACTCGGCGACCAAAGTTTTATTAGCTAATTTTCACCAACTACTAAAAAATAACAAGCAAGCTGAAATCAAGCTATTAACATTACATTTTACACAAATCAGAAATATATTAGAAATTATCAAAAACAAAAAGAATATTTTTTACAAATAAAAACGAGCTTACGTGTTAAAATTGTGAGTATTTTTGTGTATTAAATACTTATAAAAAATATTTTTTTCTAAAATTTTAGTTGAATAATTCACAAAATATTAGTGTGGCTTTATACTATTAAAACACTAGAAAAAGCTCTAGTATAAGTTAGTTGAGCGAGTTCATAAAAAGATGGTCTGTTGGCGTTGTTTTGTTGCCTCCGGCTTAATTTTAGTATGCACTTTAGGTTGTGGAGATTGGGCTAACTCAACGGGGACAAATAGTGAACAAGTTGTACAAGAGATGAATGTATCCCGGTTGCTTACAGAAGCTAGGACAGCCAAAAAAGCAGAAGCTTTTTTTAAGGATGGCAATAATCTCTTAAATTCCCATAGTTATAAAGAAGCAATAGCAGCTTTTGATAAAGCTATTGCGATTAAGCCAAAGATAGTGGAAGCTTGGATTAACCGAGGTAATGCCTTAACAGCTTTGCAACGTTACGAAGAAGCACTAGCATCATACGACAAAGCGATCGCCATTCAAGCAGACAGAGATGAGGCTTGGTATAACCGAGGTAATACCTTAACTGCGTTGCAGCGTTATCAGGAAGCACTAGTATCATACGACAAAGCGATCGCCATCAAGCCGGACAAATATGAAGCTTGGATAAACCGAGGAATTGCACTCACGAAATTGCAACGTTACAAAGAAGCTTTAGTATCATACGACAAAGCGATCGCGATTAAACCTAATAAAGATTTAGCGTATTACAACAAGGCTTGTGCTTATGCTTTGCAAAACAACGTGGAATTAGCAATTGAGAACTTGCAAAAGGCTATAAAGCTTGTTCCTAGTAAGTATGAGAAACTAGCAAAAACTGACTCAGATTTTAACAAGGTGCGTAGTAATAAACGTTTCCAGGAATTATTGCAATAAATATATTGTAAAAGTAACTTTTGCAGGAAGTGTGAAAACTTTAAAGGTAAAATGTATAGAGAAAAACAATTTATTTAACCTTGACTTAATATTGCTATAGATAAATTATCTGTGTCCACCCCCCTCATTCCCACGCCACTTGCTACAACGCGGGAAACCCGCGCAACGCAGTGGCTCCCCTTACAAGGGGGGAAGACAGAGGAAAAACTTTTATTTATTGTCCATCTGTGGTTAATTATCTTCATCATGACTTTTGCAATCAATCTAATGATTTTTGCGATAAAAACGGTAAAAATGACTTAAAAATATGTCTACTTCCAGAGAATTTTCTGAACACAGTTAATGCAGACTGAAACTATAACCTGAGAGGGATATTCACTGAGAATATTTTTCTAGTAAAGTTTGTAAAAGTCTAAATGCTGTGAGTGAGTATGTATACTCAGAGAAAATTTTTAAATCTCAGCGTTGATGAATACCTACAATTTGAAGTACAAAGCCAAATTCGTCATGAATACATTGCTGGACAAGTCTATGCAATGGAAGTAGGTACTGATAACTGTAGAATAATTGTTGGTAATATATTAACCCGATTGCGTACACATCTACTTGGTACAAACTATCGGGTTTTTTCATCAGAGATGAAAGTAAAAATAGACAATCTTGATATATTCTATTACCCAGATATATCTATTACCTGTGACTCTCAAGACCGAGACAAATTCTTCAAAACTCGTCCTTGCTTGATAGTAGAGCTTTTTTCGCCAGCCACGGAACGTATGCATCGTCACGAAAAGCTGATGAATTATCGACAATTGCAGAGTTTACAAGAGTATGTGTTAGTTTCTCAATCGGAAATGAAACTTGATATTTACCGTAAATACAATCAACAAAAATGGTTATTAGAACAATTAGAAGAAACAGACACAATGAAATTGTCATCAGTGGGACTAGAGATGGCAATTACAGAAATTTATGAAGACGTAGAATTTTAATTTTATGTGCTTCCTATTTTGATGCAATATATATTATTAATTTAAATAAAAAATATGAAAAAACTATTAATTACTGGTGCCAGTGGATTTTTAGGATGGCATATTTGTCAAATAGCGAAACCAGAATGGGAAGTTTATGGAACATACTGTACGCATTTTTTAGAAAACCCAAGCACAAAACTTTTAAAAGTTGATTTAACAAATTTTCAAGAAATCAAGCAGATATTTAGTGAAATCAAACCAGACGCTGTTATTCATACTGCTGCACAATCACAACCTAATTATTGTGAAAATAATCCAGAAGAATCAAAAGCAATTAATGTGACAGCATCCTGTAATATAGCTGGACTGTGTGCGGATTATTCTATTCCTTGTGTGTTTACATCAACAGACCTGGTTTTTGATGGTTTAAATGCACCTTATAAAGAAACCGATCCTGTATGTCCTGTTAACGTATACGGGGAACAAAAAGTCATGGCTGAAGAAGGTATGTTAGAAAAATATCCCATGACTGCTATTTGCCGAATGCCATTAATGTTTGGTACTGCAACACCCACAGCCACCAGCTTTATGCAGCCATTTATACAAAGTCTTAAAGAAGGAAAAGAACTAAAATTATTTATAGATGAATTTCGGACGCCGGTAAGTGGAAAAACAGCAGCGCGAGGACTCTTATTAGCATTAGAAAAAGTTAACGGATTAATTCATCTAGGTGGAAAAGAAAGAATTTCCCGCTATGATTTTGGACGTTTATTAGTAGAAGTATTTCAACTTCCTACGGCAGGACTGAAAGCTTGTCGGCAACAAGATGTGAAAATGGCAGCACCAAGACCTAGCGATGTTTCTTTGGATAGTTCTAAAGCTTTTGCATTAGGGTATGCACCTTTATCATTACGAAAAGAATTAGTTGAGCAATGAGCCGTGAAATTAATTTCTGAGCCGTGAAATCAATGTCTGAGCCGTGAAATAAATTTCCGGCTTATAGCTAAAACCCGTTGAAAACGGGTTAGAATATTTTTGCTAGTTAGCTTTAGCGCTCCTTGAGCTTTTTCCGAATTTTAATTCAGGGCATTACATCTTGCAGCATTCTCAAAAAGCCTAAAATTAGCCCAGAAATAAATTTCGGGCTTTGTAGAGACGCGAAATTTCGCGTCTCTACATTGGTTAAAAACCGGCTCGGTAAGAGTTTAAACCCATTTTGAATGGGTTTAAGCTATGAGCCGGAAATTTATTTCACGGCTTTTCGCAACTGATGCAAGATATCAGGGACTTAATTTTCACAGTAATGCATCTCTAGAGTGATGAACAATTTCAACTACTGCGATGAGTTAGTAGATAAGCAGTACAGTTGCGAAAACAGAGGTGCTTATGGATGCAGGGAGAAAACTTGTTCTACCTGGTAACGGTGCAAAACCAGATTTTGAAACAGGCGAAATCTTCTTTGTCGGAACCGCAACTGTACTATTGCGCTATGCAGGATTGACAATTTTAACTGACCCAAATTTTCTGCATAAGGGTGATCATGTGCATTTAGGTTACGGCTTACATTCAACTCGCAAAACAGATCCAGCAATAGAGTTGGAGGAGTTACCACCAGTTGATTTTATTGTCCTCTCCCATATGCATGAAGACCATTTTGACCGTTTGGTAGAACAAAAGCTGGACAAAAATTTGCCAATTGTCACTACCCATCATGCGACGGCAAAACTGCAAAAAAAAGGATTTAACTCCACATACCCGCTAAATACTTGGGAAACATTGACTGTCAGCAAGGGTGATGCATTAGTTAACATTACCGCAATACCTGGAAGACACGGACCAGGTATCCTCAGCGCCTTACTACCACCTGTGATGGGCAGTATGTTGGAGTTTCAAACCTCCACTGGTGAGACAAAGTTTCGCCTCTATATTACTGGAGATACTCTTGTCATCGACGAGTTAAAGGAAATTCCCAAACGCTATCCTGATATTGACCTAGCCTTGTTACATCTGGGAGGAACAATGATTTTCGGAATTCTCCTGACTATGGATGCAAAGCAAGGAGTCCAGGCAATTCAAATTATTGCTCCTCACACGGCAATACCAATTCATTACAATGATTACACTGTGTTCAAGTCACCGCTAGAGGACTTTCAAAAAGCAGTTGTAGCAGCAGGATTAGAACATAAAGTTAGATACTTGAGTCATGGCGAAACTTTTAAGTTTGAGATAGCAACAATTAGTCGTTAGTCGTGAAAAATTCCTCGGCATTGTGCGATCGCTTGGATATGAACGATGAAATGCATGACGAGGGAGCTATTCAAGATGCTCGTCGATTTTGGGTGCAAGCTGGTTGGCATCCACCTGCTGACGATCCTCGTCAAGAGGCTTAATTAGGGCTTGTTGCAAAAATCAGGATCTAAGTTAATTACGACCACAGATGGACACAGATGAACACAGATAAATCTGTGTTCATCTGTGTCCATCTGTGGTTGATTTTTTTGAAAATATACTTTTGCAAAAAGTCTATTACATTTCGACTTTCCTGAGTTAATACACAAAAAAGGGCAGGTACAAAACCCACCCTGTTAACTATCACTAAAGGTAAAAGTAATCAATATTTTTTCTTTTGCCTTTTTACTTTTACCTTACTCCTTGTTCAATTGCAGGCGCAATTAAAGAAACCTCTGGTATTCTTTGCTGCGCTAATGAAGGCACGGAATTGCGCAATCTTGCTGTTAACTGTATGGTTGTAGCATCATACACCTGAGTTAAAATCTTGGGATACAAACCAATCCCAATAACAGGCACTAACAAGCAAGCAATGATAAAGATTTCGCGTGGTTCAGCATCGATGAGTTTCTGATGAGAAACTAATTCTTTGTTCTCTTCACCGTAGAAAATTTCCCGCAGCATTGACAGCAGATAAATCGGAGTTAAAATAACACCAATTGCCATCAAGAACACTACAATCACTTTAAAGGTAGAGCTATAGGCATCGCTGGTAGCAAAACCAATAAATACCATTAATTCTGCCACGAAACCACTCATCCCCGGCAATGCCAAAGAAGCCAAGGAACAAGTAGTCCACATAGCAAATATCTTGCCCATTTTCTTACCGACACCACCCATTTCATCTAACATGAGGGTGTGTGTGCGGTCGTATGTCGCGCCTACCAAGAAGAACAAACTCGCCCCAATTAATCCATGAGACACCATTTGCAGCATTGCCCCATTCAAACCCAAATCGGTGAAGGAAGCAATACCAATGGTGACAAAGCCCATGTGGGAAATTGAAGAGTAGGCGATTTTCCGTTTCAGGTTGCGTTGGGCAAAGGATGTAAGAGCAGCGTAGATAATATTAACTACACCTAAAATTACCAATACTGGCGCAAAGTATGCGTGGGCATCGGGAAGCATTTGGGCATTCATGCGAATTAAGGCGTAACCACCCATTTTCAACAGAATACCAGCCAGTAACATATGTACAGGCGCTGTAGCTTCACCGTGGGCATCTGGTAGCCAAGTGTGCAATGGAAAGATTGGCAATTTGACGGCGTAGGCAATAAAGAAGGCTGCATACAGCCAAAGTTGGACATTTAGGGCTAAGTTTTTCGCAGCGAGCGATCGCATATCAAAGGTAACTGTATCGCCATAAAATGCCATTGCCAAGGCCGCTACTAAAATAAACAGCGAACCACCCGCAGTATACAAAATAAACTTTGTCGCTGCGTATTGCCGTTTTTTACCTCCCCATATTGCCAGCAGCAGGTAAACCGGTATTAATTCCAGTTCCCACACCAAGAAAAATAACAGCATGTCCTGTACAGCAAATACGGCTATTTGTCCACCGTACATTGCTAGTATCAAAAAGTAAAATAGTCTGGGTTTGAGGGTTACAGGCCAAGCTGCTAAAGTCGCTAGTGTGGTAATGAATCCAGTCAAAATAATTAGGGGCATGGACAAGCCATCTGCCCCTACTGACCATTTCAAATCCAACTGTGGAACCCAAGCATAACTCTCAAACAATTGTAAATCTGGATTCGAGAAGTCATACCCGGTATAAAAAGCAGTAACTATCAGTGCAAAATCTATCAACCCGACGATGAGGGCATACCAACGTACTGTTTTGCCATCTTTATCGGGCAGGATGGGAATTAGCAGCGATGCTGCTATGGGCAACAGGATTACAGTTGTCAGCCACGGAAAATTAGCTGTATTCATTGAAGTCGTTTCGTGATGATCGGCTATCAGCTACTAGCTATTAACTAGCAGTTTTTTCGGGATTTAGTCGTCAATTGTTAGGTTGATTTAATAAATATCAAAAAAAATGAAGACAGGTAAATCCCTCACCCTGCCTTCATCCACCAAGAGTCATTTGTCATTTGTCCTTTGTCATTTGTCATTTGTCCTTTGTCCTTTGTCCTTTGTTTTAAGCTAATGACCAATGACTAATGACCAATGACTAATGACCAATGACTAATGACCAATG
>JBHYDF010000241.1:0-12035 GCA_051861145.1 Nostocaceae cyanobacterium
TTAACCATTAACCATTAACCATCAACCATTAACCATTAACCATTAACCATTAACCTCTAAACCATGTACCATTCTGTACCAAGTGTTTCTAGATTTGATGGTTGGGGGTTAGGACTATCTATAGTCACAATCGCATTCTCACCTGTTTCGGAATTGCGCCAGAAGATGTCAGTCCTACCATCTCCGTCAACATCACCAATACTGGGTGTCCAAGCTGGACTAGGTGCATCCGCAGCAGTTTCACTGACAACATTTCCACCATCCATGAGCCATACCTTGTTCTTACCAGTTTCTTGGTTGTACCACAAGATATCTGTCTTACCGTTGCCATCAAAATCGCCAATCAACGGTTTCACATTACCCTCAACTGTAGGTAAAGCCGCCTCACTACCAACATTTGCACCATTCATGAGCCAAACTTTGCTCTCACCAGTTGCCTTATTGTGCCAAAGAACATCAGTTTGGTAATTCAAGTCAAAATCACCAAAAGTTGCTTCCCAACCAGATTCGAGTGTCGGTAGAGAAGCACTAGTAGCATTTGTACCATCCATTGTCCATACAAGGTTCTCACCCGTTGAGTTATTCCGCCAGAAGATGTCAGTCTTACCGTCGCTGGTGACATCAACAATGCTGGGTGTCCAAGCTGCGTCTAGCGCCTGTAAAGAAGCACTAGTGGCGTTTGTACCATCCATTGTCCATACAGTGTTATCACCGGTTTGGGTATTGCGCCAGAGGACATCAGTTTTGGTATCACCATTGAAATCTGCAATGTAGGGTGTCCACTCTGAACCCAGTTGTTCTAAATCTGCTTCAGAGGCAACATTTGTACCATCCATCAGCCAAATTTTGTTTTCACCTGTTGACTGATTGTGCCAGAGTAAGTCAGTTTTACCATCGGCGTTGAAGTCGGCAATTTTAGCGTCCCAATCCGCACCCATGGTTCTGTTATTACCATCAGCATCCTTCACAAAATCCGCAGAACCAATTTCTCTGCCGTTCATTGTCCAGATGGAAATCTCACCAGTTTGAGAATTACGCCAGAGTTTATCGTTCTTACCATCACCGTTAAAATCTGACTGAATTGCCGGACTATTGAATATGGGATTCGGATTATTAGCAGATGCGTTTACATCTGAAGAACGCCCATAGTATGAATCTGTATTTAAATTACCAGCATTATTCTCTTTTGTTGATACAGGAGCTTGAATTGAACTACCAGAAGTAGAAGTATCCAACATGGCGTGTGTTTGTGACAAGTGGTCATAAACCTTTTAACTATTTTTTTCTTGTAAGTTCAAGTGTTATTTAATAACATATTTCCCTTCTTAATGTTTTTTTAATATTTTTCATTATTTTTCTGAAAAACTGCGCTTTGGCTAGCTATTTTTTCAGAAAAATTCAAGTGCTAGATAATCATACATGCCAATATTTGTCTTTTTTATTTGCACGATATTCAACTAAATCAGCAATTGGAATAATTCAACAGTTTTTATATGTAATCTCCAAGTAAAATCAGAAACAATAGACCTAATATGCTAAGTACGCGATCGCCTAAATTCGTAGCATAAAACTCTGCGTCCCTCTGCGCTTACTCTGCGTGACTCTGCGTTTAAAAATCTTACGATTTTACACATTAGAATTTCAACGCAAAGGTACAAGGGAGGTAAGCGCACCAGGTAGCAGAGTAAGCACAGGTTTAACAGAAATCTTTTTGGCGAATTAGATATTGAAACAAAACCGGCGTCAAATTCTGATTATGAATTACCCAAACCTGATTCTATGGCGAAATAAACTTGATTAAAGATATCATTTGGTAACAATCCGATTGGATCTTGAGAAAGTTCATCTTTAATCCCAGTAACAAGATACATATCTACTTCGCCTTTATTTTTGGCGGTAACTTTTCCCCGATATTGAACTGCAAAAAAATCTTTGATTAATTCAAATGTTGCTTTGGAAATATTAATGCTACCAGGTACGCCAGATGATTCCATTCTTGCAGCGGTGTTTACTGTATCACCCCAAACATCATAAGCAAATTTCTTCTTACCAATTACACCGGCTAATAAAGAGCCTGAATGAATACCAATGCGAATATCCCAGTAAGGTTGGTTCAATATCGCTTTTTCTTTTTTACGCCATTCCATAAAAGCGCGAATGTGTATACCAGCTAATACGGCATCTATTGCATGGGTTTGATTGGGAATAGGAATCCCCCCAACACACATATAACTATCACCAATAGTTTTCAATTTTTCTAAATTATGTGCTTCGATAAACTGGTCAAAACAAGTAAAGCAATAATCTAATTCATCAACTAGTTCTTCTGGAGAAAGTTGTTCTGATAACTGAGTGAAGTTTTTAAAGTCTGTAAATAAAACAGTGGCAGATTCATAATAAACAGGTTTGACTTTACCTGTAGATTTTAGTTCAGTCGCAATATCTGTTGGGAGTATATTTAAAAGTAATTTGTCAGACTTGCTTTTCTCTTCTTCTAGCTCAGCATACAACCGATTTAACTCTTCAAAACGTTCGGCGTTACGGATAGCTGCTGATAATTGTATAGCCAGTAAATAGGCAATGCGTAAATCTTCTTGAGTATAAGTTTGTGGCGCTGTTGTGGCAAAGTTAATTGTACCAATACAATTGCCATCAGCCTCCAAAGGTACAATCAGCAAGGATTTGTACTGGTGTAAAAAACCCGGCGCTGAATTTTCATGGATTAATTGTGCCTGTTCAGCTTTCAAAACACGAGCGATCGCTCCCATTTTTGCTATATCGCTACAGTCAAATTCCGCACCAGACCCAAATAATGTTACAATCCGCCAAGAAGCATCGGCATTACCTAGGCAGACACTACAATGCTCAAAGTCCAATAACCATTTGGCTTGTTTGCCTACCACCTGCAAAATTTCATCCAAATTCAGTGAACGGTTAATTGCGATCGCAATTTCATTCACAGCAGCAATGCGACTGGAAAGCGCCTGTGTCTCAGCAAGCAAACGACGAACTGTCAACAAAAGTTGAGCGTGATTTTGCGCTTCCAACCCTCCACCATTAACAAATGTGGGTAGAGAAATCATAATTAATTTGTTCGTATTCGATGATGGGAAAGTAAGCCATCTTAATTTGTTGTCTAATTTTTTAGCTAAAATCTTAGTACTGTTGCTGAGAAAATATGTCTTGTTTCTGCTATTATTAAAGTTTTATCTCAGTTCAAATATCTAAAGAGACACCCGGATAACTCAACAAATTTTTAATTACTTTGCTTTATTTCCCAAGTTATTTCGGGAATACATTAGATTATTGTAACATTTGTATCGCCAAAGCACATCTATCAAAAGAGTATAATTTGTGTTCTGGAATACAAAAACAACTAAATTTAGCTGAGAAATTTATTCGTTTGAGACAATAGATAATAAAAACAGCAGAGAATTATGCAGGTAGAATATAAACAGCGTCGCGAAGCATTAATGTCAAAGATTGGTAATGGTACTGCTATTTTTCGCAGTGCGCCAATGGCAGTGATGCACAATGATGTAGAATACAATTTTCGCCAAGATAGCGATTTCTTTTATTTAACTGGGTTTAACGAACCGCAAGCAGTAGCAGTTTTAGCACCGCATCACTCAGAACATCGGTTTGTGTTGTTTGTGCAACCCAAGGATAGGGAACAGGAAATATGGAATGGTTATCGCTGTGGGGTGGAAGCAGCGAAAGAATTGTATGGTGCAGATGAAGCTTACCCCATTGCGGAATTAGATGAAAAATTACCACAGTATTTGGAAAAAGCCGATCGCATTTACTACCACTTAGGACGCGATCGCACTTTTAATGATAAAATCCTCAACTATTGGCAACGCTTGATGAGGACTTATCCCAAGGTGGGTACTGGGCCTATCGCCATTGAAGACACTAGTCCAGTTCTCCACAGTATGCGGCTGATTAAAAGTGAAGCAGAATTGGAGTTAATGCGCAAAGCCGCTGACATCGCCGTGGAAGGACACAACCACGCCATGCAATTTACTTCACCCGGAAGATATGAATATGAAGTGCAAGCAGAAATAGAACATATCTTCCGTAAACGGGGTGCAATGGGACCAGCTTACCCTTCCATTGTCGCCTCTGGTGCAAATGCGTGCGTGTTGCATTATATAGAAAATAATCGGCAAATGCAAGATAAGGAATTACTGCTGATTGATGCGGGATGCGCCTATGATTATTACAACTCCGACATTACGCGCACATTTCCCATAGGCGGTAAATTCACCTCAGAACAGAAAGCGCTGTATGAGATAGTTTTAGAAGCACAAAAACAGGCGATCGCCAAAGTGCAACCAGGCAATCCTTATAATTTAATTCATAATACTGCTGTGCGCGTGCTTACAGAAGGCTTGGTAGAACTTGGTATCCTCAAAGGCGAAATTGACAAATTAATAGAGGAAGAAAAATACAAGCCATTCTACATGCACCGTACCGGACATTGGTTAGGCTTGGATGTACATGACGTGGGAGTTTATCAGCACGGCGATAACCCGCAAGTTTTGCAACCAGGTCAAGTTTTGACAGTAGAGCCGGGACTTTATATAGTACCAGATACCAAGCCAGCCGAAGACCAACCACAAATAGATGAACGTTGGGTGGGTATAGGTATTCGCATTGAGGATGATGTTTTAGTTACACACATCGGAAATGAGGTGTTAACTGCTGGGGTTCCCAAGGAAATAAACGAAGTGGAAAGATAAATAATAGACCTCTTGCATTAGTCGATGTTTTTTAGATGGAACCACAGATGGACACGAGATTTACACAGATAAATTATCTGTGTCCACCCCCCTCTATCCCCCCTCAAGAGGGGGGAAGATAAGGAAATAATTTTATTTGTTGTTTATCTGTGGTTAATTATCCTTAATCATGAATGCGTGCAAGAAGACTAATTCTTAAAATGGGTTAGAATCTTAGTACAGCTTTGCATCAATTCGTAGTATTTTTAAACGCAGAGGAACGCAGAGTTTAACGCAGAGGAACGCAGAGTTTTTCTCAATTTAATTCGCTACGAATTTGTGCAATGTTGTACTTATTCAGTCGGTTTTTAACCAATGTAGAGACGCGACGCCCTTCGGGTTCGCCAGTCGCCTGCGGAGGGAAACCCTCCCGCAGCGCTGGTCTCACCAGTCGCTACAACGGGGGAAACCCCCGCAACGCGCTGGCTCAAATTTCGCGTCTCTACACAGCCCGAATTTTAATTCAGGGTCTTTATAGATTGAGCCAAGTACTGTAATTGTTTTTCTGACAATAATTTAGACACGGGTAAGCAAAGAAGATGCTCAACAAGATATTTTGCATTTTCGGGAGAAGGATATTTTCTTTCAGTTGAAGTAGGTTCTATAGCAAACATGTTGCTGGTATTTCCTCTAGCGGTATCGAAACCAAATTGTCTTAGTTGGAAATAAAGTGAATCTGGTGAAGTTACTAGGATTGGAAAAAGCCAGAAAGAATTAAATTCAGCTTGAGAACCGGGTACAAAAATATTAGGTTTTAGCATACCAAGAAACTTTCTGGCTGTGGCTTCTCGTCGGGTAAAATCTTTAGACCGATTTAATCTTTGTGCTAATAACCATAGCAAACGATTTGGAGGACGATAGCGAATTTTGATAAGTAATTCTCCCTTTGGGAAACCTCGTGTTGTACCTTTGATAACAGTTTCTATATCCAGACGTAACAATTGCAGAATATTGATGAATTGGCAATATATCCAGGGAAGTGAAAGTAACTTCAAACTAATGTATTTGAAAAGGCGTCTTTGAAACCAGGATTCACTTTTTTGGGAATATTCTTGCTCAATATTTCGCATTTTTTCAGCAAGGGAAGGCTCTCGTATCAGTGCAACTGCTCCCCCTAAAGCAGTACAAGATTTAATCGGACCAAAACTAAAAAGACTTGCATCTGCTTGTGGATGTCCATAATATTTAGAACCTGCAAAAGCTTGGGCACAATCTTCTATTAGCAGAAGATTGTATTTTTTGCAGAATTCAACATAGGGTTGCAGGGGTATAATCACACCAAATAAGTGTGCAATCAGCAAAAGTTTAGTTTTTTCTGAAACTAATTTTTCTAATAATTCTTGTGATGGTGCCAGGGTTTCTAAGGAAATATCAATGGGGACAGGAATTAATCCATGAAGTTCGATAATTCCGCTCATGTCTCGAATATTCACAGCACTGATTAACACTTCAGAACCTTTGGGAAGATTGAGAGATTGCAAGAGTAAATCAAGCGCTGTTCTCACTGAGAATGTAACGAGAATTTCTTTATTTACTTTCCAGAAAGATTGAATATTGGTAATACTTTGGTTTCTGCTAGGAATTTGTACTGCAAATAGAGTAGAAATTAAGTCAGTGAAACTAATATCTAGTTGTAGTCTAGGATAAAGTTTTAAAATAGGGATTTTTACTAAACTCATTGGTGGTGTTAATTATGGCGATCGCACACTAATATATATGAAAAAATAATAAATTATATAGCAATCTTGAACCTATGAGCGTTAAATATTGTGAATACAGCAATTTTCAGGTAAATAGACCACACAATATTGTAGTGGCGGGTCTAGCAAACATCCTTTAGGCAATAGTTAGAGATTGAAACAAAACAAAGACCCACAAAAAATTATGGTTCAAACAAACGAAATTTGCTGTAAACCACAGAGAAAAAACTCTGCGCCTGGTGCGCGACGGACACTTTCCAAGGGCGGGGGAAACCCCCCTTCGGGTTCGCCCTTCGGGTTCGCCAGTTCCCAGGGCGCGGGAAACCCGCCTCCAGGACTGGTCTCACCAGTCGCCTACGGAGGGAAACCCTCCTATGTCCTAAGAGGACACGCTTCGCGAACAGCGCGCTTACTCACCGCACGGAAGTGTCCTCCTTTGCGTGAGAAAACTCACACCAATTTGAAAAATGATTGCAACAGATGGATTTACATAACCTATACCTAACAGAGGGTTTCTCAATCCCTTCGGGTTCGGCAGTCGCTCATGGGGGAAACCCCCAAGACCGCGCTGCCTCACCAAAATCCAAAATCCAAAATCTAAAATGATATCACCCCTCATTTAGCACCCTAGCCAACGCATCCTCCGCCGCAGCCTTTTCAGCATCTTTCTTATTGCGTCCCCTACCTTCACCGTAAACGACTTCACCCACAAACACCTTAGCTAGAAACTCCGGCGCGTTACACGAACCGCCTATTTGCACAGTCACATACTTAGGCGGAGTAGGGGTTACATTCCGTTGTACCCATTCCTGAAAACGATTTTTCGAGTCTACAATAGCGCGAAACTCCACCACATTTTCCGGTACAGAATCAAACAACGGTTCTACAACAGCGCGAACCGCCTCCATATCAGAATTATTGTCCAGATAATAAGCGCCAACCACCGCCTCAAAAGTACTGCTGATTAAATTGGGATTATTATAGCCTCCGTCTAAAATAGCACCCTTACCCAATCGCATCCGCAAATCCAAGCCTACCTCAACAGCAAACCTTGCTAACTGCTTTTCATCTACTAAAGCAGAACGCCGCCGCGTTAATTCATCTTCTCCCTTTTCTGGGTAACGACTATAAAGATACTCACCACTCAAGAAATTTAGCAAAGCATCACCGAGAAATTCGAGGCGTTCGTTGTGTTCCCCTGCTTCGGGGTTCTCATGAATATAAGAACGGTGTGTCAGCGCACGGCGGAGGAGATTATCATTACGAAATATCAAAAGTTTGTGCATCTGTTGCCAATTTGTCTTTTATGCGAACTTCTTGCTCTTTTCTCTAGAAAGAGGATTCATAGTATTTCTTGCTTCTGCTTTTCGATGATAATTTACATGCTCTTAGCAGCCAAGAGTTAGGACAAGTTAGCCTTAAAATATAACGCTATTAACAAGGAGATCCACTATGAGCCAGATAGCAACTGAGCGTGTGCGCTGGACTACTAGAGACATAAACCTCCTACCCGAAAACGAGGGTACGCGCTATGAGATTATTGATGGAGAATTATTTATGACCAGAGCGCCACACTGGAAACATCAACGCACTTGTGGTCGAATCTTCCGAGAACTTGATTCTTGGTCAGAGTCTAGTGGTTTGGGACAAGCAAGCGTTACTCCTGGCGTTCTGTTTTCGGAAACTGATAATGTGATCCCAGATGTGGTTTGGGCTAGCAATGAACGCTTAGCGGTTTTGTTAGATGAAGCGGGACATTTGACAGGCGCACCGGAGTTAGTGGTAGAAGTGTTATCTCCTGGTGTGGAAAATGAGCGCCGGGATAGAGAAGCTAAACTCAAGCTTTATGCATCACGCGGAGTAAAAGAATATTGGATTGCTGATTGGCGCTTGCAACAAGTTGAAGTTTATCGTCGTGAAAATGCAATTTTAAAATTGATGGCAACGTTGCTAGATAATGATGAATTGAGTTCACCTCTGTTACCTGGTTTTAGTTGTGGTGTAAGTCGGTTTTTTGTGTAAATTACTGCGCTCAACCTCAAACAGAAAAATTTTCTCCTTGTACTTTTGTCTTGCCAACCTATTATTTAAAATCTCTGCTTTAGGCATTATTCAGCAATTAAGTGTTATATTTTTCAGTGATTTAACTCTTACATTTGCCAGGATGAACAGTGATACTCTCGTCAAAATCCTGTTTTTAGCAGCTGATCCGAGTGATGCTTCTCGGTTACGGTTAGGGCAAGAGGTACGAGATATTAAAGAAAGGCTGCAAATCGCTAAAGAACGAGGAAAGTACCAGCTTGAACAAAGAGAATCGGTTCGTCTCGGGGATATTACTCAGGCAATATTTGATGTGTAGCCACAGATTATACACTTGTCTGGGCATGGTACGAGTAAGGGCGAGCTTTGGTTTGAGGATGAAGTGGGCAAAGTTAAGCCTGTAGAGCCTGATGCTTTGGCTGCAATGTTTGAGTTATTTACACAGCATATCAATTGTGTGTTGCTAAATGCCTGTTATTCTGAAATTCAAGCAAAAGCGATCGCTGATTATATCCCGTTTGTGATTGGGATGAATGATGCAATTGGTGACAAAGCAGCAATAGCCTTTGCTGTTGGTTTTTATAAAGCATTAGCGGCTAATCGTTCTATTGAAGAGGCTTATAAGTTTGGTTGTGTCGAAATTCGACTACAGGGTATTCCAGAACATCTCAAACCAGTTATTTATGTAAAAAAAAATTCCTAATTCCTTCTAAAGCAATTCCTAACCCCTGTTACGTCCGACGACTTGGCAAACCATTGCTAGTCTAAGTCGAGTTGTCGAGGATGTGCGCTTGGTTCAACGTCGTGTTTCTAAGTCTACCCGCTCCTTCGCTCTCAACCGCGCATTAGGAGAACTCAAAAATATTCTAAATAATAAAGACTCTTTGCCCAACGCCGAGCGAGATTTAATTGTCAACATTGCTCAAACTTGGCAAGAAGCGCTACTAAATATTGCGGGTGAGGTGGGGGAAATTTCCATCACTGAGCCTGTGCGTAATCCCTATGTGATAGGTGATCCAGTTGAGGGGGATCTCTTTGTCGGGCGGGAAGATGTAATGCGACAGCTAGAGGAACTTTGGGTTATGGGTCATCAACTCCAATCTGTGGTTATCTACGGTCACAGACGCATGGGCAAAACTTCCATCCTGCTTAACGTTGCTAACTCTCTAGGTTCAAGGGTAAAGGTCGCTTATGTCAACCTGCTGCGCTTGGGAGATAGCCCTCAAGGAGTTGGGGAGGTGCTAATGGCAATTAGTGATGCAATTTCTGATGTGCTAAATCTTCCACCACCAAATGATGAGGATTTGCTCAAACTTCCCTATCGTACTTTTGAACGCTATTTGAAACAAATTGTAGAGACGTTACATGTAACGTCTCTACAGGGGTTAATCATCGCCCTAGACGAATTCGAGAAAATCGAGGAACTGATTGAAGCGGGAAAAATTCCTAAAAATTTTATGGGGTTTCTGCGGGGACTGGTGCAAATGAGTTCTAAAGTAGCCTTTGCCTTTGCTGGTTTGCACACTTTGGAGGAGATGACAGCGGATTATTTTCAACCCTTCTTCGCTAGCGTTTTGCCCATTCGGGTTGGCTTTGTCGAACATGCTGCTACTAGCCAAATTCTCGCTAATCCAGATGAGGATTTTCTCCTCGATTATACGCCGTCAGCGCTAGAGCAAATCTATGCCCTGACACATGGTCAACCTTATTTAGTTCAGCTAGTGGGATTTGTGCTAGTTCGCCGCTACAATGACTATGTTTTTGAGCAAGGACGCTCCCGCAACCCAGTTTTCACGGTTGAGGATGTCGAAGCAGTCGTTAATGATCCTAAGTTCTTTCAGCAGGGACGCTACTATTTTGAAGGGGTTTGGGGTCAAGCGGCGCAGGGTGCTGCTGGTCAGCAGGAAATTATTAAGGCGATCGCACCTCATCCACAAGGGCTAAATACAGACGCGATTTATACCGTCTCTACAATAACGGATGAGTCAACTTTGCAAGAAGCACTGACAACTTTGCAGCGCCATGATGTAGTGGAAGAGACACAGGGGCGCTGGCGAATTATCGTAGAACTTTTTCGCCTTTGGGTGTTGCATAAAGAGTCAGGAGGCTGAGCCTCCAAACTCTAGTTACCAGGCTGAGCCTGGTAACTAGAATGAGAGCCTCTGGCTCTGATTGAGAATTCAATAATTTGTGCGATCGCTCTCTGGTGTGGGAACCATAACAACAAATGACTCTCTTGCACAACTGCGTAGCAAAGTAGTCATTTACCCACTAGAAAAATTACTGAGATTAGACGATGCCATATCAAAACGTTACCGCCACCCTTTCAGAAAAGGATATCCAAGAAATCAAAGCCGCACTTCAGACAATTCAACAAAAGCTACCCTTCCTCATTACCCTGAGTGTGGAAGAAAGACGCAAGTTATTCAAAATGGGCGATAAAAGTCTTGCCTTTGTTAACAACAGTATCACTGCTGCTCAAACTAACCGCGACATCCTCCCAGCAACTTTTGACTTAGAAGAATACGTGAAGGATTATCAATTAGCCAATTCTCTCACAGAAATTTTAATCGGACTGCGGCAGTTGACAGAACAAGTAGATGATACACTCTTGGCAGTCGGTAGCGAAGCAATGAGCAACAGTTTAACGGTTTATGATTACGTGAAGACAGCTGCGAAAAAGACTCCCGGATTAAAAATCGTTGCTGAACAGTTAGGGGAACGCTTTAAAGCAATGAGAACCAAACCTGTCAAAGCTAATTTTGACTCTTAGGATGCAAATAAACTCGTTGATGAGTATCGTAATCTCGTCAACGAGTCTTTACAACTCGTCAGCGAGTATCAGAATCTCATTGATGAGTCTTTACAACTCGTCAGCGAGTATCAGAATCTCATTGATGAGTCTTTACAACTCGTCAGCGAGTATCAGAACCTCGTTGATGAGTCTTTACAACTCGTTGATGAGTCTTTAAGTCGAATGCGTGAGTATTAGAACTTCGTGAATGAGTCTTTGCAACTCGTCAGTGAGTATCAGAACTTCGTGAATGAGTCTTTACAACTCGTCAGTGAGTATCAGAACTTGGTTAACGTAGCGTTTTTAAACGCAGAGGAACGCAAAGTATAGCGCAGAGGAACGCAGAGTCTTTCTGAATTTAATTCATTACGAATTTGTGCAATATTTGACTAAATAAATATATTTATATAGAAGGAAAAAAATATCAAACTGATATCTTGCACCCTTCGGGTTCGCCAGTCGCCTGCGGAGGGAAACCCTCCTTCAGCGCTGGACTCACCATTCTCAATCAAGGCTTAAATAAGCCCTGAAATAAATTTCGGGCTTAAAGCTAAAGTCGGTTAAAAACCGACTCGGTAAGAGTTTTAACCCATTTTTAATGGGTTTAAGCTTTTAGCCGGAAATTTATTTCACGGCTGCGGAAATTTATTTCACGGCTGCGGAAATTTATTTCACGGCTGCGAAAATTTATTTCACGGCTGCGAAAATTTATTTCAC
>JBHYDF010000242.1:0-11889 GCA_051861145.1 Nostocaceae cyanobacterium
GCATCGGACATGGGTAAAAAAACCAATTCCCAATGCCCAATTCCCAATGCCCAATGCCCAATTCCCAATTCCCAATGCCCCATGCCCATTGCCCATTGCCCAATTCCCAATTTTTTACTTATTCCATTTTTACTTTACTTTTACTTTACTCGGGCCGTTTGTGCTTGACGCGCTGTTCGCATTTCTTGCACAAACTTCTCAAACAAGTAATCAGCATCGTGAGGACCTGGAGAAGCCTCTGGGTGGTACTGCACGGAAAACACGGGTAGGGTCTTGTGACGTACTCCAGCCACAGTGCGATCGTTCAAGTTCAAGTGGCTTATTTCCACAACTCCATCGGGCAAAGTATCTGGATTAATCGCAAAACTGTGGTTTTGGCTGGTAATTTCTACCCTTTCCTGCAACCCAGCTGGCTGATTCAAACCGCGATGCCCAAATTTAAGTTTAAAGGTTTCTGCTCCAAGCGCGTGACCCAAAATCTGATGTCCCATACAAATACCAAACATCGGTTTTTGAGCTGCTAGCAGTGCCTTTGTAGTTTCAATACCTTCAGTCACAGCACCGGGATCGCCAGGACCGTTGGAAAGAAAGATGCCATCTGGGTTATACTTGAGAATTTCCTCTGCTCTTGTGTCTGCTGGAACGACGATGACACGGCAACCATATCTTGCCAAGCGGCGCAAGATATTGCGTTTAATACCAAAGTCTAGGGCGACAACGGTGAATGTTTCTCCAGAATTGACTTTTGTATCTGGGTTAAATTCCCAAACTGAATGAGTGGGATCTGACCATTCGTAAACCTGCTGCGTGGTAACTTCAGTCACAAGATTTAATCCACTCATATTGGGAGCTGCTAGTACCCGTTCTAGCAATTCCGCTTCATCAAGAATTTCAGTGGAAATACCGCCGTTCATTGCTCCGAACATGCGAATTTTGCGGGTGAGGGCACGGGTATCAATGCCGTAGATGCCTGGTATTTGGTATTGTTTGAGATAATCAGGCAGGGACTGCGTAGAGCGCCAGTTACTCGGTCGAGTACAAATATTGCGTGCGATCGCTCCTCGCACCTGCGGCCGTTCTGATTCTTCATCTTCTGAATTGACGCCTGTGTTACCCAATTCAGGATAAGTAAAAACTACAATCTGACCACAGTAACTAGGGTCAGTCAGCACTTCTTGATATCCGGTCATACCGGTGTTAAAAACTACTTCCCCGATAGCGGTGGCTGTAGCACCAAAAGACCAACCGCGATAAGCGGTTCCGTCAGCGAGAACAAGTAAAGCGGGTATTGCGTCAGACAGGGGCATAGGCGATAAAGTCTAAGACTAGGGGGTAGGGGCGCTTGGGTTAGGGGCTAGGGTTTAGGGATTAGAGGCTAGTATTTATTAGGGGTAAGGATTTATAAATTCCACTAAATCTAAAATTTTACATCAAAAATTTCTATTTCTGTTCCTAACCCTAACCCCTAATCCCTAACCCCTAATCCCTAACCCCTAACCCAAGCGCCCCTAGCCCCTAGCCCCATGAATAAAAAATTAACAATCAAACAACATATAAAAACTTTTCGAGAAGAATGAATGGTGACAGTAGATTTGAGCGTTCCAGACAGGTACAATCACAAATAATTATGCTTCAGCCTTTTTTCTTTCGAGTAGCGCTAATTTTTATTTACAGCACACTGGCGGTGTTGGCTGTTTCCTGTCGTGAAGACAAGCAAACTGCCAATAATGATGGCAAACAACAGCCTGAACCAACTGCACTCAGTGCGATCGCCACTCCTACAACAACACCAGAACCAACAGCCAGTCCACAACCACAGCCAGTCGAAGTTTCTGATCCTACTAAACCCGGTGCTTTTGAATTTGGGTTAGATAAAGCTGCCAGTGCTTATACTATCAGCCAATCTGCTCAATCAGCAGAGGATTGGATTTTGGTAGTAAGTCAGTATGAAGATGCGATCACGTTCATGAAGCTAGTAGAACGCGAAAATCCTTACTTCGCCAACGCGCAAAGCAAAATTGTCGAATACCAACGCCAAATCCAATATGCTCAAAAACAAGCCTCTTCTCCTCCATCACCATTACCGCCAGTAGAAGTAAAGAGGAAAGAACCACAGAAAATAGTAGTTCCTAAGCCATCTCCAATCGCTAAGAACCCACAACCGCCACAACCTGTAGTTGTAGAAGAAAAACCACCACAACCCTCACCAACATTTTTACCCCCTGTACTCAGCCCACAACAGGTACTTGCAGCCTCAACTACTACAAAGCGCAACGAAGGTGTAGTATTTGCTGCTCCCATTAAACGGCGTATTGGTGGTACACCAATTATTGATGTAACCTTTAACGGTAATCAGCAATTTGAGATGATTTTGGATACGGGAGCCAGTGGTACTGTGATTACTCAAGACATGGCAAATGCCATGGGAGTAGTGCCAGTGGGCAAGGCTAAGGCAAATACAGCTAGTGCCAAAGCGGTAGAATTTCCCATTGGTTATGTCAATTCAATTGAAGTTGGCGGAGTTGCTGTTAAGAAAGTCGCAGTCGCGATCGCTGGTTCAGAACTAGAAACTGGACTCCTGGGACACGACTTTTTTGGCGATTACGATATTACTATCAAACGCGATGTTGTAGAATTTCGTCCACCATCATACTCGCAGCAACTCAATACCCCACAAACGAGACTAACTGTTCCAACTTCCCCTCAGCCGCAAAGCCTTGGAGAATATCCTTAGCACAGAGTTGCACAAATTCAAGCGCGAAACCAATACTCTGCGCCCCTGGTGCGTTTTCCTCCGCTACAGGCGTGCGTTTAAAAACACCACTATTTTACACAAAGCAGTGCTTAGCAATTTCCCAAAAGCCTAAAAATCTAATTTAGAACTCCTCGCTCTTGAAGTATCAGTTTTTTACCCTGATAGACTTGTAGCTTGCCGTCTGCCGTCACTCGATAGAGATAATCTCTATTACGGAATTCGTAACCAAGAAATTGGCATGGTGTGACGCCATCTGCACAGGTTTTATGGATTGTTTTCCCAGTCAGGCGAATAGAGTTACCTGTTTTTAAATTTTTTCCGTAATATGTAACCTTATTGCAAGTTACATTCCCTTCTGGACAGTTTCTTGTAATCGTGACGCTAAAGTTTTTAGTCTTCAAAGTTTCACCTAAAGCCGCCCCAGCCCAAACCGGGAGGGCTGCAATTGGCAACATAACAAAGCCTAAAATGTATTTTTTGTAGTTAGGCATTCTATGTTTTTGCATTGATTTTACTCCTTGTTCAATAAAAGTTTGATACGCATTAAGTTTTTAGCTATTTGATAGATACATATCAACCATCACAATTCCGAAAAAAACATAGTAAAAACAATAAAAATGTTAAAATCCCGGTTTTTATAGCCGGGATTTACTAATAAATAGTGGGATTATATTCCTCTGCTTACTCCCTTCCCGCCAGAAGATTACTTGTATCGCGCTTTTCGTTTGCTCCCGGTACATGGGTAGGGGCACAGCACTGCTGTGCCCCTACGACAGGCTGTATCTCACAAAGAATCAAAACTGCTATCAGTTTAGCTTTACATTTTTACCGTAATTTTACTATGGCTTTTTAAAGTCAAATAAATTACAACTTGTCCAGTAGCTGACTGCGAAGTTAGATACCAAATTGCTTATGTAAATTACACCCACATTATTTAGAAAATTTCTTCAACCGTAAATTTAACTAAAACAGGCAGGTAAAAGTGTTTCCTGAGAAACTGCAATATCACATCACTCACAGCAGGCGTGTAGAGGATACTAATGAGAACAGTTTCCAGGGCAACCAAATGCCCAGCGAAGAAGCATTTCACGCACTCGCAGATACAGCCCCTGTAATGATTTGGATGGCTGGTTGCGACACACTTTGTAACTACTTCAATTCTGTTTGGCTGGAATTTACCGGGCGATCGCACCTGCAAGAGATAGGCAACGGTTGGGCAGAAGGGATACATCCAGAAGATAAACAGCTATGTCTGGAAAAATTTCTTACCGCCTACCAGACACGTCAGAACTTTCAAAGACAATATCGCCTGCGCCGTGCCGATGGGGAATATCGTTGGATTTTAGATACAGCCGCGCCACAATTTACAAGGGATGGTTGCTTTATCGGTTATATGGGCTGTGGTGTGGATATCACTGAGATTCAAGTTAAAAAAATATCTTTATTACAAAGTGAAACCAGACTGCGGCTAGCGTTGGATGCCGCACAAATGGGAGTTTGGGACTGGAATTTAAAAATTGGTAAAGTTACTTGCTCTGAACAGGTAGAGGAAATTTTTGGCTGGATGGGTGGTTGCTTACCTACAACCTACAAAGCCTTTCTACAGTGCATCCACAAGAGCGATCGCTCATCTGTAACTCAGGCAATTAAAAGTTCTTTACAAGCTCAAACAAACTATGATATCGATTTTCGCATTGTCCGGCAGGATGGCACTATTTGTTGGATAAGAAGTAAAGGTGATGTTTTGCATGATAGCACTGGGCAAGCTGTACGGATGATGGGTACAGTGATAGACATTACCGAACGCCTGCAATCTCAGGAGGCACTTTTGGTAACACAACAAAGATTACAACATCTCCTCTCATCTAGTCCAGGAATTATCTATAGCTGTAAGGCAAGCGGTGATTATGGTGCAACATTTATAAGCGAGAATATTACCGCAATTCTTGGTTACGAAGTCAGCGAATGGCTAAATGATTCCGGCTTTAGGGCTAATCACATTCACCCGGAAGATGCGCCACATATTTTAACAGAGTTATCAGCACTGTTAGAGCATGGGCATCATACTCACGAATACCGTTTTCTCCATAAAAATGGTACTTGGCGTTGGATACATGATGAATTGAAGTTAGTAAAGGACGACAAAGGTAATGCAATTGAGATTGTTGGTTATTTGCTAGACATTACAGATCGCAAATTAGCAGAATTAGCTTTAGAGGAAGCAAAAGAACAGTTAGAAAATCGCGTTGAGAAACGAACAACAGAATTAAAGCGGGCGATCGCTTCCTTAAAAGACGTTAACAGCCAACTCTCGGTGGAAATTGCTCAACGCCAGCAGGCGGAAACAGAACTGCGGGCTTTATTCACCGCCATGGCTGATGTCATCATCGTTTTAGACAGGGAAGGACGCTATCTCAAAATTGCGCCTACGAACCCCTCAGTGTTATATCAGCCATCAGAAGATTTAATTGGCAAGACGCTGCACGAAGTCTTTCCCCAGTCACAAGCCGATTTCTTTCTTGAGAAAATTCAGCATGTAATTTCCACTGAGCAAACCATCAGTTTTGAATACAGCTTGATGATTGGTAACACTGAAACTTGGTTTACCGCTTCTATTTCATTTTTACAACGAGACACTGTTATTTGGATAGCGCGAGATATCAGCGATCGCAAGCTAGCTGAACAAGAACGGGATCAGTTTTTTCAACTACCATTGGAAATGCTCTGTATCGCAGGGTTTGACGGTTACTTTAAGCAACTCAACCCCATTTGGGAAGAAACCACAGGATGGACGCTAGCAGAACTTAAAGCCATCCCATTTATTGAGTTTGTACATCCAGAGGATCGAGAATCAACCGTTACTGAGGCGCAAAAACTGGCTCAAGGTATCGACACGGTTTACTTTGAAAACCGTTACCACTGTAAAGACGGTTCCTACAAATGGCTTCTGTGGACATCGAGAACACAGCCCGAACAGCAATTAATTTATGCTGTAGCTCGTGATATTACGGATCGCAAACTAGCCGAAGAAGCTTTACGACAAAGTGAAGCACAATATCGCCGCTTAATCGAAACAGCAGCAGAGGGAGTCTGGATACTGGATGTAGAGGGGAAAACGAGCTTTGCTAATACTAAAATGGCTCAGATGCTGGGCTATACAGTAGAAGAAATGATTGGGATGCCGTTGTTTGCCTTTATGGACGAAGAAGGACAAGCGATCGCAACTGAAAATTTAGAACGTCGCCACCAAGGTATTACTGAACAGCACGATTTCAAATTCCGCCGTCAGGACGGTTCCGAAGTGTGGGCGATGATTGCCACTAATCCAATTTTTGACACTGCTGGGAAGTATGTTGGTACTCTAGGGATGCTCACGGATATTACTGATCGCAAAAGTGCTGAAGAAGGGTTACAAAAAAGTGAAGCCAGAAATCGCGCTATCCTCAATGCGATCCCAGATTTAATGTTTCGCTCCAATAAAGATGGCATTTATCTAGATTTTATGGCGGCAAAAGAAGCAGAACTAGCAGTGTCTGTCAGTGAAATTATTGGTCAATCTGTGCATGATTTATTACCACCAGATTTAGCTAATCAAGCTATATATTACACTCAGCAAGCTTTGGTTAAGGGTGACATCCAGATATTTGAGTACCAGATACCGATGAACGGCGAGTTGCGCGGTTATGAAGCACGGGTAGTACCTAGCAGCGAAGATGAAGTTGTGGCAATTGTCCGTGATATTACAGAACGCAAAAAATCAGAGGAAGCGTTACAAGCGCTTGTCGCTGGAACCGCCTCGGTAACAGGTGAACAGTTTTTCCCTGCATTGGTGTGCCATTTAGCAGCGGCTTTGGGAGTTCGTTACGCTTTGGTAGCGGAAAAAATCGGTACAGAATATACCAAAGCACAAGTTTTGGCATTTTGGAATGGTGACAAGCTGGGAGACAACTTTGAGTACGATTTAGCTAATACTGCTTGCGAAGTTGTTGCCAAAGAGGGAACCGCTTACTATCCCTGTAATATACAGCAGCTGTTTCCTCTTGACCAAGAATTAGTAGCGATGTCAGCAGAGAGTTACCTGGGAGCCTCATTTATCGATTCATTTGGAGTGGCGATCGGTCACATTGCTGTTTTAGATACCAAACCGATATTGCAAGAGGAACGCGCCAAAGCAATTATCAGTATTTTTGCGGCACGCGCTACAGCAGAATTGCAACGCCAGCGTACCGAAGATGCGCTAAGGCAATCTGAACGGCAGTTTCGAGAACTCGCTTCCAAGGAAGCACTACTTAACCGCCTTGCCAGTCAAATTCGTGCTTCTTTGGATATTAATACTATCCTAGAAACCACTGTAATAGAAATTCGTTATTTGTTACAGATTGACCGCTGTAGTTTCACCTGGTATCAAGCCGAAGCTCAAACACCCTACTGGGAAGTTGTTCAAGATGCTAGGAATCTTGCCGTACCCAGCTTACTGAATTTGCAATTGACTAATACTGAGTTAGGAATCATAGCAGAAAGAATTTTTAACAAAGAAATCATCCGTATTGATGATGTTCAAGCTGTGTGTGAGCCAGTATTACGGGATTTATTAGAATCTTTCAACGAAACTGCTTTATTGTTACTACCAATTCACACTCAATCTGGTGAAATTGGTACTTTAGCTTGTATTCATCATGCAGGTTGCCGCCCTTGGCAAGATAGTGAAGTAGAATTGCTGCTAGCGGTTACGGATCAACTGGCTATAGCCATTGATCAAGCAGAACTCTACAAACAAAGTCGTATTGCTGCACAAACAGCCCAAGAAAAAGCGCAGCAGTTAGAAGAGACTTTGGGCGAACTCAAAGCAACTCAAGCCCAACTCGTTCAAACGGAAAAAATGTCGAGTTTGGGGCAATTAGTTGCTGGTGTCGCCCACGAAATTAACAACCCAGTTAATTTTATTCATGGAAATATCAACTACGTTAGTGAATATGCCCAAGATTTACTAAATCTGGTAGAACTTTACCAAAAGCACTATCCCAATCCTGTGCCAGAAATTCAAGAGGAAATCGAGGCTATAGATTTAGAGTTTCTCTGCCAAGATTTGCCCAAACTTCTCTCATCGATGAATATAGGAACCTCACGCATTCGTCAGATTGTTCTGTCTTTACGCAACTTCTCCCGCTTGGATGAAGCTGATATGAAGGAGGTTGATATTCACGAAGGTATCGATAACACCTTGCTGCTTTTGCAAAATCGTCTGAAAGTTAAGCCAGAACAACCGCAAATTCAGTTAATCAAAGAGTACGGCGACTTGCCACTAGTAGAATGTTATGCCGGACAGCTAAACCAAGTGTTTATGAATTTGCTGACTAATGCGATCGATGCTTTAGAAGAGTCATTAGTCATTAGTCATTTGTCATTAGTAAGCGACAAAGAACAAAGGACAAATGACAAAGGACAAATGACAAGCCCACAAATTCTTATTCGTACCGACATTCAAGACAATCTCGTGTTTATCCGTATTGCCGACAATGGCCCCGGAATGACGGAGGAAGTACGGCAAAAGCTATTTGACCCCTTTTTTACTACAAAACCTGTCGGTAAAGGTACTGGTATGGGTTTATCAATAAGCTACAAGATTGTTGTCGAGAAACATCGCGGGCAAATTCAGTGTATTTCAGCACCAGGACAGGGAGCAGAGTTTGTGATTACTATTCCACTGCAACAGCCGAAAATTTAATCAGCACGATACTTTTTAAGTATTTCCCGTATGCGATCGCATCTCCTAAGCGTCGCGAATTCTTTGTAAATTCGTTGACAACATATACATATACTCGCCCATATGTTACTTAATTTTATACAAATTTAAGTATTAAATTTTTCTTCAACTCCAATGAATATCTACGCAATTTTTCTGATAATTTTACGTATATTTAACCTTTTCTTAGTAAAATCTTAACCAGCTAGCTGTTAACTTATTATTAATTCACTTTTTGCTGCAACATTTGAACCCTCCAAAACCTGTGGTTTACAGTATTTGGAGGGATTTTTCTGAGAATTTCCTGATTTAGTTATACTCTCGGCCCTTGCCAAGGTAGAAGCAATGGCTTTAATGGCTGAGGAATCTGCCTTTTTCCAACAAGCGTTGATGTAATTCCTGACTGGCAAACAATTGAGAAACTTCGCGGCAAACTCGTTCAATTTGATTGTCATAGGCACGTAAGTTGAAACAAGCTTTCAGGTATTGCTTTTGGCTAGTTAAATCTTGAGGCTCTTGTGTCGATTCGGAAGACATAGAATGGGTGTAGGTTTGTTTTTCAAGTAATTTAATTAAAAATTACAGGTAATGATGACAAGAGTACTTCCAACTGAAGGTAAAGCATTGCCTGTTTAGAGGATGAAATCGCTAGAAAAAGTTTTTATGCCTTAAGTATTAGAGAAAGCACATGGACTGCGATCGCGAAGTGTTGCCAAAGGAAATTAGTTTGGTTTTAGATACAGCCGAGTCATACTTACTTAACCAAGTTGCAGCCAAAGCTAACGAAATAGACAGTAACTCAGATACCCTATTTCATGCGCTGCGAGGACTGGGGGAATTAGGTTTATTGGCGCTAAGGGTTCCGCGCCGTTGGGGAGGAAAAGAAGTTAGTGAAGAAACCTTTGCTAATTTTCAAGAATTGGTAGCGCGGTATTCCGGTGCTTTAGCCTTCCTGCAAACTCAACATCAAGGTGCTGCTGGTATGCTTGTTGCTAGTAGTAACTCTTCTCTTCAGCAGGAATACTTACCCCGGATGGGGAATGGTGAAGTTTTGGTAGGCGTGGGCTTTTCTCAATTACGGCGTGAAGGCGAACCGCTAACCGTAGCCGTACCAGTACCAGGAGGATATCAACTGGATGGGATTGTACCTTGGGTGACAGGATACGGCATATTTCAAGATTTTATTATCGCGGCTACACTCCCCGATGGTCGTGCTGTTTTCGCGATCGCCCCTTTTGTGGAAACACATCAAGATTTTAAGCAACCGCAAAAACACGGAGAACACGGAGAGCAAAGAGGAGGAAGTATTACTTTCAGTACACCAGCGGAATTGGCAGCAATGACATCAACTAACACTGTTACTGCTACTCTGACTGGTTACTTTTTACCTCAAGAGCGTGTAGTTTCCATTAAACCGGCTGGTTGGATTTATGAAAATGATAAAAATAATGTCCTTCGCGCCACTTTTTTAGCTACAGGCTGCGCTCTTGCTGGTTTAGATATTATAGAATCCGCTGCACGTACTAAATCACTGCCTTTTATTGCCAATGCTTTTGCATCTTTTCAGCAAGAACTCAGCAACTGTCGCGCCGCCATTAGGAAAGCACAACAGCATTCTAGTGTAGAACTGTCAGAAAAATTACAATTACGCGCTTGGGCAATTGATTTAGCAACGCGCATAGCTCATGCAGCTGTTACTGTTTCCAGTGGTGCTGCGAACTATAAACACCATAACGCACAGCGAGTATACAGAGAAGCTTTGGTATTTACTGTGACAGGTCAAACTAGTGCTGTTATGGAAGCGACTTTGAAAAGATTAACAAATCCCCAATACAAAAATAATAATAACTCTTGTGGGGCAGGCGAGACGTCTGCCCCTGAATTCAGGGCGGGCAAGATGCCCACCCCACAAGAGTCAAAACAAGAGTCAAAAAATATTACTTACTCCCAAGTTATTCATCTCAGTCACATAATTAACCCTGATATTCCCCAATGGCAGGGCGATCCGCCTGTAGAATTTGAGACAGTGGCGCAAATCGAAAAAGATGGTTATTATCTCCGGCGTTTCTCTTTAGGGGAACACAGCGCTACCCATATCAATGCCCCTAACAGTTTTTACAGTTTTGGTGTAGGAATTGACCAATACCCTGCCGAGTCGCTGTTAGTTCCTGTGGTAGTAATTAGTATCCGTGAACAAGCAAGAGCGAATCCCGATTATGCTCTCACGGTTGCTGATATTCTTGCATGGGAGAAGCAGCACGGAAAAATTTCTGCTGGTAGTGTAGTGTTATTGTATACAGGCTGGCAAGAAAAGTGGTTTGAAAATAAAGCCTTTATGAACCAGGATACTCAAGGAGGTATGCATTTTCCTGGGTTTAGTAGGGATGCAACCAAATTTTTACTGGATGAACGTCAAATAGCTGGAGTTGGAATTGATACTCATGGTGTAGATTCTGGGCAAGATACCGCTTTTGCCACTAACCGCCTGGTATTAGAGAAACCGCGCATTGTGCTAGAGAATCTCACGAATTTGGATCGATTGCCAGCTAAAGGGGCTATGGTTGTGATTGGGATTTTGAGGTTGCGGGGTGGTTCGGGTTCTCCTGTTGGTGCGATCGCGTTAGTGCCGTAATTTTTTTTACTCACGCAAAGGCGCAAAGGCGCAAAGGTGCAGAGAGTTTTTGCAAGATTTTTATGATAACTACGGGCTTGATATGATTGAATGGGTTTGTCCCAGACGCGCTATTTGAGGATATTGTAGGGGCGGGTTTTGTTTCAATCTCTAATTAAAGCTTACAGGATTTCTGCTAAACCCGCCCCTACGAAAAATTGTGGTTCAAACACATAAAATTTGAGGAGTTACATCGGAAATAGGAGTAGGTAAGAAATTTACCACAAATTCAGTTGATTGGGGGGATTTTCTAAGTTATTCCAAGGTAAGGGTGGAACTGCTACACCGTTTTGTTGTAATAATTTTTGGAAATGACGGGCTGTGGTGGGCGATCGCTCTTCTACGGGACAATGAACAAAGAAATAAATTCGCTTTCCCTGTTGCAACCACTGCTGAATTTGAGTTACCCATTCTGCCATAAAAGGCTCATTTACAGATAAATTGGGATGGGAAATAAACCGAATTAAACTAAAAGGCGCTGTGACGGTAAATTGTACTGGTACTTTTGGTTTGCGTCGTTCTGATTGTAACTGGGGATCATCGTCTCCGGTATAAATGGGGCGGGTGTCAAGTAGAACTCTTCCTATACCTAATTTTTCTAATAATGTTGTCAAATTATTAGTATGGGGTTCTGTGAACCAGTCGCGATGACGAACTTCTAGTGCTAGGGCTTTCATAAAGTTATCCAAAATTGCCCAGCCTTCATCAAATAATTAAGTA
>JBHYDF010000243.1:0-11836 GCA_051861145.1 Nostocaceae cyanobacterium
TGACTAATGACTAATGACTAATGACTAATGACTAATGACTAATGACTAATGACTCATTCTACCCTCCCGGTATATGAGTATGAATTTGGCTACCTTGAGCATCAAACACCATAATAGGCAAGTTGGCATTATCACTAATTGCCTCCAAAGCTTGCTGTAATGTTTGTAAGTGATTAGTAATATTAGCTACGGTGTTTGCATCACCTCCATTGTTGGCAACCGTCAAGCTGCTATTGAGCATTTGTTCATACTCAGGCGTGATGCGAACCATGATTTGCCGTTCATCTATAGTAAAATTGCAAACCCGAATTCCATCGGAACACGTTTTTTCTAAGTCGGTGCGGATTGCTTGCAAAAAGCTAACAGTTTGTAGTTTTTCTTCTGTTAGTTTGAGGGCTGTTGAGTAGGGTTCAATTAAGGTCTGAGCTTGAGTATAGTACAAGCTTTCGCTATTGATTTGCTTAGCCGCACTCAAAGCCTGATTCCAATATGTTACCGCTGCTTGCCATTGGTTTTGTTGTTCGTAACGTTTGGCTTGTTGTGCGGCGTTAACGGCTTGGTTGTAGGTTTTAGCTGCTAATAATTGTTTAGTGGCGCGATCGCGTGCTATTACAAGTTTGGGTTTATACTCTGCTAGCAATTTTTGCGCTTCTGGGTATGCTGAACTTGTCTTGGGAATGGATAACAAAATATTAACTGCTACTTGCCAACTAGATTGGACTTTTTGCAACTGTTGTAAGGATTTGGCTGTGGTTTCTTGGTTTGTAGCTGTGTTAGCTACGGCTGTTGCTGCTGTAATTTGTTTGATCCATTTGTCTTCTGCTAACAACTGCTGATTCACAGCTTGCAATTTGGTACGATATATCGCCAATCTTGGCTGTACCAAGCCATAAAGTTCATTGTCAGAACTGATTGTCTCTAAAGGTGCGATCGCTTGTCGCCAAAGATGTTGCCTACTTTTTAATTCTTCTATGCTATTTGCTGGGGTTCGACTTTTTTGCGTCGCTGATGATGCTGCATCGAACGCCTTTAACACCTTGTCAATAGTTTCTGACCGCTTAGATAAACTAGTTGCCAATTTCTCTGCTTCTTGCGAACGCGGCGACCAACCAGGAATTGTTTTCAGTGCGGCGCTTGCTGCTAAAAATTGTTGTTCTAGCTTTGTTAATTCTTGCTCTGATTTGGCGCTTCCTACCCACTGTCGGAATGACCTGTGCAACTCCTCGGCTGTTTGTATTTCTTTACACTCGAACATAGTGCAAGGGCGAGTCAAGAAATAAGAACCGCCGCTTAAGGCTGTAATTGCTACCACAACCGCACCCAACACAATAGCTTTGATCGGACGTCTTGGTTTTGAGGAGGTATAAAAAGACAAATCCGGCGCATCCGCCATTGGGTCAAATGTTTCCTCTTCTTGAGAGGGAGTGGGGAATGTAGAGACGCGCCATGGCGCGTCTGGAGTGGGGAAGGGGGGGAGTGGGGGAGGAGGGGAATCTAGTTCTAGATTTTCCCCTTGTCCCCTTTCCCATATTCCCACTCCCCACTCCCTACTCCCTACTCCCTCTCCCCCTACTTCCTTCGCTTTCAAAATCAGAGAATGTTTGGCGTAAGGCAACTTTACACCAACAATTCTCAGGAAAAGTTCTACCCCCTGTTCGTGGAGGCTTGGTAGCGATTGAAGCACTTCTTCAAGTACCGCAAAAATGTTTTCGGTATCAGCCGCTACACCTTGGGGGTGTTGAGTTAGAATCATCAACTGGTCATTTTTGACAGCGCACTTCACCTGAAAGTATTCACCAGATGGAACTTCTGCACGTAATTGTTCTTGCAAAATTTGGGCTAAAAATTGTAAATCTTCCAGTAGGGCTGCTACTTTCATAGAGCCATCTTGATGATTTACATAGTTTTGATTATCTTCAAGTATGTTAGACGAATTACTTTTGTTTATTGAATGCAGCAACACAGTTTAACCACAGCCTTAAAATCCGAATGACCAACTTTTTAACACAAATTCTGATTTTTCAGCAAAAATTCAGTTATAAGTTTAAATTATTATAAAAATTTTACTGAATATTACTTTGGTAAATTATCTAGAAAGGACAGAATGCCTGGTATATCTTAGTTTCCAAAGTTTTTGCTGCTAAATCCCATAATTTGCCAGATGGTATAAATTCAGAATCAAAAATGGGAATAATAAACTTTTTGAGGATTTATTGTACAGCAGGTATGCTTTAAACTGCATCTTAATTGCTATATTTCACTCTCATAAATTAATAAATTTAATTGCCTCTATCTCATTACTAGAATGATTGAGAACATTGGTGAGTAAACAACTCCACCTCGCCGCCAACCAGTGTATGTGGCATAATTATTGTTTACCTTCAATTGAGTAGAAAAATTTGAATTTTGAATTATTGAACTGCTAATTTTCTCTGTTGTGAGAAAATAGTTAATAGTATTAATGTATCTACATTGGTAACAAAAATGCTGGTTAGCTTAAATGTAAGAAAAATTACTGATGCGGTTAATCACGTATTCGTAGGTAATAGTAAAAAAGGGCAACTATTACCATGAATTTACCTGATTTACTGAATTGGATAGAATTAATGAGAGAAAAAATAATTTTTAATAGGAGACAAATTTTTATTTTGCAAACCTGGTGCCGAATTAATGTTTTAGAAAGCACCATAAGTCAACAAAAGTGGCTCAAGTAAAGGTGTGTATCCTATGGATTTGCTAGAGTATCAAGTAAAAGAATGGTTTCGGAATATAAATATTCCCGTATTACCTTCTCAAAGAATAGACCATCCAACAGATTTAAAAAGATTGAAAATTAGCTACCCCATTGTACTGAAATCTCAGGTGCATGGAGGTGAAAGAGCAAAAGCAGGTGGAGTCAGGTTTGTAGAAACAACTATAGATGCGATCGCTGCTGCACAAAATATTTTTAATTTGCCAATTTTAGGTGAATTACCAGAAGTTTTACTGGCTGAAGCTAAGTATGAAGCTGAAGAGGAATTTTATTTGGCGGTGGTTTTAGATACTGCTGTTTGCCGACCAATACTTTTAGGTTGCAAAGAAGCGGGTATTGATTGGGAATCCGCTGGAGAAAAAATGCAGCATGTTGTAGTAGAACAGGAATTTTCGCCATTTTATGCGCGAAGGCTGGCTTTAAAAATGGGTTTGCAAGGTGCTTTAATGCAAACAGTAAGCACTGTTGTCGAAAAGATGTACCATTTATTTGTGGAAAAAGACCTGGATTTGGTGGAAATTAATCCCCTAGCGGTGAGTTCCTCCGGTCAAGTTATGGCTTTGAATGGTAACGTCAGCGTCAACGAAAGAGCGATCGCGCGTCATCCAGATATCGCGGAGATGGCGATGAAAATGGTTAGGCGTCATAGCAGTGTAGAGTTTAACCATAATTTAGGCGACTGGGATGGGGTAGAACTACACGGGAAAATCGGTATTTTAGGCAACGGTACTGGTTCAGTATTGGCAACTTTGGATAGTGTAGTTAATGCTGGTGGCAAACCTGGTGTTTGTTTGAATCTGCGCCACGCTTTCCCCACCGATACCTCACCGACTACTTTTCGCGATCGCCTAGATAGAGCTTTGCACATTTTATCTATCGACAAAACTATTCAGGTGATACTAATTAATTTCCTCGGTAGTATTCCTCAAAGTGATGAAGTAGCAGAAGTAATTGCTAATTTTGTCCAAGAAAATAGAAGCGAAATTAAACCACAGGCATTGCGTTCTAATGGTAGCAAAAGCCGTCGCGAAACCCTATTACCGCGCTTAGTTGTTCGTCTTGCTGGATCCGAGTTTAATAATGTGATTGAATATTTGACATCTCTTAAACTCCCAAGCGATGCATCTGTAGTAGTGGTAGAAAATTTAGATGAAGCAGTAGCAGAAGCAGTCCGTCTTGCCAAACCAACCACTCATAAAAAATAAAAACATTTGATATCTTTACCGTAATTTGGGGTAGCATCTACGGCAAAATAGATAAATAAACTCAATGTCACAATAACGAACTATAACCTATCTACCCATAGGTTTTAGCACAGTAAGGGGGTGTAAATTAACACTATAATGTTGCCATTTAAGGGTTTTTACTTAGGATTGATGCTTGATGGATTAGTTATACCTAAGTAAAACTAGCTGATTCAGAATATGAATTGAGCATCGCAACTGAACTTCACTAGCAAGAGTCAATTCGATGTTTTTTGTGGCACTGAGCGTTAAGACAAATTTAGTTTTAATTCTAGTACAAATTGAATTGATATGACACATATTCTGTGTCATTTTTTTGACCGTGGCTCAAGCTCGTGAGTTTCCTAAATTACCATACTTTTTATGAATTTAACGCCAGACAGCAAAGTTTTAATTCAGGGTTTCCGTGAATTTATCTCAGCAACTGATGTTGCTCAAATGAAAGCATATGGTACGAATATAGTCGCTGGGGTAGATCCTGGATGTGGTGGACAGCAAATTTACGGATTAGCAGTATTCGACCTTGTAGAGGAGGTAGTAGAGACATTTGGAATAATTGATACTGCAATCATCTGCGTACATGCTTATCAAGTTTTAGATGCAGCATTAGAAGCGATCGCCTCTGGAATTCGTCAAATTATTATTATTTCCCCAGGTGTACCGCCATTAGATATGGTGCAATTATTACGCAAAGCCGAGGCAACAGAAACCTTGATAGTCGGGCCGAACAGTCCGGGTATCATCGTACCGGGGAAAATTCTTTTAGGTACTCAACCAAGTGAATTTTACACACCAGGTTCAGTGGGAATAATTAGTCGCAGTACAACCCTTACCTATGAAGTAGCCAGAGAATTAACCAAAGCAGGCTTAGGGCAATCGATAAGTGTCAGTATTGGTAGTGATGCGATCGTTGGTTCATCATTTATTCAGTGGTTGCAAATTTTTGATGAAGATGAAACTACAGAAGCGATCGTCCTAGTCGGTCAACCGGGTGGAGGTAGAGAAGAAGCAGCAGCGCGGTACATTGCTGAAGCAATAGATAAACCAGTAGTTGCTTATATAGCGGGTACTCATGCACCGCCTGCAAAACATTGGCGTCAGACAGGGACATTAGCCGCAGTTATCGGACGCCATCCAGACTTTGGTACAGCAAAAAGCAAATTAGCAGCTTTTGCAGAAGCAAAAATCCCCGTCGCTGGACGTCCTTCTCAAATTCCAGAAATAGTCAGGAAGGTGATGAAATAAAAAGTTAGGAGTTAGGAGTTAGGAGTTTAAGTTATATTTTGCACCAAGTGCCGTGAACTAAAGTTCCGACTGAAAGCTAAAACCCATTAAAATGGGTTAATTGATATCTTCCACCTGAAGGGTGGAAGATATCAGTTAAGAAAATTTTCAATTCAAAACTCAAAATTCTTAATTCCTAACTCCTCACTCCTAACTCCTAACTTTTTCTAAAAGCATTGCTTTTGTGGCTGACTCTCCTGCTTTTTTCAATTGTCGCCGCAATTGGAAGACTAATAATCCGAAAATTATACCTTGAGCGATAATTGCAAAAAAGACTGTTATTGATGATAGTGAATTTCCAGACGGGTACAAGGCGACAAGTGGTGCTGCTACTGAAAATAGCCACAGAAAAGTGCTGTTAGCTGGGTTGTGAAGCAAAATGCCTAAAACTATTACTGGTAATACAATAACAGCGCTAAGGATACCAACAGCCCAGAAAATTCGCTGCTGACTTTTCATGAATAATATTAGTTGGGTTAATGCGGCATAAATCATTGCTAAACTACCAGACAAAGCTAAAGCGTAAACAGCATCAATTTTGTCTTTAACATTATCTTCGGTCAGAAAAACCAACAGACTTAAAGAAGCGATCGCAATTATTGCATTTAAAGCGATCGCTACCAGCGCCGGACTTTTTTCACCCCAAATTAAATCTTGAAATAAAGAACTATTCCGCAACTTTTGATTTTGAGGAATTCGACGGTAGCGTGCCCAATCTTGTATCGTTTGGCGATGAGGAGTGATAGCAGCAATTAAATACAAAAACAGCCACATATGCAAAAACAATAGGATGGCGAGATTTTCTTTCATCAAATATGTAGGGTAAGAAAATCTACCTCCGACTAATTTTTGCCAATTCGCATATCCTAACATCAGAACAGCAAAGTAAGACATGAACAAATAGCTTTGCTGCTTACTGAACATAGTGGCGTTGGGGTTACGAAAGCAACGCTGTAAAGCCAGCCAAATAAAACGTGTCAGAATGCTGTAATTCAACAGCGCAATACCAATTATAGCGAAAAAACTAGTTCCCAATGGCAGAGCAAACCAATGAAATTTTTCCCACGTAACGTTTGAAAAGCTGGAACTAAACGATAGATTAGGAATAAAGAAAAATGGGTTAAAGAAATTTAGTACCAGCCAGGGATAATCACTTGAGATATCGATTAGCCATTGCTTAGTTAATATTAGAAAACCGAGAACTAACCCACTACCTAACCAAGCTTGGAAACCACCCAACCAAGAACCAACAACACTAAATAAAAGTGAACCACTGTAGTAGAAAAAACAAGCAGTCAAGACTACAACATCGAAGCTAAGAATTCGACCTAAAGGAATGTTTGCAGCTAATCCTGACCAGAAATGCAAAGGAATTGCTAAGGCTATTCCCAAATATAATAAAATCGGAACTCCTAGGATTTTCCCCCATAAAATATTTTGATGGGGTTGGGGACTCAGGCGAATAAAATTGAGCGTATCACGGCGTTCTTCAGTAGCTAAATCGCTGATAATTAGATAGGTTCCTGCTACTAAAAGAGTGAAACAGCCGATAAGACTAAGCCATGTAAATAGGTCTAGCCACCACAAATGCCAATCGATGATTGTATTACCAAACCCATCTTGCAGGCATTCTGGTAATCCATATATAAGACTTCCTGTGCAATATTTATTGGAATTGCTAACAATTGGATCGCCAGGTTCTCTAGAAACTGGTAGCTGAGTTTGGAAAGAGATGAACAGTAAAAATTGACTCAGCAGAGAGATAGCAATTACTGTTAGTAAATTGCGTGATTGTAGACGACCTTTTAGTTCTCGCAAAAATTGAGGATTCCAGTCTCCCAGTCGGTCTAGCAAATTGTACATCATAGTAAAAAAGTTAGGAGTTAGGAGTGAGGAATGAGGAGTTAGGAGTTGAGAGTTGGGAGTTAGTAGTTAGTAGTTAGTAGTTGTTTGTTTAGCACTAACTACTATCCACTATCCACTAACCACTATCCACTAACATTTTTATTAAGTTTCCGCTAACAATGCTTTAGTTGCAGATTCGCCTGCTAATCTTACTTGCCGTGTCAATTGCAAGTTTAACAATACCAACACACTAAATTCACCCAAAAGTGCCATAAAAATTGTTACCTTGCTGGCGTGTTCTAAACCTGCCCAAGGAAAAGTAGAAAACAGCCACAGAATAGGAGTTTCAGAAGCTTGAATACCCAGCATTCCCAGAATCATAGGTGGTAAAAATATCGCTGCGGCGACAATACCAATTGCCCAAAAAGAACGCTTGATAGTTTTCATCATCAGCATTTTTTGCGCAATAGTAGCGTAAATCATCATCAAGGTGATAAACAATCCTACACCTAAAATTGCCTTCAACCTACCAATTTCGTTAATCAGCCAATTTACGCTATTGGTATGATTAACGTTCAAAGCAGGGGCAAGTAAAATCCAAATTACAAATGGGGTGCTAGCTATGACAAGATTAATCGCCATTGCTACTAACGCCGGACTTTTTTCACTCAAAATTAAATCTTGCAATAATGAATTCTGCCAAAAGCCTTTGCGACTAGAAACATTTTGATGTCGATACCTTGCCCAATCTTGTACGGCTTGACGGTGAGGTGAAAGAATTGCAATTAAACCAAATAGCAATAATAAGTTAAAGAAAATTGGCAAAGCAAGTTGTTGACTGATTTGCTGATTCAAATCGTAGTAGCAAATAGATGGCTTGTAAGGAAGACCAGGCGGGCAATGATTTTCTACATATTGTAGAGTAAATCCCCACATAATTACTTGCGAACAAGCTACCAATAAGTAACTCTGACCCTTACTCAACATTGCAGCATTGGGATTACGGAAGCGGCGCTTTAACCCTTGCCAAATCCAGTAAGTTAACAAGCCATAATTAACTAAATGTACACTCAAAAGACCGACAAGGTTTTTTCCTACTGGCAGATAGAAAAACTGCAATTTTTCTAGTTCTTCCCATCTATATCTATGGAATAAATTAGGGAATAAATAACCCGTCATGTCTAAAGGGCTTAACAATTTCAACCAAGGCGCGGCATTGTCCAAATATGATGGGCTAGCGTATGCCATCTGTAATGTAAATATCAAAAAAATCAAAACCGTGCCACTACCCAACCAAGGTTGAAATCCACTAAAGAAACGGCTAAAAAAGCCAAATAATAATGCAATACTGTAGAAAAATATGCAACTGGCAACCAAAAGAATGTAAAAACTGAAAATGTTACTAAAGGCTATATTGGCGGAACGTCCTGCTATCAAATGTAAAGGAATCGCGGCAGTAACTGCGAGATAAATTAAAATCGGAACTCCTAACATTTTACCAGTCAAAATACTTACTTCTGACTGAGGGCTGAGACGCAAGAAATTTAGCGTACCCCGATGTTCTTCTTGAGCTAAGTTATTTATCAGTAAATAAGTCCCTGCAACTAACAATGTGAAAATAAAAACCACACTCAGAGTGAGAAAAATATATTCCCAGTGGTCTCGCCACCATAGTTGCATATTAATTTGGTCTGAAGGGCAGAATTGATTGTACAAAATTTTATTTAAATTACTTTCTTCTGCCTTTAGCTGTTCTAATTTTTCTGTGAATTCTTGAACTTTTGTTGCGTTCTTAGCCTTGCTAAAGACACTTATTTGTTGTTGCAGTCTATTAATTTGTGGGTAAAGTTGCGTTAGTTGTTCTCTATAACTTACACCTACACGACAATATGGGGCAGACATTGAATATTTTTCGCCTGGCAAATCTCCCAATTGGAATAAGAATAGTATTAGTTGACCAATTAGGGAAACACCACAGGAAATTAGAACAGGAAAAACTTTCAAGCGACCTTTTATTTCCCGCAATAATTGCGGATTCCAGTCGCCAATCCTATCTAGAAAATTGACCAACATAAATTAAATTTCTCCAGAAAAATGGGGAGTGGGGAGTGGGGAATGGGGCATTGGGCATTGGGCATTGGGCATGGGGCATAGGGAAAAATCCAATAACTAATAACTAATGACTAATGACCAATGACTAATGACTAATCCAAAATCTAAAATCCAAAATCCAAAATCTCTTTAGGATGCTTGTTTATGACCTAATTTGAGGAAAATTGTTTCCAAATCCTCTTGAGTGCAGTGAAATTCACTGATAGGAACACCAGCTTGGATAAGCGATCGCAATAAATCCGCACAATCTTCCTGTTCCCCAGAAAAGTTCACTCGCACGCTATTTTTTGTTGACATCACCTCCCACTCTTGCACTAAAGAATTATTTTTCAGTTCCCCCAGAAGTTCCTCTAACTTCCCTAATGTTGAGATAATAATTTGCTGGCGAGCAAGACGCTGGTAAAGTTTTTGTAGCGAGGAACTTTCTACCAGATATCCAAGTTCCATTATTCCCACTGAAGTACACAGTTCCGCTAAGTCACTGAGAACATGGGAGGAAATTAATATTGTCATCCCCGCTTCTTGCAAAACTTTGATAATTTCCCGAAACTTCATCCTCGCAATCGGGTCAAGTCCGGAAACCGGCTCATCCAAAAGCAGTACAATTGGTTCATGAATGATTGTTCGCGCTAAACTCAAGCGCTGCTTCATCCCCCGCGAGAGAGTGGAAATTAAACTATTGCGTTTATTACCAAGCTGGATCAGTTCTAAAACTTCATGCAGACGTTGGGTACGGCGCGGTTCTCGTAAACGGTACAGACGGGCAAAATAATCTAAGTAATCCCAGACTGTGAGTTCCTCATACAACGGATAGTCATCCGGTAAGTAACCAAGACGACGCTTGAGAGTTGGGTTACTGCGATCGCGCAACAAGCGATCGCCATTAATATAAATCTCACCCGTAGTTGGTTCCTCTGCTGCTGCTAACATCCGGATGAGTGTCGTTTTTCCCGCACCATTCGGGCCAATTAGTCCGTAAACTTCACCTGCATAAATATCTAAGTCAATATTATTAACGGCAACGTGTCTGTCAAATTGCTTAGTCAGTCCACAGGTGCGTATTGCTAATTCTTTTACCATAGCTGCTGGGACGGCTTGTGATTAATAAATAAGTTAGCCTTTAGCTACAGCTTTTGTCAGGCTTGTTTCCGAAATGGAAACCAACTTTACAAAAACTTGATTTTTATACTGAATATTACTTAGATTATTCGTAATTTCGTCAACAAGGCTCAAATAAGCCCGGAAATAAATTTCGGGAACCGAAGCTAAAGTCGGTTACAAACCGACTTGGTAAGAGTTTTAACCCATTTTAATGGGTTTGTCCCAGACGCGAAATTTGAGCCAGTGCGTTGCGGTGAACCAGTGCTGTAGGCGGGTTTCCCGCGCCCTGGCAACTGGTGAACCCGGAGGGGGGTTCCCCCCGTTGTAGCACCTGGCGTCGCGTCTCTACACAGCCGGAAATTTATTTCACGGCACTTCTTGCTTTAATTCGAGATTGAAACAAAACCCGCCCTCCATTGCCAATATGGTCTATTCACCTGAAAATAGCTGTAAAATTTCCAATTAGTATGAGGGTGGGCTGTCTGGCCCACCCCACAAGAGAATATTACATTTTTTATTACTAATTGCGCCTCTGACCAAAATCACCTTACTATCTACACCAAATGCGATCGCGTTTGAAATTAACACATAATAATGAATAATCACTAGACAATTGAAAACGGCTATAAATTGGTGGCTAGAGAATTTTGCAAAGTTTCAAAATGGTAAATTTATGACACTCAAAGAATTAGAAACACAAATTTTGGCATTAACTCCAACTGAGAAAGCAGAAGCAATACAAATTTTGACCCAAACTTTAAGTAATAGTTCACATGGTATTACAAAAACTCCTGGTGTATGTGGTGGTGAAGCCTGTATCACAGGGACTCGCATACCAGTTTGGTTATTAGTAGAGTCTCGCAGTCAAGGTATTAGTGAAGCACAACTTTTAGATGATTATCCTCATATTAGTGCAGCAGATTTAGTCAATGCTTGGGCTTATGCAGATGCACACGCTAAAGAAATAGAAGAGGCTATTCGCAAGAATCAGGAAGCTTGAACTGTGGCGCATCTCTATGCAGATGAACAATTTCCTCGCGCAGTCAGCGAATTATTACGCGCTATGGGTCACGATATCCTAACGGTTCAAGAAGCTGGGAATGCAAATCAGGCAATTCCTGATGAAGAGGTGTTGGCATTTGCTATTAGCAAAGACCGCGCTATTTTGACACTCAATCGATATGATTTTATCCGATTGCACCGCTTACAACCTGACCACGCTGGCATTATCGTTTGTACAAATGATAAAGATAGAAATAGACTGGCAACACGAATCCATGAGGTTATTTCTGCTGAAGAAACTTTGAAAGGTAAATTGATTAGAGTGGTTCGTCCATCTGCATGATTTTTTACTTAAGGCTCAAATAGAGCAATAAAATAAATTTCGGGCTGTATAGAGACGCGCGCCTTTGTTGCGTCTCTATATTGGTTATAAACCGACTTGGTAAGAGTTTTAACCCATTTTAATGGGTTTGTCCCAGACGCGAAATTTGAGCCA
>JBHYDF010000244.1:0-11660 GCA_051861145.1 Nostocaceae cyanobacterium
CCCAACTCCCAACTCCCAACTCCCAACTCCCAACTCCCAACTCCCAACTCCCAACTCCTAACTCCGCGCCTCCTAACTCCGCGCCTCCTAACTCTTAAAAGTGGCAATTTGGTCTTTACCATTAGTACTTCAACCTTTAAGCTTTATGGTTTAAGCTGATATTCGTGCTTCAAATAGCTCAAGATGGATCTTGGAGATTGCTATCGTTTATTGGGTTTAAGGTCGGGAGCCTCTTTTGCCGACATAAAAGCGTCTTACCGACGACTGGCGCAGCAATATCATCCCGATATCAATCCAGATGATAAAAAAGCTAAAGAAAAGTTTATTGCCTTAACCGAGGCATATAAATTGCTATTGCAGGTAATACCGCCAGAACAAATAACCCAAAAATCAACTCAACCAACCACCGCAACTCATCAGGAAATCAAGACAACCCCAACCGAACCAACTGCTAAACAAACAGCGAAGAAGAAACCGACACCTCAGCCGCCTCATGTGTCGGAAATAGAACAGCGTTTGAAATGGAAGACTTACGAACAGTTGCAGCGATTTTTAAAAGAAAGAAAGTTTCCACAGGCGATCGCACTCGCGGAAGCTTTAGCAGCACGTTTACCAGAAGATGCAGAAGTACGTCAGTGGCAAGCGATCGCCTATCAACTTTGGGGACGGGCGCTAATTGCGGAAAACCAGTTACTTAAAGCGAAAGTATATCTTCAAAAAGCTTTGAAAACTGACCCCCACAATAAGACTTTGTGGAATGAAGTACAGCGCGACTTTCAGCGTTTAGAGCAGATTTTTTAAACTTTAATAAATATTTTCACGCAAATGAGCTTGCCGTTATATTCGCGTATTTTTACTGAAGCTTTGGTCTAATTTGATAGCTAATTTGAGAGCAAGGTACTAATGCAAAACAAAGTAAAGTAATAAGGCAATTTCCTCATGTTTTATCGTCTGGCATTCACCTCCGGCTTGCTGCTGGCAAGTAGCATCGCTCTCGCTCCGGCTGTGCTAGCTGATACTGCTCATATTGACTTTAGTGGAACAATTCCAGAAAAAGTTACTTTTGGTAATGTTACCCCCCCTACCGTAGACACAATATTTTCTGGTAGCGATTTGAAAACATTTCGGTCATCAAGTCCTGCCAGACTTAGCGTTCAATCCAACAACCCTGCCACAATTACTGTTTCGCCTCCCTATTTGGTATCTGGGCCTAGTAACGATCCACAAGGTACAAACCACATTGGGTTTTTAAAGTTTGGTTCGACTAACCTGAGAAGTGATGTTGGCGGTGGAAGTGGGAGTTTGCCTGCGGGCAACCTCGATTTAGAGGTGGATGTGTTGGTAGAGCGACCCGAAGTTTTCATTGCGGGAACTTATACTTATGCTGTTACCTTAACCGTCACTCCTTAACAACTTTCGTTATGATTCTCTTGTGGGATGGGCGTCTCGCCCGTCCCTCTTGTGCGCGCTTTTTGAGCCATACTACAAAAACTGTATTTTACGCTATTTAAAGACGTTCAAGCCAGTACGAATCTCAGTAGAATTTTGATATATAAATAAAAAGTTCCATATTCTTTTGGAACTTTTTATTTTTACTTTCATCAAATAAAAATAATTGTAGGGACACGGCAATGCCGTGTCCCTATTGTGTATTACATTCAAACGAGAACCGCTATATCTTTACACAAGCCTTCAAAACTGGCCTCACAATAAAACTCTCTAAAATGAAGTACAGCGCGACTTTCAGCGGTTAGAGCAGAATTTTTAAGGCTTTATATAAATCATCTCAAAGTAGGTAGCTTGACGGAATTTAATTCACTTGTCTCTTTTTCAGTATTATCACTATAGCTTTAGTATCCTATGCTGCTTAAATTTGAGCTATGCACTGATGCAGGGCAAGGCTAAGTAATAAGGCGATTCAATCATGTTTCACCGTTTGGCGTTGACTTCTGGATTGATAGTAATAAACTTTGTCGTGAGCAATGCGGTTGCAGTAGCTGAGGTAACTTTCAGCAATTTGACCTCTGGCAATTTACAGGCAGTGGGGGGAAATATGAAAGTGCTTGAGTCAGCCACCCCGGCGACTCTCACCGTCAGCGTACCGCTTGACAGAGTTGCCAAAATTACCGTTTTGCCTCCTAGCCTCCTATCTGGTGCTTCAGCAGATCCAAATGGCACAACACGCGTGGGGTTTGTCAACTTTAACTCAACCAGCCTAAGAAGTGATGAGGGTAATGCTAGTGCCAGTCTACCACCAGGCCAGACAAATCTAGAATTCCGGTTGGGTGTAGAACGTCCTGTTGCTTTCACCGCAGGAACTTACAATTATGCCCTCAATTTGAATGTTACCATCACTCCACCGTAAGCCATTTCCCAATTAATTGTTCAATTGACAACTTTATTTGCAATAAGGGGATTTTTTCATGCTACGTCGTTCTTTATTCGCTTCTGCTCTAATGCTTTTAGGCACTGTTGGCTTTGCTGGCGTTGCTAGTGCTGAAACCGCTACTGTTACCTTTAATGGCAGTGTACCTGGTGCATGTAGTTTTAATAGTGCCACTGCTAGCGGTTCTTTGCAGCAGTGGGATGTCAACGGTGATGGCAATCAAAATGATGGTTTGATTGCCTGGCCAGGGTATGGGGGAACAATGGCTAACATCAGCCTTACCTGCACTGGGGCTGGTTCCCTCTCAATGGGAGATGTTGTGCCAGATGCTTCTAATCCAGCTAGTACTTATGCGTATGGAGGGGTTTTTGATCAGTACGGTAACTATTTGACTTACAACGGTGGCTCTACAAGCATTAGTGCTGGTTCTACGGTTCCACTCCAGGTAGGTATGCATGCCTACAACCAATCCTACGGCACTCCTCTTCCTTCAGGCAACTATAAGTACAGCGTGACTTTGACAGCGACAGGGAATTAATTCTGTAGATAATAGCCAATAGTCCATATTTAATGGTGAATAATTATGGGCTATTGACTCTGACTGAAAAAATCTAGCTTTTATCATCTCAAACTTTTAGTAATTTGTCAAAATCATTTTGACGGTTAACCAGACGCGAGTAATCGCGTCTTTTATGCTGTTTATAATTCCTCAATTAAAGAATAATTTAATTCTAAAAAAATTGTGATTTTGAGTCTGACCCTGTTAGTTTTACACAAAGTTAGGGAATTATAAATAGGTAGCAAAAAAGGCTTATTAAAATCGATAATCTTGCATCTCCGGCTACCTCTACACCCTCTACTAGCTGAGATTTAAAATTTCATCAAATCCAGCTATCTATCTATCGGGTTTTTCTCCTTAGTTTAATTCTAAATTATCAATAGCTTATGAAGTATCAAATTGCCCGTACTGCTTTGCGTCTAAGTGCTTGGGCGCTATCAGGAATATGTCTTTTTTCTAGTGCCGCTGTTGCACAGGTTAGCTTATCACCTTTGACGATTGAAGCAGATGCAAATCGCGGGAAATCTGACGGTATAATCAGTCTCACTAACTCGAGTAAAGAAGCCCTTCGCGCTCGTGTTTATGTTGAATTTTTCACCTATGGTGATGGCGGATTTCAAACCATTGCTCCTAATGCTAATGACCTGAGTCCCTATCTGCAATTTTCGCCTCGAGAGTTGACTGTACCACCAGGACAAACTCGACGGATACGCCTGATTTCTCGACTCGCTCCCAATCTCCCTGATGGCGAATATCGAGCAGTGGTTTTTACGGAGAATCTCAAAGAGACAACCACACTAGATAAAAATGGCGTTGCTATTAATCTCAAAACTCGAATTGGGGTGACAGTTTATGTCCGCAAGGGTAAAGTTTCTCCAAATTTAGCTGTAGATAGCGCCAGCTTTAATGATAAACAAAAACAGATTCAGGTCTTGGTTCGCAATACTGGTAAAGCATCGGCTCGAGCTTCACTCAACTGGACGCTAAAGCAGGGAGAAAGAATTATTAAAACTGGTAGCGTCATACCTAGTGCAATCATAGCAGAAAATAAGCGAAATTTATTACTCAGTTTTCCTAGTAAAGACCAAAATTTGACTGCTGGTAACTATCAACTAAGTGGTGAATTAATAACGGGTGAAGGTAAGAATAAAAGCAAACTTCCTTTCAATCTTAATGTCAGTATCCCGCCTCAAAAAGCTGCATCACCTGAAACAAATAAATTACCTATACCCAATATTAAAAAGTAAAAGGGAAAAAGTGAATAATTATATTTTTTATCACCTTTTACTAACATCTTCCACCTACTGGATATTGTACTTGAGAATCAATTCCCAGCCTAAAAGTATCTACCAATTGAAGTGGAAGAACTATTGCTTGACAGTCGTCTTCAGAGGACTGCTGCTATTAGCTTGTGATTTCAATTCCAAGCGGGTAAAAGCGTGGTGCAAAATGTCACTTCTACCTTTTGCCTTTTACTTTCTTTTTACCATCCCAACAGGGGCAAATCCTCCTACTCCTCCTCCGGTTGTCCAACCGCCAACGCCTCTTCCCACTCCGACTGGGGAAGCAAATCCTCCTACTCCTCCGGTTGTCCAACCGCCAACGCCTCTTCCCACTCCGACTGGGGGAGCAAATCCTCCTACTCCTCCTCCGGTTGTCCAACCACCAACGCCTCTTCCCACTCCGACTGGGGGAGCAAATCCTCCTACTCCTCCTCTTCCTCCTATCAAGCCAGAAACATCGATACCCACTCCGTCAGTGGAATTGCCTAAAAAAGACCCAGGACCACCCAGTATATTTCCGGTTGGGTTGAATGTAGGCAAGCGGAATGTCAATCCCAGCATTTTGGTGCGAGGACAAGAAGACGGGACACAGGCAATTAATTTTGAGAATTGGCTTTTACCCTATGATGCTGTAATTGAAGGGTTAAAATTAAAAGTCACCACTTTATCAGACGGTCAATTAGAAGTGCGATCGCCTGGTATTGTAACTCGCATTGACCCGAAAAAACTTCGCACCGATCCAGAACTAGGATTAGTTTTTGCAACTCCAGATTTACAAACTCTGTTTGGGGTGACAGCAAAATTTGACATCAACGAGTACGCAATTGAGTTAGAAGTACCTTGGTTGAATCAATCAAAAGATAGTGTTGACGAAACTGAAACCCCGATTCTATTAGAAGGCTTGCCACGGCTTACACCTGCAAAGTTAAATATAGCAGCGTTTGAGCAAAAGGTGAATGCTAGCGGAACTGAAACCAGATCGCCAAGTTATAGAGGTGATTTAGCCGCTGTTGGTAGCGCTTTTGGTGGATCGTGGTTTATCCGTACCGAACAACGCAACTTGCAAGATTGGCAAACTTGGAAAATTGCTGATGCTCAATTTCTGCGACAAACTAATCAAGCTGATTATATTCTCGGTTCCCAAGAGTCTTTTTGGCAAACTCAGGGAACAGATGAATATTGGGGTTTTACATTCATTCAACGACGGGGGTTTGCACCTCCTCAATTCTTCGGTGCTGGTTCAACAGATCCTCGCCAACGTTTACAAGCAGGCTCAATCGGACGCACAATTTCTGGTAAAGCAGAACCGGGTACTTTAGTGCGGTTAACGCAAAGTTTTGGCAATCGCGTTATTGCAGAGGTTTTGGTTGATTCTTCTGGAATTTACCGCTTTGAAAATATCAAGGGTAGTAACCAATTTGCTGGCGGAAGTTATCGGGTTTTACTTTATCCTCAAGGACGACTCACTGCTCAACCAGAAATTCGGGAAGCGAGTTTTTCTAGTGTACCAGGACAGTTGCCAGCCAAAACATCAGCGTACATTGTTTCTGGTGGGTTGCGACGCTTAAATTCTGATTCCGAAAATTCAGGTTTGTTGGGCACATTTTCCGATTTTCGGGGTGGAATTGCTGGGCGTTGGGGTTTATCGGAAAATCTAACGGTAGGCTTAGGTGGAGTATATGACGAATCCGCTAGAGCAATGGCGGAATTATTTTATCGTCCCTCAAATGTGCCTTTACAGGTAGCAGCGTCTGCACTAACTGGTGATGAGTGGCTGTGGAACGCAGACATACGTTATGATCCATCCCCTAGCGTCAGTGCTGCATTTACAAGCGATCGCTATTCTAATCGTTTGAATCTAGATTGGCGAGTGTCTCCTGGCTTTACCTTATTTGCAAACAGTGACAGCCGTAGTGGTATAGCTGGTGGAGTGCAACTTAACTTTAGCAGTAAAGATGCTTTTACCTTTGCTCGTGCCAGTCTAGATACAGAAAATCGCTTGCGTTGGAATTTACTGCAACGTCTCGGCAGATTAGAATTAGCACAACGCGGTAACGAAGTCGGTACTTTATCTGAACTTACCTACAACTTGTCTCAAGACCGCTTTTCTAATACGGGAAGCTCACTACTGTTAAGCTATGAAACACAGAGCCAAAATCGTAGCGATAACTTGCTAAATTTAGGCTGGCGCTATCGTTCGCCAGAACAGACAAATGATGGTAGCTATCTGTGGGAAGCACAGGTAGGTTATGGCATTGGTTCTCAGGGTAGTGGACCAATGGTGACATTATCATCAGCAATTTTACCAGGATTGCTGTTGCGGGGGCGTTATCAAGGTGTATCGGTAACTTCAGACCAAGGGAGTTTCAGCATAGATTTAGTTTCCAGCTTGAATACTCAAGGCGGTATTAGCCCAGGCGATCGCCATTCTAACTACTTGCGAACACAAGGAGGCTTGTTGATTCAGCCATTTTTTGACCGCAACAGTAATGGCAAACGCGATGCAGGTGAAAAAATTTATACAGAAAATGTTGAGTCGCTATTTGTGATTAACAACCGCTCTATTAGCTATTTTAAACCAGACATTCGACGCGATCGCACTAGTGTACGTCTTGCGCCTGGAACTTATCGCCTCGACATCGATCCATCTGGGTTTCCTGCTGATTGGCAAACTACTGTTGATGCATTAGCTGTGGATGTGGTTGCTGGAAGTTACACTCCTGTACTGATAGCACTGACTAGATCCTACTCGCGATCGGGGGTGGTTACAGATGCCCAAGGTAATGCAGTTGCAGGGGCAAGAGTAGAAGCTATAGACTCTAACTCTGGTAAGCGGGGATTTTCCATCACCAACGATGCGGGAGTGTATTATTTAGAGAGCTTGCAACAGGGTAACTATACTTTGCAAATTAACGGTAAATCTGTTGGCAGTTTAAAATTAGAGGAATCCTCAGAACCGTTTCAAGAACTGAATATCAAGCAACCATAGAGAATAGTATTAAAATTTGGACAGGTTTTCCCAAGGAATGAATAACTCACGCCAAGGCGCAAAGACGCGAAGAAAAACTTTGCGCCTTTGCGCGCCAGTCGCCTCAAGTCGGGAAACCCGCCCACGGTGAACCAGTCCTGAAGGCGGGTTTCCCGCCGTAGGGAACTGGTGAACCCGAAGGGCGCTGGCTTGCCTTTGCGTGAGACTCAAAGAAAATTCAAATATCAATTTTCATTTATGCGCCTAACTTCACTTGACGTTTTTCGCGGTCTAACCATTGCTGGCATGATTCTTGTCAATATGGCTAGCATCGCCGAACCCAATGTCTACCCCCCACTACTTCATGCCCAATGGCACGGATGTACACCCCCTGACTTTGTATTTCCTTTCTTTCTCTTCATTGTCGGTGTGGCAATGAGTTTTTCACTCTCCAAATACACTGAAGAAAACAAACCGAGTGGTTCTGTCTACTGGCGCATCTTTCGCCGTGCGGCTATTCTCTTTGCCTTGGGGTTACTACTCAACGGCTTTTGGAATCAGGGTGTGTGGACTTTTGACTTCAGTAGTATCCGCATGATGGGGGTGTTACAACGTATCGGTGTTGCTTACTTACTGGCAAGCTTGGCAATTCTCAAGCTTCCGCGTAAAGGTCAATGGATCTTGGCAGGGGTGTTACTCATTGGTTATTGGTTAGGGATGATGTATCTACCAGTTCCCGGTTATGGCGCTGGTGTATTAACGCAACAAGGAAATTTAGGCGCTTATATTGACCGTTTGATAATTCCTAAAGCACACCTGTATAAAGGTGATGGTTTTAATTTTATGGGCGATCCGGAAGGACTTTTTAGCACGATTCCCGCCGTTGTTAGCGTCCTTGCTGGCTACTTTACTGGACAGTGGATACGCAATCAAAAAGGTATAAATTTTAAAACAAGTATTAATTTAGTCTTGTTTGGTCTGAGTTGTTTGGTAATTGGTGGAATGTGGAATTTCCTATTTCCCATCAATAAAAAACTTTGGACGAGTTCTTATGTGGTTTTTACTACTGGCTGGGCATTATTGTTACTTGCAGCTTGTTACGAATTAATCGAAGTGCGGCGGGTGAGGCGTTGGGGTAAAGCTTTTGAAATTATGGGATTAAATGCGATTTCTATTTTCGTCGCTTCTGTGCTGCTGATTAAAATCCTGGTGAAAACAACTGTTGGTACAGGGGAAAATGCTCCCAGCACTTATAATTGGATTTACCAAAATCTGTTCGCATCTTGGGCGGGTGCGTTTAATGGTTCACTGATTTTTGCGATTGTGACTGTGCTGTTATGGTTAGCTGTAGCCTACGTAATGTATAAGCAACGTTGGTTTATTAAAGTTTGAAAATGTCATTTGTCATTTGTCATTTGTCCTTTGCTAAAAACCAATGACTAATGACTAATGACCAATGACCATTGACTCCTAACTTTCATGAAGAAGCGACTCGAAGATGTGAGGTAGGGGTTGACACTCTCCTGACTATAAGTCAGGAGATTCTTGGTTCTACGAGTCCACTTAGATTAGACTCCTTGCGGTATCTAACCCAGAGGTAGTTCTCTCCCCAAGCGTTAACTTTCGGTATGCCCTACCGTAGTTGGATTACTCCAAAATTTGTTTTTTTGTTAAATGCTGTTCGTCTAGTCCCCATGAAGATTTTACCTATTCCTGGGAGGAGGCTAGAACTATGGAATAGAACTCACTAATGTTCAATTGTCAAGGTTCAGCACGGCAGTTGCTCAACTTGGGGAGACCCCAAGACCGCACTACCTCGTCTACGTGTTAGGTAGCATAAGGGTTTTTTCAGTGGTTGATTACCCTTCCACTTTTCGCATTTTACCATATTGACGGCAATTAAAATTGCCGAGTCGTGCTACATTTGTGCTCTAAAAAGACATAGTTTTGCACTTCCCGTCTTCGCAGATAAGTAATTTTCGCAGCCAATTACCCGGTTACGCCCAGTGGCTTTAGCTTGCAATAGGTATTGATCGGCGCGATGTAGTAGGCTGATTCCTTTTGTATCGTCTTCTGGGCGTAGACAAGCTGTTCCTAAACTGATGGTAACGTTGATTGACAGTTGACTATTGATTGTAAATGGCTGTTCGCTAACTATACGATTGAGACGACGCGCTACTACTAGCGCTTCTTCACAAGTGCTATTGCTAAGAATAATTACGAATTCCTCCCCACCATAGCGGAAAGGTGTGTCTTGATACCGCAAATTATGCCGCAGTCGATTAGACAACAACTGCAACAGGCGATCGCCTACTAAATGTCCGTGGGTATCGTTAACTTTTTTAAAATAATCTACATCTAAAATAATTAAACTTAAGGGAGTCCCGTTAATACGGGCTTTTTCAATTTGTCTGGGTAAGTCCCACTCCAAAGCACGGCGATTACTCAATTCTGTGAGTGAATCCGCTAAGGCGATCGCTGACAATAAATCGTTAGTTTGAAGCAAATCGCGGTATTTCTGCGCTTTTCGCCAACCTACTGTTAATTGTGCTAGCAGTAAGCGTTGACTGGCGGTTAACTCTGCCAAAGCACCATCTATTATATTGTTCTCTGGAAACTGCCAAATATATGCATCCGCACCTTGGCTAAGTGCGTCGGAAGTCATTTCTAACTCCCACTCCCAGCCATTTTGATTTCGCATCGCTAGTAGCTGGGGCCGATCCTCCAACAGAATACAATAAATCCAGGATAGTTTTGTCTGTTCTTTAAGCCAATGGCAGAGTTCTATGCTGCCATCACTACTCGCTTGCACAAGTATAATATCTGGCGGTGTGTTCTGAAGCCGAGCCACCGCTTGATTCAAATTAGTGATAATTTCTACGCTATAAGTGCTGACATCACGGATCTGATCCGGAAGTGTGGCGAGAAAGTTATCACTTCCAAAGACCAGAATAGAAATCTTCATTGCTTTGCTTTTTGCCCTTTTTAAATTTCAAGGGTAGAACCAGATAAAACCTAATAAGGCTTTCTGCCATTACCAAATATGCCTGTATTCTTGGCGAGGGGTATTACCCCATATTTTATTGTCTTGTTGTTCAATCTACAAGCAATTTTCAATTTAATCTCCTCGTAATACTTTTTCTTTACTACAATCACTGATTTTTAATTTCTGATACTTAATTTCTGTCCTGAGATACTTTCTTTGAAACAGTATAAATACTGAATAATGTTTGTCAGTAGAAAAGTAAGACTGTAATTTCCAGGAGTTAATTATCTAAAATTGTTATCCAATAAACGGTTTGCGCTAATCCGGAAAATATCAGGTAAATTATTTCTTCCTGAAGTGGTTTGAAAAGCTATTGTACTGATATTAGAAGCATTTATACTTTTCCAGATTTATCCGTGAAATCCGCAGCTTAACTACACTTTAAAAAAACTGTAGAACAATAACTTCAGTATTTGTCACTATTCCTCATTCATTGTTATGACAATATCTCCTATGCTGTTTTTAATCTATTTGTTAAAGCTTTACAATATTTTTTAAATCTCCGTTTCTAAAAGAGACTTTTAGGCAATGATTACCCCAGCTAAAGAGAAAATTAGAAGCTTTGAAAATAAGAACTAGTTTTGGCAAAAGCAAACTGTTCGTTTCATCTTCCTTTACACGTTGCTAAAGTGCTAAGTAAATTTACATAAACTCAAGCTATTAAAAATACTGACTCCAACTGATAACTTACAAGCGAGGCAAATCACGAGTAGATCGCCCCTTCTGGGGCGAAAGTCAGTGGTTCAGTGGGAGTGAGTTTTATGTCTACATGAAGTTACTGATAACCTTCAATGGTGTAACCAGCCGCAACAATTGCTTGTTTAATTGACTCTTCAGAAGCTGCGGATTCTACGGTTACAGTTTTAGCTTTCACATCGACATCGACTTTAGCATCGGGTTCCATTGTATGGATAGATTCCGTAATTGTTTCAGCACATCCCTCACAAGAAATGTTTGGAACTGTTAATTGAAGTGCCATGAGTAACCTCAGTACGTAAATTTGCTATTAATTTTTTATGTTATTGAACAAACTTAAATCGCTCATCTGACTACGGTAAGGAAATTGTGCCACTATCAAAAGCTGCACATGAATATTGGGAGTGGGGAGGAGCCACTGCGCCCTTGCGGGTTTCCCGCGTTGTAGCAAGTGGCGTTGGGGAGTGGGGGAAAGGGGAAAGGGAAAAGGGGAAAGGGGAAAGGGTAAGGGATTGGTGGGTGGCAGTAAGCTCAAACAAAATGCAAAAATAAGATGAATAACACTTGTGCAATTACACTTAGTAGTAAGTAAACCCCCCTTAAGAAGTATTACGTAGGTTGTGGCACAGAAGCCTTTTTCTGCGGCATACTTTGTTAGTGGTTAATAGTTAATAGTTAATGGTTAATAGTTAATAGCCATGAACCATGAACCATGAACCATG
>JBHYDF010000245.1:0-11579 GCA_051861145.1 Nostocaceae cyanobacterium
GGGCATCGGGCATCGGGCATCGGGCATCGGGCATCGGGCATCGGGCATCGGGCATGGGTAAAAAAACCAATAATGCCCAATGCCCAATTCTCAATGCCCAATTCTCAATGCCCAATGCCCAATGCCCAATTCCCTATTCCTGATACAACTTCATCACATCCGTCAGCGCTAGCCGAGACTGTACGCCAAGGGATAATGGCGAGGTATGACCCCGGTTTAAATGGTCTGAGGCGGCACAGCCAATCATGGCGGCGTTGTCGGTGCAAAGTTTTAAGGGGGGGAATAGTACGCGCAGGTTATGTTCTGCTGCGGCTGCTTGTAAGTTTTTTCTTAAACCGCTATTTGCAGCTACGCCACCTCCAACGGCTATAGTGTCTATACCATAGTCGAGGGCACAGGCGATCGCTCTTTTGGTGAGCGATCGCACTACGGTTTCCTGAAAACTAGCTGCTACGTCTTTTACTGGTACAGGTTGCTCATCTTTCTCTAATTGCTGCACTAACCGCAGTACCGCTGTCTTTAAGCCACTAAAACTCGCATCGTAGCGATGATATCCGCCATTCGGTAGGGAAACTTTCCCTTCTGGTAAGTTAAAGGCTTGGGGATTCCCTTCTCGTGCTAATTTGTCAATTATCGGCCCGCCAGGATATCCCAACCGCAACAAACGCGCCACCTTGTCAAAGGCTTCACCAGCAGCATCATCACGAGTTTCACCAAGAGTTTCGTATATACCACAATTTTTGACATAAATCAAGCTTGTGTGTCCACCGGAAACCAGTAAGCTAAGGAAGGGAGGTTCTAGCGTCGGCTCGCTGAGATAGTTGGCGTAAATGTGACCTTCTAGATGATGAACCCCAAGAAAAGGTTTATTATGTACCATTGCCAGGGTTTTAGCGGCTGTTAAGCCTACCAGTAACGCTCCCACAAGTCCAGGGGCACAGCTTGCAGCAATGCCATCGATATCTACCCAATCGAGTTGGGCTTGTTCAAGGCTCTGAGCGATCGCTGCATTGATTATTTCTAAATGTTGCCTCGAAGCAACTTCCGGCACTACCCCGCCATACTGGCTGTGGAGAGCGATTTGCGAAGCAATAATATTGCTCCTAACTTGACGATTGTTAACGATTGCGACAGAAGTTTCATCACAACTGGTTTCTATTGCTAAAACGGTTGACATTACAGGGTTACGCCAAATAAAGACTAGTTTGAGAAACTTTAACTTTTATTTACTTCAACTTTACTCGGTTCACAGGCAAGAGTATGATTGCCATAGGCTAAAAATCCCACAAAATAACAGGAAATATAGGCAAATAAATCAGATTAACACCTGCTAAAAGCCTAGTTTAACCTGGTTTAAGAGTGGATTTAACTTCCACAAACAAAGATAAGACCAGAAGCGAAAATTCGCATTTTTACTGGTCATCAAAAGTAAACCCTTCTTAAAAAAGAAGTTGGAAATGGATTCAGTCCTCTTCCGCGAAAGGCTGTAGTAGTTCAGCCATTGGGTAAAATCTCCATAAACATAAAATAAAGGTAATCTCAGGAGCTACCTTAATTTTATGAAACTATTGTGACTTCATAATTCTACAAATCAAAATTGTACAAGCCGCTTCGTTTTGTACATAAAATGTATTTGTTTCGTCATAAAAGGAAACAATTCCATGCGACGCTTGTTTGCTCTGATTTTAACGATTTTTCTTTGGTTCAATTTTGCTCCGCCAGTGCTAGCGCTGGGGGCTGACCTTGTTCCTTGTAGTGAATCTCCTGCTTTTGCACAACGGGCGCAAGTCGCCCGCAATACTACAGCTGATCCCAACTCTGGGCAAAAGCGATTTGAGCGCTATTCTCAAGCATATTGCGGACCTGAAGGTTTACCCCACCTGATCGTAGATGGTCGTCTGGATCGCGCTGGAGACTTTTTGATCCCTAGCATTCTCTTTCTTTATATTGCCGGTTGGATTGGTTGGGTAGGTCGTGCCTATCTGCAAGCAATCAAAAAAGAGGGAGGCGATGTAGAACAAAAAGAAATCCAAATCGAAGTACCCAAAGCACTACCAATTATGTTATCTGGCTTTGCTTGGCCAGCAGCAGCAATAAAAGAATTGCTTTCTGGGGAATTAACAGCCAGGGATGAAGAAATTCCCGTTTCGCCCCGCTAATTCAGCTTTACCCATTCACTTTTTTTGGAGATTAATTCATGGATAAGCAAAGCCCTTTCCTTAAGTTTCTTAGCACAGCACCCGTTATCACTACAATTTGGCTGTTCATCACCGCAGGCATTTTGATTGAATTTAACCGCTTTTTCCCTGACCTACTTTTCCACCCGTTACCGTAAGTTGCTAACGGAATTTAATAATTGAGAGTTTTGTTAGGAGTTAATAGTTAATAGTTAATAGTTAATGGTTAATAGTTTATAAAACAAAACCATTAACCATGAACCATTAACTATTAACCATGAACCATTAACTCCTAACAACCATCTAATTAGTTAAATAAGCAGTAAAAATAATTATTTGAAACTCGTAATGCTGTATTTCAGCATATTTTTTTGTATTCTTAAAATAAATAAATTAATTTTTATAAACTTAGCTTTCAAAAAGCATATTCGACTACAATTATTATTAATATAAAATATCGCCACCATATTATTTAGAGGCACAATTAAAATATGGCGCAAGCAGTAGATGCATCCAAAAATCTTCCTAGCGATCCTAGAAATCGGGAAGTTGTTTTTCCTGCATATCGCGATCCTCAGATTGGCAACCTAGAAACACCAATCAATTCTTCTGCATTAACCAAATGGTTCATTGGTAACTTACCTGCCTATCGTCCAGGTATCACTACCTTTAGACGAGGGCTAGAAATTGGTATGGCTCATGGTTACTGGATTTTTGGCCCCTTTGCCAAATTGGGTCCCCTGCGGAACACAGTTAATGCTAACTTAGCTGGATTACTATCAACTATCGGCTTAATTGTGATTTTGACTGCTGCCCTTTCCCTGTATGCCAATAGCAATCCTCCCAAACCGGTTGCTAGTGTCACCGTACCCACTCCTCCAGAAGCTTTCCAATCCAATGAAGGCTGGAGCAACTTTGGCAGTGCTTTCTTAATTGGTGGTATTGGTGGTGCAATAACAGCCTACTTCTTGACTACCAATTTGCCATTCATTCAAGGTTTGTTTGGTTAATTAGTCATTGGTCAATAGTCATTAGTCATTAGTCAATAGTCATTAGTTATTAGTCTAGAGTTAATGGTCAATAGTCATTGGTTATTAGTCTAGAGTCAATGGTCATTGGTTTATTGCAAATGACAAAGCACAAAGGACTAATGACTAATGACTAATGACTAATGACTAATGACTAATGACAAAGGACACAAGGAAAAGGCTAAGGGCTTCTTCTTTGTGTCCTTTGTTGGTTTTGAGTAAAAAGAATTGTGGTGAACTACCCAAATACAGCCGCTTCTATAGAATTAAGAGCAGCTTCAAAATCGTCATTAACGATTTGAATATCGAATTCATTCGCAGCATTAATTTCTTCTTGGGCGCGACGAAGACGACGAGCGATCGCTTCTTCAGAGTCCTGTCCGCGATCGCGTATCCGTTTCTCCAATTCACTAAAGGAAGGTGGCAGAATAAAAATATTCAGAGCGTCGGGAAAGGAACGCCGGATTTGTCGCGCGCCTTCTAGCTCAATTTCCAGCACAACCAATTTGCCAGCGCAAATTTGGTTCATGACTGCTTCGCGGGGAGTACCATAGTAGTTCCCTGCAAATTCTGCCCACTCTAGGAATTCTCCTTGAGCAACCAACTGTTCAAATTTTTGACGGCTAATAAAATAGTAATGTTTGCCGTCAACTTCCCCCGGACGAGGAGAACGAGTGGTAGCGGATACCGAATAGTACAGTTGAGGATGACGCTCAAGAAGCGATCGCATTAATGTGCCTTTGCCGACACCGCTAGGGCCTGTCAAGACTATTAACTTGCCAGGAGACGGGCATTCTTTGGTAGTAGCACCAGTATTGATGGATAAAACTTGCATCATCCGCTGAACCTGTGAATTAATCAATAGACATTATTCATTAGTCATTTGTCTTTCTAAGTCAAGAGGACGACGATTGACTAACGGATTTTGTGGCATGGGTGACAGAAAATTAGTCTAATTCACATGTTACTGCTGACACGGCATAAATAGATGTAGGAATTTTAATCCACCTCCAATCAATTATCTACCGTTTGATGTTCACGGGAAATCACGAAGCGATTTGCTACCGTTTCCGGTTGAATCGCCGAGAGAATCACGTGGCTGGAATCAGTAATAATTACAGCCCTAGTACGACGACCATAAGTCGCATCAACTAATTGGCCTCGATCTCGTGCATCGGTGATTATCCGCTTAATCGGGGCAGACTCTGGACTGACAATGGCAACTACTCGGTTGGCAGACACGATGTTACCAAAACCGATGTTGATTAACTGAATGTCCATAAAAAAACTGACACCAAAGGCGGTGTGAGAAGCTTATAAGTAACTATTTTCCATGTTATCCCCAAAAAATAGGAGTTACAACGCTTAATTTCGCGTCTGGAGTTGTTTTTAAATAAGAAATGCTTTTTTTAGCTGTTTCTTAACTAACTTAAATCAAAATCTTCCCAAAGATATAGACAAAATCATACCAACACTAGATGGAAATAATTTTCTATCTTCCGTATTTTCGCTTTAATAATTACTTAGCACAGTCAAGAAAATAGCCAATCAACTACTAACTACAACACCAGACAAATTCGTAACGAATTAAATTCAAAAAAACTCTGCGATCCTCTGCGCTTCCTTTGCGTTCCTCTGCGTTTAAAAATAAATTTACCTCACGCAGAGACGCAGAGCCGCAGAGAGTTTAGAATTCTTGATTTTTCAATTTGAATTTCTCAATTCCTGCCATCTTTGTCGCAGTTGATTTAAATTAGGAGCATGACCGCCATAACGCCAACTAACATAAGCTTGGCATATTTCATCTATCACCTCAGCCACCGCCGGAGAATGATTTTGATATGAAATTGTCGCATATTCTAAAGGTGTTTGTGCTGGATGTTTTCCCAAACCTTTTTGGGCTGTCCATCGCAGCATTTGTTGATAAAGGCTTTCCATTGGTGGCAATTTCCTCAAACTAAAGCGATAACGCCACTCTCGCCACCGATCCCAGCCTAGCCAACTTAAGAAAGCTATTGTAGTTCCTAAGAGTAAACCAGTTAAAACACCCAGCCAACCTTTAAAGAATAACGATACAAACCAAGAAATAACTCTACCAATCCAAGTAAATACTGCCCCAAATACATTATTGAGTAAACCTGTCACTGGCGAGGGCAACCACCCAGCAACCCAATCCCAAAACTGGCGTAGCACGCTAAAAGTTTGACTATCTTCTATGGAGGCAGGGAATAGGGGATGATTGGGAATGGGATCAAAGGCAAACCAGCCATATTTCGGGAAATACACTTCCGTCATTGCGTAGGCGTCGGTGTTGCGGACTACATACATTCCCGTGAAAGGATTAAACTCTCCCGCAGCAAACCCCGCTACCAACCGCGCCGGAATACCAATGGAACGCAGCATCACTGTTAGTACTGTCGAGAAATGGTCTGGATAGCCTCCTTTGTGCTTGAATAAGAAAGCCTCTACTAAGTCTTCTTTTTCTCCTAAATAAGGCAAATCTAAAGGATTTTCGGGAATTTGATAGTTTTGCTTTAAGTATTGAGCTAGGTAGAGAACTTTTTCATAGTTAGAATTTAAAGATTTTTCAGACTTTGTGATTTTTTCTTGGTTGTAGTTAGCTAAAATTTCTTCCGTGCGTTTACGTACTTTATCGGAGATTTCGGGAGGAATTTGCAGGTAGTACTTGTTAATACTTGCTGGATATTTGCTTGATGCTTTCCCTAATAAAGTGCGATCGCGATAGGGAACTTCAGAAATTACCGTATAAGTCATACCTTCTGATAATTCCACTGGCGCACGCAATCCGCCTTCTGGATCTACTGCTACTAATGGTGTGGGAAAGTACATTTCTTTGGGAAATGCCATCGCGGGAATCAGGTTGGGCAAATCTGACACCACTGTATAAGTTTGCACAACCTCTTTTGTTTTAGCGGCGCTAATTGGTGGGTCGAGAAAAATTTGGTAAGACCAAGGCGATCGCTTAATACGTTTCACCTCTTCATTACGGGAAATCTCCCATCCTTTACCTGTGTAGCGGTCAAATGCCAATACTCGCCAGAAACCTTCAGCTTGCGATCGCACTCGCATCACAACCTTGGGTTTCATCTCTCCCCGCAAATTTTGGTTAATCTGACTATTAAAACCGTAATAAAAACTATTATCTAATTGTCCTGGTTTACCAGTTTCGCTTTTTCCTGTACCTTCGCTGTTATTACCTTGATTTTTATTATTACCTTGACGAACATATCCGGGATTGACGATGCTACGTCCTGTAAAATCGCCTTTAATTTCGATGGAAGAACTAACCGGAAACATCCGCAACTGATAGCCGGGAAACCTGGGTAAAACTGCAAAAATTGCCAAACCCAAGCCAACTATTAAGAAAAAATTAGTTAATAAAAATTTCCAATTAAAAAAAGAGGAATTCCCAGACAAAAAGGAATTCCCCTGATTTGATTTATGATTCTGAAATCTGAATTGCTCCAAGCCAAGTCGGGAACGGTAATCTAAGACTAAAGTAGGCAGGGCGATCGCTAAAAATAGCAACAGCAGCGGTGCAAACGCTAAAGTTTGACTTAGCGTCGCTGCTACGCCCAGCAAAATTAAACCAATCAGAATCGAATAACCCAAGTCTTTGCGACGAGGGGTATCAAAAGCGTGTAACACCTGGAGTTGAATTAACAACTCTGCCAAAGCCAATCGTGTATCGTTCAATTCTCCCCACAACCGCCCTAAGAAAGCACCGAGTGCAACTAACATTCCTACGGCGATACAAAATTTGATTGGGATATTGCGATCGCGGCGACGGAAATAACTCCAAATTGCGCCCAATATAGAAAGAGGTATCGCCCAAAAACTGAAACTAGTTTCAGCGGCGATATCCGTCGCTACAATACCCACAATCACCAACGCTAGCACCAGCACTCGCAAGGTAATCGAATTTTCTACTTCCAGAGGCGACTGGAGCATTTTTTGCCCCCAGTCATAACCTATAGTAGGTAGACGCCAAAGCCAGTTCATCCTGGAAAAGTTAAACATTGCGATTACAAAGCAGCGGGCGGGTTTATAAGTAAAGCGATGATGTAGACGCCAGACCCAGACACAAAGCGAGTGAGATTATTAACCAACCTCCCTCGCATTGTAGCTGCCTGTAGACGCCCTAATAACCGCTTTTTAAATTCCATCTGTCTCAAAACCAGGATGATATCCATTCATAACAAAGGCTTTTATCAAATTCTTGTGCTAGCGTGGCTAAATTTTGTTCTTACGTGGGAATAATCACAAAAGACAATGGTGGTTGATCCATTTCTTTTAACTCAACTGCCAGAGTATAAGTTTGGTTAAGTTGTGTGCAGCGTAACTCTACACTCAAGCTTCCTGGAGTCGAAGACTCAGCTTTTACTTGAGAACCATCTTCTCCCTGAAGCTTTAAAACTCCTTTGCAGGGTAACTTACTCTGAACCCGTAGTTTTGTCATCTGACCTAGAAACTGGTATTGTACCTTAAGGTCTAAAACACCCAGGCTGGTCAACCATTGCCTTTCTAACACTGGATTTGATAATGAAATGGGCAGAGTCAGATCCTCTAGCAACTGCTTAGCCGCTAGTAACGACAAAGCCATTTGTTGCCGTGTCTGTAAATCTGAATAATCGCTATCCAGATTCGGCATATCCAGAGCATCAACCGAACGACAAGGAGACATTAGCACTAATCCGGCTAAATCGTTCACTCCTTGAGAATGATTCGGGAAAAGGCTTTCTACAGCCTGAACTAATTTTGCTCCCAGAGGCAGTGCAGATGTTGCCAATGCTTGACATTTGTCAAGCAAGTGCTGAAAAATCTCCTCTGGTAAAACGATAGGCAGATTCAGCTTAGATTGCTGTGCCGCCCACCCCCAAGTGGGAACTAAAGCTACCGACCGGTTGTCTATAGACTCGGGGTATTCATTTAGTTGTGTTTCCCAAGGGAATAGGGGTGGATTGTCTTCAATTTGGACTTGTAACCGACGTTTAAGGACGGCTTGGAAACGCTCTTGCACAGTAGGAATTTCTCCCAATAGAAAGTTATGGGGCTTCGATCCCGACTCCCGATTGCCATTTTTTGTAAGTGTGGTGGTTTTTTGGAGAGGATTTTCTGCCCCGTTAGTGTCCTCACATTTTACTGCTGCATACCGCTTTGTCTGGGCATCTGCTAACAAGCAAGCAAGCATCAGGTTGTGTAAGGATTCTGAGTCACTATTCATGAGTAGAAGCACCCGATCCGGACACTAAAGAGTTACGAATTTCCCAAGCTTGTTCAAGAATTTTAAACCACCGTTTTTGTAGTTGCGCCATCGATAAACCTAAAGTTTTGGCAATCTTCTCATCGGGTTGTCCCTGTTGTTTTAGTTCTAGTAAAGACCGCTGCTTTTCGTCAAGTTTTTCGGTATATGCGTCCCATTGTTGGGGAGTTAAGCCCAAGTTTGTCTGCAAATCTGCTTCTAACCACTCGTGAACCAACTCCCAACGGTGTAACAGGGCAAATCGAATTAAATGATACTTGAAACGCTGTTGTAAGTAATCCCTCTGGCGAGGGGTTAATTTCAAAATCGACTCAATTTCTTGAGCAGATAAATCTTGGAGACGGAGAGTAAAATAATCAGCGCAATCGGTTTGTTGTCGTTCTTCGAGATAATTCATCAATTCCGCAATTACAACAGAACGTAGCGTGTCTTCTTGGGGTTCTGGTTCTGCTTGCGTCGCCATAGCGCTTCGTAGCTGCTGCACCGCTGGATCTTCCCAAGAACCATCTGCTTCGTTGCCACTGCCTTCAGCCGCTTGTTCTATGTCTACACAGGTTTCCGGAGGTTGCTGTTGTGAAAAAGTTTGCGCCCGGAGAATAATTAATTGCTGCTGACGCCCTGGTAAAGGAATTCGTCGTTTGCCGTAGCGTTCGGTAAATGCCATGTACTCTGCTAATTCCAGCAGCGTCTGAGGACGATAGGTAGGTTCTAGTAGATTTTCCCGACGGAAAGCGTTTAATGCTTCCAGATAAAAACTTTGTAGGAAATCTTCAATTACGGTTAATCTTCCCTGATAACTCAATTGCCTTTGCGGCGGATTAATGTATCGATAAATTATCGCGCTCAAGGTGCTATGTAGTTCGACCCTACCGCGATTGGAACCCAACTGATAGTACCTCAGACATTGTTGCAGCCGGTGTTTGGCTAGAGTCATTGCCGAATTTTCTACAGAACCGGAAGCTTGAATGCGTTTACTTTCATTGCAAATCCGGTATACTTCACCAGCAATTCGCATTGCTACGTCGCGGCAATTTTGCTCTGAAGCTTTGGTTGAATCCTGAAGTTCCTGTAATAGGAATGGAAATATCGCCTCCACGCTGATAGAAAGTTCTCCCTGAATAGTTGTGGTTGCGGCTGATTTCATAACTCTCGTGATTAAGGTGACCCTAACATACTTACTGACAACCTGATGACTGCGGTATTGGGTTAGGAGATTTGCGTATAAGCTAGACGCAGAGCAATCTTGCCCTGAGAACTGGCTCTTGTTTATTGTTCCCAACTCTTGTTTGATTGTTTGCACTGTTGCCGAAGTTATTAACCAATACCAACAAGCAGTTTACAGGTAATTTATGGACTTAGAAGCACAAATTCAATTGCTGATTAAAGATGCACCTCAAGATGGTATTACACCACAACTGGTCACAGCAATTGCCCCCGCCTTGCGGGCGATCGCTCAACAATTAAGACACTCTCAGTACTATATTCTCCAAAACATGGATCAAGAGTGGATCTTAACCACACTTAGCAATCGCGAAAATCCACAAGTAGAAAAGCAGGTGATATATGCTTTTCCTACCATACAGGATATTGCCGTCTCTTATGGTGCTGGGCTTGACCCTCAAGTGATAGCATCACCTATCCTTATTACTCATCTTTTGTTTCAACTACTGGCATTAGAACCCGTAGACAGTATAGTTTTTTTTGACACACCTGGCCATACCACAAATGGTATAGAAATCAAGCGAGATGATTTGCAAATGTTAATTCAACAACATATGCAACATAATCGTCCCACTGGTCAAGTACCCCCTGATATTGCTTAAAAAAGTTAGGAGTTAAGAGTTAAGAGTTAAGAATTATGAATTACTCCTAACTCCTAACTCCTAACTCCTAACTCTTAGTAGAGCCTACTCAACACGTAATCAGCCATGTTAATCAAAGCTTGACACGATTCTGAAGGTTTTAAAGGTACAAGATGTTCAACTGCTAACTTAGCATGATGAGCGGCCAAATCTCGCGCTTTTTGAATACCTTGGCTATCATGAATCAATGCCATTGCTTGCTCTAAATCATCTTCGTGAGCGAACTTTGTTTCAATCAGTGCTTCTAGGTATGGTTTTTCTTCCAAAGCAAATAATACTGGTGCGGTCAGATTCCCACTTCTGAGATCCGAACCTGCTGGTTTACCTAAAGTATCCGTCGAACTTGTGAAGTCTAAAATATCATCAACTATCTGAAACGCTAAACCGAGATGGCGACCGTAATTATACAAGTGTTCGGCATCTTCTTTGGAAACTTCGCTGATTACCCCTGTAGCTTTAGAACTGTTAGCAATTAATGAAGCTGTTTTGTAATAACTTTTTTGTAAGTAAGTATCAATTGAAATTCTTGTATCAAAACGATTCAGCCCTTGCTGAATTTCCCCTGTTGCTAAATCCATGATGACTTCAGATAGCAACTTCACCACTTCCAAATTGTCTAAATTGGCTAAATACCAAGATGATTGAGCAAAGAGAAAATCTCCAGCCAATACGGCAATGCGGTTGCCAAATAAGCTATGAACTGTCGGTACACCACGCCTCATCTCTGATTCATCTACTACATCATCGTGTACCAAACTAGCGGTATGAATCATCTCAGTAATTTCCGCTAAACGACGATGACGTTGTGTGATATCTTTTCCTACCATTGTCGCCCGCGATATCAGTAGAACAATCGCTGGTCTAATGCGCTTCCCCCCAGCCCCAAATAGATGTTCGGCGGCTGCATAAAGGATGGGGTGGTGATTCCCAACCAGGTGTTTGAGGTTTTCTGCTAGTATTTGCAGGTCTGCTTCCACAGGCGAAAAGAGGGAGGTAGCTGGGGTCATGGATTGGCGGGCTTTAGCTTAGGTTACGAAAGTTTACATATCCTATACTCATTTTAAGATAACGCAGTTCCAGCGCAAAGTTTTTGTAAGTAGTCAATAGTCATTAGTCATTAGTCATTAGTCAATAGTCATTGGATTTTTCCCCATGCCCAATGCCCCATGCCCCATGCCCAATGCCCAATGCCCCATGCCCCATGCCCCATGCCCCATGCCCAATGCCC
>JBHYDF010000246.1:0-11578 GCA_051861145.1 Nostocaceae cyanobacterium
ATGCCCAATGCCCAATGCCCCATTCCCAATGCCCAATGCCCAATGCCCAATGCCCTAGTCCCTAACTCGCACAATCTTGGGCAAAGGTAAGGCTTCATCTTGCCCCAAGTTCATACTGGCAATTTTTTCTGGCTCTGTTTGTTGTAATGTCTTTAATAATGCGGCGCTTTGATCCAATAATTCATCTACATCAATGCCACTGTATACTGATGGGTAACGTCGCAGGCGATTGCTGCCTTCTCCCAGCAAAATTGTTGCACCTCGCCAGTTGCAGTTACCCAAGTGATACAGCGCCACAGCAATTTGCAAAATACCTTGGTAAAAAGTTTTCTCTGGCTCTGTTGCTTCCATCCACAGAGCCTCTAAGGTGTCATGACAGTCGTAGAACTGCTCTGAATTGAACTGTTCTACACCTTGCCAAAATTGCTGGGGCTGGTTTTCGCTCATAGAAATCGTTGTGAAGGAAACTGACACCACAAGCTGTGAACTTTCCACGGCTATTACAAGCCGTGGAATACTTATGCCATGCTGTCTCGTACTTGTTTGATTTGTTCTAAAGTAATTTCTTGCTTGTCACCAGCGAAATCATTATCTGGCGTGAGGAATAACATGCAGTGGCACTCTTTGCGTTCCCGCATCGGTACGCAGGGACAGTTCCAAAAAGTAGCGTTGACCTCAGCTTCTTTGTCTTCGTAGTGGCGACAGGGACATAAAGGCGCTCCCAATTCATCTTTATGCTTGGCGAGTCCTTCGATTACCACTGCGGTTACAGAAGGTTCTGAGCAAAAGTAAGTACCGGTGCGTTTGGCATATTGTTCGGAAAAATGCCGCATTGCTTCTAAGTTTTTATCGGTGGATTTTGAATTCACTTCTGGTGAAATCATGGGATCGGCTACTCATAATTTAAACATTTCTTTGCATTGTACCGCACCCTTACTGAGCTATAACTGGGGATAATTCCCCCTTTTTTCCGCTACTCCAATTTATCCATGCTTATCTAAAGGCTTGTACGCCAAGCTTGTAGGGATCAACAAAGATTGGCGATCGCCCTGTCTTCTTTTGTAATGTGCGTTCATTGCAATTTTGAATGCACTTAATTCGCAGAGATTATGAGCTAAAAGTCTTTTGTAGCTGGGGTTGTAGTGGTTGTTCAGCTTGCACAACAATACCAAGGTAATTCTTATTCACTACTATTTGTTCTTGTGCTGCTTGCTGACTTTGCCATAATACCCAACGACTACCACCAGGAAGCGAAGAGAGAGTTATGGGATTTTGCGTCAGCCAAATTAAGGGGTAGCCGGAAGGGCAAACATTAGTGGTATCTTCATTAGCGTTGGTTGCTGCTAAAGTTTCTAGAACAACTCTCTCGCCCCTAACTAAACCTGTTAATGCTGTCCACACTTGTACCTGCATTTGCTGTTTTTGTGCGTAAAAATACATTGATGTTGCGGTAATTACTGCTTGATCAAAGTTTTCTTCTTCCCAATTACCAGAGCTATCAAGGGCAATAATAATATCTTGTCCAGCAGTAACCATTTCTAACTCCCGCACTCGTAATTCTCCGTAGCGGGCGCTGGTACGCCAGTGAATCAGACGCATAGGGTCGCCAATGTGGTAGGGACGTAGCGATCGCACAAGTCCTTCAGTAGCTAACTGTAAAGGTCTACCACGAGGATCGCCCTTGAGGCTGTCTTCTTGACCAATTTCATCGATGAGAGGACAGTTAGTCAGGGGTAACACTGTCGGATAAACTATCGCTGTTGCGGCACACTCACGCAGACGACGACACCAAAACAATCCCAAAGGCGCACCTGTTCCCAGTTCGACTGTGTGCCAACGGTAGACACCCCGACGCTCGGTAGGCTGGTAGTATACCCAACGGTAACTATTTTGAGGCGGAATTGTTTCTATTGCTTGCTGTTGCGGTTTGCCCAAAACGAAGGGTAAGAGATCCGTAGCTTGCAGCAAGTTCACAGATTTCTTTGTCGGATTGACAATTTCTAATTCCACTATCAAATCGTCTTTGGCTGTGACTGGCTGGATCGGACGGCGTTTGACAACTATACCCAAGAGCGATCGCGGTGGTAAAAAAGCTGCTATACCCAACAGCGCAAAACTAACGCCACTGATAACATACAACCAGCCAGCCATTGTATTTATGGCAGATCCAAAAAAACAAATCGCAATTCCCGCTAATACCCAACCACTGTACGCAGGGACACAAGCACGGGTTTCTAGCCAAGTAATAAAGCGCTTCATTATGTTTATGGGAGTAGGGAGTAGAGAATGATTACTGGTGCTTTAGACTACTAACTACTATCCACTAACAACTATCAACTATCAACTATCAACTAATACCATTTCACATTAATCGCGATACATATAAATCTTGTAGAGACGCGAAATTTCGCGTCTGGTCCACCATCTGTATTTGTATCAGAGTTTTTGTGAAATGGTATAACTTCCCAACCTAACCTAGCAATAGCATTAGCATAATATCCGTGTTATCATGTTGGAATGATAGTATCATTCAAAAATAAAGGGACTGAAGATATTTTTGATGGTAACGATTCAAAAGACGCTCGAAAAAATTGCCCTGTCAATCTTTGGGAAGTTGCACGAAGGAAATTAGACCAACTGAATGCGGCTTTTTCTTTGGATGATATGAGAGTGCCACCAGGCAATAGGCTAGAGGCACTCAAGGGAGAGAGAAAAGATTATTACAGTATTTGGATTAATGACCAATATCGAGTGTGTTTTGCATGGACTTCAGAAGGAGCTTCTGAGGTTGAAATAGTGGATTATCATTAGGAGGTAGTATATGAGAACGCCAAAAAATCGTCCTCCGACACATCCTGGAGAAATCTTGCTGTCTGACTTCTTGGAGCCGATGGGATTATCACAAACTGAACTTGCACAAGCAATTCACGTTCCTTATCAGCGTATTAATGAGCTAGTAAATGGGAAGCGGGGGGTGACACCAAGTACTGCATTGCGCCTCTCTAAGTTCTTTGGAAACAGTCCACAGTTCTGGCTCAATCTTCAACAGAATTGGGAACTGTACCATGTCCTCCACGAAGAAAAGGATGACCTCGGCACAATACTGAGATTTCGGCGTAAGGATGAAGATGAAAGAATGTAGCCTGGGACTATAAGTCCCAGTCTAATAGCGTAAGTCCTCTGGAAGAGGACTGAGAAATAAGGATGCTGTGATATTGGAAGACGTCAACTACCCACACTATACGCGAAGCGTTATTAAGTTGAGGCTTATAGGTCAATTTTGTACAGGTTTGTCTACAAAATCAGATACGAGTTAAATACTCAATAGTCAGGTGGATGTTGTAAGCTACCAACCACTTTGTCAATTTCTTGAGCAATTGCCAATAGCTCTATCTCACGCCACCGCTTACCAACAATTTGCATTCCAATTGGTAAACCATTCTGGGTTTGCCCAATGGGAATTACCACGGCAGGATGTCCACTTAGATTAAAAGGCATGGTGTAGGCTCCATTTGCTACTCCATGAGGATAAAGTTTACCGTCAATATCAACCGCACTCCAGGCAGGACGATGGGTAAATGCAGGAGTTGCAGCCACAGGAGTGAGCCACACGTCCCACGGTTCTAATGCCTCATCCATTTGGGCAATGAAACGATCGCGTTCTGTAAGCGCCTCAAAATATCCCTTCAAGCTGGGATTGAGTAACTCAGTTAGAAAACTACTGAAATTTCCTAATTTACGAAGCGCTTTGTCGCCTTGAGTAGCAGTGCGAAAAATTAACTTTAAACTGCGACTTAGGTTATAGCGATTAATCGGTTGAGCGTAAATATTGACATACGCCGCTATCCGCCCATAGAGATTCAGATTTTTTGACAAGTCAAAATCTTTGGGAAGCCAGCGTTCGATTTGAGCGCCTGCTTGAGAAAGTTTCTGGGCGATCGCAGCCATAGCAGCTCGAATTTCACTTTGCACAGGAACCTCTATCCATTCATCAATCCAAGCGATTTTGAGAGACTGTAAAGATTTGCCAGAAGGGGTATCAAGCGGAACCGGTGGTACATCAGGGCGTCGCAGATCCACACCTGCAATGAGCGAAAAGCACAGTCGGATGTCTTCGAGCGATCGCGCAAAACAACCCACTGTCATCATTTGCCGAATACACACTGGCATTCCAGGCACTTCAGGAATTTGCCCGGCTGTAGAAATGCGGCGATCCGTAGGCTTCAAACCATACACGCCGCAGAAATGAGCGGGTTGACGCACCGAACCCGCGATATCGTTACCTAAATCCAATGGCGATAGCCCTGCCGCAACAGCAGCGGCGCTGCCCCCTGAACTACCGCCAGCAGTGTAGTCAAGATTCCAAGGATTATTCACCCGCTGGAAGAGGGAATTTGTACTCTGGTAATCGCCAGCTAGTTCCGCCATGTTTGTTTTTCCGAGGATAATAGCTCCTGCCGCCCGAAGCCTTGCAACGACGGTTGCATCCTGTTGAGGAACATAGTCTTTAAGGGGAATGTAGCCCGCTGTAGTGCGTAGCCCCGCTGTTTCAAAAATGTCTTTAATCGTGATTGGAACGCCATGCAAAGAACCCCAGTTTTCTCCTCTGGCTAGGGCTTCATCCGCAAGCTTTGCTCTGGCACGGGCATTCTCATCCAGGGTGCAAATGGCATTCAGCTTTGAGTTGTGTTTACCAATTTGAGTTAGGTAAGCATCGAGAACTTCGACAGCAGAAACTTTGCGATCGCGAATCATCCGCGCTAGCTCATGAGCGCAGGTAAACGTTAGGCTGCTCATAGGCAACACCAGATAGTTATTGATATATTCAACAAGTTGAGTCGTGATACTAACAGATAGATGATGCCGTTGGCGAATTCAATGTAGGGTGGGCAAAGCTCACGCTCTGTCAAGCAACCACAGATGAACACAGATGGACACAGATAACTTAACTCATCTGTGTCCATCTGTGTCCATCTGTGGTTATTATTACCGTAAAACTGGATTACAGCAATTCAATTACTATTTACCGTCTCGCCAACTTCTTCGCCATCTTCCGCAGACGAATGGACTGGGGAGTAACTTCCACCAATTCATCTGGCCCGATGTACTCTAAAGCACGCTCCAGGCTCATGTCCACCGGTGCTTGCAATTGAACCAATTCGTCACCGCTAGCGGCGCGGTGGTTGGTAAGCTGCTTAGTTTTGCAGACATTCAGTTCCAAGTCTTGAGGACGATTGTGTTCACCAACAATCATGCCCTTGTAAACCTTAGTGCCAGGCGTTATAAAGAATACACCTCTATCTTCGGCATTCCTCATGGCATAGAAGGTGGACACACCCTCTTCAAACGCAATGAGAACGCCTTTATTGCGGGCTTCAATATCGCCAGTGATGGGACGGTAATCCAAGAAGCTGTGATTCATGATACCTTCACCTCGTGTCATCCGCATGAATTCGCCCCGGAAACCAATTAATCCACGGGCGGGGATGACAAACTCTAACTGAGTGCGTCCATTACCACCGACTTGCATATCTTGCATTTCACCCTTGCGCTGTCCCAAGCGTTCGATGCAACTACCAACGCTTTCTTCGGGAATGTCCAAAACTAGAAGTTCATAGGGTTCGCAAGGTTGTCCATTGACTTCCCGGTAAATTACCTGTGGCTGGGATACCTGAAACTCGTAGCCTTCGCGGCGCATAGTTTCGATTAAAATACCCAGGTGTAGTTCGCCACGACCGGAAACCAGGAATTTGTCGGGGGAGTCGGTTTCTTCAACGCGCAAAGCAACGTTAGTTTCTAGTTCGCGCAATAGGCGATCGCGCACTTGTCGAGATGTTACCAACTTTCCTTCTTGACCAGCAAAGGGCGAATCATTCACCCAGAAAGTCATCTGCAATGTTGGTTCATCAACTTTGATTAATGGCAAAGCTTGCGGTTCATTCGGATCAGTAATTGTTTCACCAATATTTGCATCAGCAAAACCAGCTACTGCCACAATATAACCAGCAGAAGCTTCTTCCATTTCCACCCGCTTTAACCCTTCAAAGCCCATCAACTTAGTGATTTTAGCTTTGACGATTTCACCAGTTTCTTTCATCAAAGCCGCTTGCTGTCCCATGCGGATGATGCCGTTATGAATTCTACCAATTACAATCCGTCCCAGATATTCAGAATAATCTAGGGTTGTGACTTGCAATTGCAGAGGCTTGCTGGCGTCGCCCACTGGTGGTGGTACGTGACGTAAAATCGCTTCAAATAGCGGTTGCATATCCTTGGGTTCGTCGTCCAAGTCGTCTTTGGCATAACCGCTTAAACCGGAAGCGAACAGATAAGGAAAATCACACTGATCCTCATCAGCCCCTAATTCCAAGAATAAATCCAATACTTTATCAATAGCACCATAGGGATCTGCTTGCGGGCGGTCGATTTTGTTAACTACGACAATGGGGCGTAATCCTTTTTCCAGTGCTTTTTTTAAGACGAAGCGAGTTTGAGGCATGGGGCCTTCATTGGCATCAACAATCAGGATACAACCATCCACCATGCCAAGTACACGTTCAACTTCGCCGCCAAAGTCAGCGTGTCCGGGAGTATCGACAATATTAATCAGCGTCTCTTTGTACTTAACCGCTGTATTTTTAGAAAGAATAGTAATTCCTCGCTCCCGTTCAAGGGCGTTGGAGTCCATGACGCAATCCGGAACGTCTTCCCCTTCACGGAAAATACCGGATTGTTTGAGTAGAGCATCAACGAGGGTTGTTTTGCCGTGGTCAACGTGGGCAATAATAGCGACGTTACGGATGGGGAGCGTCATAAGATACGTTCGGTAAACTATAAAGGAGATTTCTGTTTATATATAGTGTTTGTGTTTAGCTGCTTTAGCAGAATTTAAGTAGAACTGCAAATTCTGTAAATAAGCATTAACAATTCTATCTTACTGTTAATTATTCAAGGTCATTTCAAAAATGCCGAAATACCTCAAGCGAGATACCCGCACACAAGAATCTCCCGCTACAGGCGAAGCTAAGCGCGGTGAGAGTGTCAATTGAATCTACACTTTGATTGAGCTAGTTTCGCACGGTTGGAGTGTGTGCTTTGCTTTGAGATATTCACTCCGCAAGAAGTCTAACACTTTTTGAGACAGGGTTACTTTAATTACGCGCAGCAGTTGCGCCCAAGTGTAGAGCTTGGTTATGGAATCTGCTTGGCAAAACTTCTGCTTGTAAAATTCTCCCCAAAATTCCGGCGCTTGCTTCGTTTCGTTTTTGTTCCAACGCTTACGCCAACGGGCAAAATCTTGTTTTTTCGGTGGTTCGGCTTCGATAGTCGGTGGTAAGTCGGCGTAACTGACAAATCTTGTTAGCCCTTGTGCTACTACCAAAATTACGTTCGGCCACAAGCGGATATCTTTTATTCGTTCGATTTTGATATCGAGGAGGAGAGCAGTTACTAGGAGCATCTTTTTAGGAACATTTTGGAACTTTTCCATACATTTGTGCGACGATAAATAAAGATGTGAAGCTTTTGCTCCGTCTTTGACACAAGCAGACTTTAACTACGAAAGTTATAAATTGCTTGCACGGGATACAAACATATGCTACGGCGAGTTGTTACTGGAAGCCCGGTGTCTGAAATTAAAAAATTAGAGCCTTGAAGCTTGCTTTGAGGCGTTGCTGGATACGCCTGCATTCAATTCGTTGGATGTTGTTATACTCAGGATTGCTAAGATGTCTATGATGTCTGTAGTTGTTCGGGTTAAAAGTATCAGCTACTGCTTCCGGGGTGACAAATCTTGCTAACGGATTAATTGGTTGGGATTGAGGTTGTGGTGTTATCATCATTGTAGAAAACCTAATTGGTAGAAAACCTAATTGGTAGAAAACCTATTTAGCTTTCTGCTTGGGTAGCTTTTCGTAGAAGCACCTTTTGGGTTTTTATTATCTTTATTAGCGATCGCTCTGGTCTGAGAAACTTAAGCGGTCGCTTTTAATAGTAAAATATTATTTAAAGTGAAATTTAGCTAGCTGTCAAGCATGGGTTTGGTAAGGTTACGGGTTCAAGAATTTGCTGATAAAGAAGGCTGGAATATTAAGGAAGTTTCTGAACGCTCAGGAGTTCCGTACGGTACTGTAAAAACTTATATGCGCTTGCCTGAAAGGTCAACTGTTGACCTTACTGCCCTCAAAAAATTAGCTCAGGCGTTTGATGTGTTGTTGGAAGATTTGTTTGAGGTGGTGGAAGAGTAAAGTTTCACAGTAATTACACTTAAGTAAAAGTTATTTTTGCCGTGCCATAATAAACACGTAAATTTTTTATTTACGAGCAATGGATTGGGCATTAGGGCAGAAGTTACAGAATGGGAAATACACAATTGACAAACAACTAGGCGAGGGTGGTTTTGGTATCACTTATCGCGCTGTAGATCAAGATGAGCGCTACGTTGTCATTAAAACCCTGAATGACACTGTACAACGCCGCCTCGACTTTGCCAAATTTCAACAAGATTTTTTGAATGAAGCGATAAAACTAGCCAAATGCACTCACCCTCATATTGTCCAAATTCATGAAGTCATTCAAGAGGGAGAGTTATGGTGCATTGTAATGGAATACATCCACGGCAAGGATTTAGCTAGTCTGGTTGAACAGGAAGGCGCTTTACCTGAAGCTGAAGCATTACGTTACATTCAGCAAATTGGTGAAGCGCTAACGGTAGTTCATAATAATGGCTTGCTGCATAGGGATGTTAAACCGCAAAATATTATGTTGCGTTCTGGGAAGTCAGAGGCAGTGTTAATTGATTTTGGCATTGCTCGTGAGTTTAGTCCAAATTTGACGCAAACACATACACAATTTTCATCAGATGGTTTTGCACCCGTTGAACAGTATGACAAAAGAGCAAAACGAGGTGCTTATACAGATGTTTACGCTTTAGCCGCAACGCTTTATTCTTTATTAACGGGAGAAGTACCAACAATGGCTGCACTTAGGGCTATTGGTACACCATTGGTAGAACCAAAAGAAATTAATTCTAGTATTAGCGACAGGATGAATCAAGCAATTCTCAAGGGAATGGAGGTAAAACCGGAAAATCGTCCTCAGTCTGTACTAGATTGGTTATCACTTTTAAGCGTTTCAAGTATTCAACCGCCAATAAACGATGTTGTGATGCGTGCATTTTATGCTCATGTGGATTACGACAGTACAAATGCTGGCCGGCTTATTCATCACCGAGAACATCGTAAAGATTCAATATTGCACTACCACATAACTATCTCTGATACTCACTGCTTTAACTTTGGGGCAAACGGATTTGCCGTGTTTTCAATTCCACCTCAGGCCAAAAGAGCAAGACACATTAGATTACTACCAAGAAAAGAGGTTCTCGATAGATGCCTAATTGCTTATCAACTTTTCAAAGATTGGCACTATGGTATTTTAGGATGGAATTGTGAACACTTTGCTAGGTTGGTGACAACTGGTAAAGCCATTAGCTATCAGGTGAAAGAGTCTTCTTTTGGATTCTTAAATCATAATGGTTATCATCCACTAGCAAAGGAAATGATGGACAAAGCCTGTGAGGACTTAACATTATAATAGTGCTGGAAATATGATGGGCGATAAAGTGCGATAAGCCTTTATGCTTAAGGGCTTCGCCCTATCGCGCCTGATCATTAAATGCGATCGCCTAAAATTTTGCTAACTTGCATCTTGCAAAATACATCCGCCTGGGACTATAAGTCCCAGTCTCATAGCGCAAGTCCTCTAAAAGAGGACTATGACGCAGAATTGGAAATTTGTCAAATTTTTTTACTTTTTATTAAATGATTCGTGGTTTCTGCCCAAGAGGAGCAAGATATAAGCCAATCAACTTTTGGTGCGACTGAAAAACACAGTTCAAGGTTCGACTTCCGGCCAAAGTCTTTCTAACTGACGCCGCCAAGCAGATAGAGTCTCTTCTCGCGCTTGGGGGGATTGGTTATCGTCTCCCATTAAGCCTTCTGCGTAAAAGCGTTCTAGGTTTTGCATCGTAGCTTGTAAGGATTGGCCTTGCATTTTTGCTGCAATGATAATTTGGCGGATGCGACTTTCAATCAAGCGATTAAAGACATCATCTAAACCAACTTCATATAAAGAAATTACTCTAGCGATCGCATCTCGAAAATCTTCTACAACCAAGCTATTGCAATTATGCTGATACACTGCCCAGATTACACCTTGGTGTATGGCGTAGCGTACCTCTTGAGTATCATCAAAATTGGCTTCTAAAAATTGTTCTAAAAACGGTTGAGCTTGTTGTAATGGCACAATGGGAAGCAAAACTCGTAGCCAAGTTTCATCTTCCGAAAGCAGTACCAACAGCCGAAAAGCAGGAGTTTCTATTTGCCAGGAACCGGATGCGATCGCTTTGACACCTGCTGCACCAAATAAATCTGTCAGCGTACCTGCAACTTCTTCTGGAGTCATAGTCTTTTTTTCGCTTCATCATCTAGCCTACCGCAGTTAAGGTGTCATTGCGAGGTTAATAGTTCATGGTTCATGGTTCATGGTTCATGGCTATTAACCATTAACCATTAACCATTAACCACTATCTTTTATAAATCAAAAATACCGAACCAATTGGACCTGAATTTTCTATATATATTTTATTATCATAATATAATCCTGGAGACTGCCCTCCATCAAATAACATTCCTTCTTGAATATTGCCCAAACAATTATTTTCAGCAATACCTTCTAAAACATCATCAAACATATCTGGTAATAGCTCTTGATTAAGCTCAGATATTGAGATATCTGAATTAGCTTTAGAATCATTCACCAATAAAATTACATAACCTTTATTAGTTACAGCTGCCATTGAACGATTAGTGGCATTTTTACAAGCAAATTCTCCTAATTTATTACAAATATCTTCAAATTTTCCGTTGCGATAAAATCTGCCATTACCTCCCACCAGATTATAATTTAGAATCTTTTGATTTCTTCTTCCTGCTTGGATAGTAGCCCTGCGCTGCTGTGGTTCACCTCCTGATACACCGAAGGAAGAACGCTTATTTTTAAATTCTCCTGAATACTCTACCCCGCGAGAAATATTCAAGCCTTGTGGTTTATTCTCGGTATCTACATAATCTGCATTAATTGCGGCTATTGGTGTTTGTCCATTTAATTTTGAATTTTCATCAGCAATTATTTCATGAAAAAATTTTGGAATATATTCTTTGCGTAGTTTACCGCGAGCATCTTTAGCGTAAAGCTGATGAGCAAGACCAACATTAACTTTAAAATCTAATTCTGCTGATTTGGGATTAAAAATTATCACATGGTTAATTCCTCTTTCATCTTTGTCACCCTGGTTATTTGTTTTTAAGAAAGCGATACTGAAATTTTTATCTTCCCCAGGACATTTTGAAGATGATTCTTTCGCAACATTGGATTCAATAGGATTACAGCCAAATAACAAACTGAAGATAATTGCCAAGAAGGATAACAAAAATAAGTTTTTAGCGTACATATTTAAACCATATATAGGATTCCTATTTGATTTTTGAACAGGACTACGGGAAAATACAGTGGAGCA
>JBHYDF010000247.1:0-11522 GCA_051861145.1 Nostocaceae cyanobacterium
TTGGTCATTGGTCATTGGTCATTGGTCATTGGTCATTGGTCATTGGTCATTAGTCTTCCTTGCTTTCCTAAAAATTTGTTCTACATTATTCGTTCAGCTTTGTGTGTTTCCGTCGTCGTCATTTTGGAAAGGATCTTCACCAATTCCTAGTTGTTTTTTTGACTGTTTCAATTCTTTCCAAAGAGCCTTAATTTGTTCGTAAGCTTGTTCTGGGGGTAATTTGCCAGATGTTTCTAAGTTGCAGATATAACTTACTCTTTGGGCAAATTCCTGCAAGTTAGCATTGAACACTAAGTTCTCTGGCTTCACCTGACCGTAGTAGCGACCCCGAGGATAAAGAAAATCGTCTTTATTTACCATTGTTTTGTTCACCTTTCACCCCCTCTTTTTTTAAGAGAAAGCCAAATTAAGTAACCATCCTAATTTAGTTTCCCGATAATAGCCCAATTATTTTGCATATTTGTTACATGCAGACTATCTTCAATATTAGTATAAATAACTATTTAATTAGTATATTTATATACTTTAAATGATTTTTTTTGAGTTTTATTCAAGGAAAAATCACTTTTTCTAAATAAAACGCAAAAAACGCCTTTTATTGGCTATTTTCCGAAATTGCCTTTAGCGTTACACCACTTTCTTCTGTCAACTTTTTTAGTTCATCGGTTACTTGTGACTAAATATTCAATGACTAAAGATAAAATGGTTAAGCCTAAACGCAAAACAACTGCTCATAGCCTAGAACCTTACCCCCCTATCATGTCAGTCCATTCAAAACTATACGAAGGCAAAGCCAAAATTATCTACCCCACGAGTGACCCGGAAATATTACTAGCTTTTTTTAAAGATGACGCGACAGCGTTTAACGCTCAAAAGCGCGGTAGTATTCAAGGGAAGGGGAACATTAATTGTAGCATTTCCAGCAAGTTGTTTCAAGAATTAGAGGCGCATGGCATTAAGACTCACTATATAGATAGTCCTGCTCCAAATCAAATGCGGGTCAGGGCGGTAAAAATCTTGCCATTGGAAGTGGTGATCAGGAATATCGCTGCTGGGAGTCTTTGTCAACAAACAGGGTTGCCACTAGGAACAGTACTAAAGAAGCCTTTGGTAGAGTTTTATTACAAAAACGACGAATTAGGAGATCCACTGCTGACACGCGATCGCTTACTTTTGTTGGAGCTAGCGACTCCGGAACAAGTTGATAGCATTACCAATCTAGCATTACACATCAACGATTTTCTGAAGGAGTTTTGGGAACGGTGCGGGATCGCTTTAGTGGACTTCAAACTAGAATTTGGTTTGGACTCACAACAGCAGTTATTATTGGCAGATGAAATTAGTCCAGATACCTGCCGTTTATGGGACATTTCCGCAGGGGCAGACCCCAACCGGCGCGTATTGGATAAAGACCGATTCCGCCGTGACATGGGGAATGTAGAAGACGCCTACCAGGAGGTTTTGCAACGAGTGCTAAAAGCAGTAGAAAGGAGTCATTAGTCATTAGTCATTGGTCATTGGTCATTGTCATTAAGATTTGCACAAAGGACAAATGACTAATGACTAATGACAAAGGACATCTTTTTTACTTTTGCTTTTGGTTATTTGCCTTGTAAAGTAAGAAGGCACGAGCAGAAATTATGTTTTTAGTTTTACATTTTGCCTAACAACATTATTGCTTTGTGATGGTGTGTGGACGTGAATAGGAATCTAAATAAAATGCGCTTATCTCCGGTTTTCTTTACAATGGTGGCGATCGCTGCTCCTTTGAGCATTCCGCTGAGTGCAAAAGCACAAGCCACCAATAATTCAAAACAAACAACAGAATTTTTCACACCACCAACAAATCAGGAAAATGAAGTTGTTGGTGTGTTTCCAGCAGCATCTGTAGCTAAGCAAACACCAGAGGTAATAGTACCAACCCCGGCTACGCCAGAAACTGCACAAACTTTCGAGATTTCCCAACAGACAACGACAGCGACTACACCCACAACAAATCAGCAGCAAGAAGTTGTTGGCGTATTCCCAGCCGCAAATACAGCCAAGGCGACACCGCAGGTAATAGTACCGACCTCACAAACTTCTAACAATTCACAAACAACAAGGGCAACAGGTCAACAAACAGTAAACCAACAAGGAAATTCTGTTGTCAAATCCGGTGCGTCAGCACTGAAGACAACACCAATAGGAACTTCTTCTGTTGTCGTATCCGGCGCGTCAGCACTGAAGACAACACCAAGGGGTTTAAAAAGAATCTCTAAGGGCAACATAGCACAAAATCTACCCCCAACTTCCCCTCCAGATATTCCACCGCCTGGGACAGATACTCAACAAACACCTTTTCAAGCACCTACTACTCCTCCCAATCAGCAAGATACTACGCCGCCTGGAACAACTCCACAAAATCAACAACCACCTTCTCAACAAGCACCGGCTACTACTCCCAATCAGCAAGATACTACGCCGCCTGGAACAACTCCACAAAATCAACAACCACCTTCTCAACAAGCACCGGCTACTACTCCCAATCAGCAAGATATTACCCCGCCTGGAACAACTCCACAAAATCAACCAAACCAAACTCCAGAAGCGGCTGAACCGCGTGTATTAGTGTCGGAGGTATTTGTTAGGTCTCAGACAGGACAGCCACTACCACAGCAATTGGAAAATGAAGTTTACAGAGTAGTTCGCACTCAACCAGGACGGACGACAACGCGATCGCAACTGCAAGAAGATATTAACGCCGTTTTTGGGACTGGCTTCTTTTCCAATGTCCAAGCAGTGCCAGAAGATACACCATTAGGCGTACGGGTTAGCTTCGTAGTCCAGCCTAACCCCGTCCTCAAGGATGTGAACATACAAGCAAATGTTAATACTGGTGTTCCTTCGGTTATAGATCCGAAAGTAGTGGATCAAATCTTTAAGAATCAATACGGACAAATTCTCAACTTGCGCGATTTGCAACAGGGCATCCAGCAGTTAACCAAACGCTATCAAGAGCAAGGTTATGTGTTATCACAAGTGGTTGGAGCGCCGCAAGTATCGCAAGACGGAATTGTTACCCTGCAAGTAGCTGAAGGTGTTGTAGAAGATATTCGCGTCAACTTCCGTGGTAAAGAAGGTCAGGAGACAGACGAGAAAGGACAACCAATTCGGGGACGAACGCAACCGTATATCGTCACGCGAGAATTGCAGTTGCAGCCTGGACAAGTATTCAACCGTAACACTGTGCAAAGAGACTTGCAGCGGGTTTTTGGGCTTGGACTATTTGAAGATGTGAATGTTTCCCTTGACCCTGGTACTGACCCTAGTAAAGTAGATGTAATAGTGAATGTGGTTGAACGCAACACAGGTTCTGTTGCAGCAGGGGCGGGTATTAGTTCTGCCAGTGGTTTGTTTGGTACGATTAGCTATCAAGAGCAAAACCTGAACGGCAGAAACCAAAAACTGGGAGCAGAGTTACAGGTGGGACAGCGAGAATTGCTGTTCGATTTGCGGTTTACAGACCCCTGGATCGCAGGCGATCCATACCGGACATCATATACAGTCAATGCTTTCCGTCGTCGGTCGATTTCGTTGATTTTTGACGGTCAAGATGAGGAAATCGAAACCTTTGACCCCGAAGATCCAACAGAAGAAGGCGATCGCCCTCGTGTTTTGCGTTTAGGTGGCGGCGTCACCTTTACCCGACCCTTATCCAGAAATCCTTACGAACGTGCGGAATGGACAGCCACCGCTGGTTTGCAGTATCAAAGAGTTTCCGTTCGCGATCGCGATGGTGATCTCAGAGAGCAAGGAACGATTTTCCAAAACGATACACCAGGAGAACTAATAGATTTGAGCCAATCAGGAGAAGGTCAAGACGACTTACTGCTATTGCAATTGGGAGCAATACGTGATAAGCGTAATAACGCCTTGCAACCAACCAGTGGTTCTTACTTCCGCCTGGGGTTAGATCAATCGGTACCTGTAGGACTAGGCAACATCTTCCTCACAAGGGTGCGGGGTAGCTATAGCCAATATTTGCCCGTCGATTTTACTAACTTCACCAAAGGACCAGAAACCCTCGCTTTTAACGTTCAAGCAGGAACAGTTCTTGGTGATTTGCCTCCTTACGAAGCTTTTACTCTCGGTGGTAGTAACTCCGTCCGAGGTTATGAAGAAGGTGCATTAGGCAGTGGTCGTAGTTTTGTGCAAGCCTCTGTTGAGTATCGCTTCCCGGTTTTCTCTGTAGTCAGTGGTGCGCTATTTTTTGACGTTGGTAGCGACTTAGGATCAGCTACAAGGCCAGCGGAATTGCTGGATAAAAATGGTACTGGCTACGGTTACGGTGTCGGCGTGCGGGTACAATCTCCATTGGGACCAATTCGCATTGACTACGGCATCAATGACGACGGAGACAGCCGCATCAATTTTGGTATCGGCGAAAGGTTCTAAGGAGTTAGGAGTTAGGAGTTAGGAGTTATGAGTTATCAATTGTTGGTTGTTGTTGGTTGTTAGTTGTTGGTTCTTAATCTTCAGTCCTAACTCCTCACTCCTAACTCCTAACTCCTAACTTTTCGTTATGTCTTCTTGTTGACTTACTAATTTGCGCTTTTGTCTCAATACTTTATAGTCCAGAGTCAATAGTCAAAAGTCCACAGCCAAAGGCTAATGACTAATGACCAATGACCAATGACTAATGACTATTGACTATTGAAAAATTTTATGATAAAGCAAACTATCGCAGCCGAAATTACCCAAACAGGAGTAGGACTGCATACTGGTGTAAATACTCAGGTGCGGATACTACCAGCAGACGTGGGCAGCGGACGCTACTTTGTCCGGGTAGATTTACCGAATACCCCAGTAATTCCCGCACAAGTGGCAGCTGTAAATCAGACTGTCCTTTCAACTCAGCTAGGTAAAGGTGAGGCGAGTGTTCGGACTGTAGAGCATTTGCTGGCTGCTTTGGCTGGTATGGGTGTAGATAACGCCCGCATTGAAATTGACGGGCCGGAAGTTCCTCTTTTAGATGGTTCGGCTAAGTTGTGGGCAGAAAGTATAGCTCAAGTGGGCTTAGTTTCACAAACTTTGACTGAGGAAAAAAATACTCTGCTGATAAATGAGCCAATTTGGGTGCGTCAAGAGGATACCTTTGTTTGTGCCATCCCTGCACCAGAAATCCGCTTTACTTACGGCATTGATTTTGACTTACCAGCTATTGGTAATCAATGGTACAGTTGGTCGCCTACTGCTGATTCAGACAATCCTAATCATAGCTTTGCTATAGACATTGCTCCTGCCCGTACGTTTGGTTTGTTGCATCAAATTGAATACCTGCAAAAATCCGGGTTAATTAAAGGTGGAAGTTTGGAGAATGCTCTCGTTTGCGGCCCCGAAGGATGGGTAAATCCACCATTAAGATTTGAAAATGAGCCGGTACGTCATAAAATTTTGGATTTAGTGGGAGACTTGAGTTTATTGGGCGTTTTTCCCTGCGCTCACTTCTTAGCTTACAAAGCCAGCCACAATTTACATATTCAACTGGCGCAAAGAATTTTAGATTTTAGATTTTAGATTTTAGATTCAATCCAAAATCCAAAATCTAAAATCCAAAATCCAAAATCATGAGTTTCCTACAAACAAGACCAAAATTGAAAATCAACCACACCGCAAATGTCAACTTTTACCGAAGTCAATAGCATTGATAGTCCCAAAACAGCACCTCCCCAGGAGCAGTCAGATAATTCCACTACGACCAAATCTGAAACAAAAACGGTTTTCACGGTAGAAGAAATTCAGAAACTTCTACCGCACCGCTACCCTTTTGCCCTTGTAGACCGGATTATAGATTACGTACCTGGTAAAAGAGCTGTTGGCATTAAAAACGTCACTGTTAATGAACCCCATTTTCAAGGACATTTCCCAGGACGTCCAATTATGCCGGGTGTGCTAATTGTTGAAGCAATGGCTCAAGTAGGCGGTGTCGTGATGACGCAAATGCCAGAAACTGAAGGTGGACTCTTTTTGTTTGCTGGTATAGATAAAGTCCGCTTCCGTCGTCAAGTTGTTCCCGGAGACCAACTGGTGATGTCCGTGGAACTGTTGTGGGTTAAACAACGTCGTTTCGGTAAAATGCAGGCTACGGCCGAAGTTGACGGTCAGCTCGCTGCTGAAGGCGAACTGATGTTTTCTCTCATAATTTAAAATTTCGCTTTTGTGGTAAAGGTACGTTAAATTCGTGCCTTTACTGAATTCTGTATCAGGATATCAGAACAACAACAAGCCACAACAGCATTGTTAAATTTCTCTATTTTCGCCGCCCTCACACCACACTTGCTAACCCGACGCTTTCGGCTACTGAATTTAGATGCGATCACTCAGACGCGATTTATCGCGTCTCTACAAAAATCCGCACGGTTACTGTTCTGGAGATGCACCCTTGAAGACGCTTATTCATCCTACTGCTGTAATTCATCCTAACGCGGAACTGCACCCTACGGTGCAAGTCGGTGCCTATGCTGTGATTGGTGGGCATGTGAAAGTGGGTCCCGAAACGGTTATTGGCGCTCATGCAGTGCTAGAGGGACCTTTGGAAATTGGGGCGCGAAATCAAATTTTTCCGGGAGCCGCTATTGGTATGGAACCCCAAGACCGGAAGTATGCTGGCGAACTCACCTGGGTCAAAATTGGTGATGATAACCGCATTCGCGAATATGTGACGATTAACCGCGCCACTGGTTCTGGTGAAGCCACAATCATTGGTAATGGTAACTTGCTGATGGCTTATGTTCATGTGGGGCATAACTGCGTAATTACAGACTCTGTAACTATTTCCAATTCGGTCGCGATCGCTGGTCATGTCCACATTGAACCACGCGCAGTAATTAGCGGGGTTCTGGGTATCCATCAATTTGTACATATCGGTAGCATGGCAATGGTGGGAGGTATGAGCCGAATTGAGCGAGATGTACCCCCATATATGCTGGTAGAAGGAAATCCAGCACGGATACGAACACTCAATCTTGTCGGACTCAAACGCGCTGGTTTTTCCACTGCTGAATTACAAATCCTCAAAAAAGCTTTCCGTTTTCTCTACCGTTCTGAGTTAATCTTTAAGAACGCTTTGGAACAATTGGAATTGCTTGGCGATACTGAACATTTACAGCACCTGCGTCGCTTTCTCCTGCTTTCGCAAATGCCAGGAAGACGCGGTTTAATTCCCGGAAAAGGGAAAGGTGTAAGCAGTAGCGATGAGGCTTGAGTTAGGAGTTAGGAGTTAGGAGTTAGGAGTTAGGAGTTATGAGTTAGGAATTAGGAGTTAGGAGTTATGAGTTTTTTATTATTAATTTTTATACTTCTGTTTGTAAGCCCTAAGATTTAAACTTTTAACTCTTTACTACCCATTTCTAAGTTTTCTTCAATTCCTAACTCTAACTCCTAACTCATAACTCCTAACTCCTAACTCTTAATTCCTAACTCTTAACTTTTTTTGAAACATGCGAATATTTATAAGTACTGGCGAGGTATCTGGCGATTTACAGGGGTCACTGTTAGTTGCTGCACTCAAACAGGAAGCTCTTGCTGCTGGGTTGGAATTAGAAATTGTGGCGCTGGGTGGCGAAAAAATGGCAGCAGCAGGAGCCTTTTTATTAGACAATACTAGCGAGATTGGCTCTTTAGGTCTTCTGGAAGCCTTGCCTTTTGTTTTACCTACTCTCCAAATCCAGCGACGAGCGATCGCTTTTCTCAAAGAAAATCCACCCGATTTGGTGGTGCTAATTGACTATATGGGACTAAATGTGGCGATCGGTAATTACATTCGCCGCCATTTACCCCAAGTGCCGGTAGTATATTATATTGCTCCCCAGGTTTGGATTTCCTCCATTACTGCCCGTGATACGGAAAAAATTATTAATATTAGCGATAAAATTTTAGCTATTTTCCCGCAGGAAGCTAGTTATTTTAAAGACAATAACGCAAATGTCACTTGGGTAGGGCATCCACTTGTAGATAGAATCAAAAACTTCCCAACCAGAGAAGCAGCGCGTGCCAAATTGGGGATTACAGATGATGTGATTAGCATCGCTCTTGTTCCAGCCTCCCGCCACCAAGAACTCAAATATCTTGTACCGGTGATGTTTCAAGCAGCACAGGAAATTCAAGCTAAACTACCTCAAGTACATTTTTGGATTCCTTTGTCTCTAGAAATATACAGAGATAAAATTGAAAAAGAAATACAAGCATATGGCTTGCGAGCCACTGTAGTATCAGGTCAACAACAGGAAGTACTTACCGCAACAGATTTGGCGATTACTAAATCCGGTACTGTTAATTTAGAACTTGCTTTGTTGAACGTACCACAGGTAGTCCTTTACCGCCTTCACCCTTTCACTTACTGGGTTGCTACAAAGATTCTGAAAATAACTTTCCCCTTTGCTTCGCCAGCTAACTTGATGGTAATGAAGCCAATTGTGCCGGAGTTTATTCAAGAAAAAGCAACTCCGGAAAATATTACGCAAGCAGCAATGGAATTTTTACTTAATCAGGAACGTAAACAGCAAATAAAGGCAGATTATCAAGAAATGCAGCAGTGTATGGGAGAAGAAGGAGTATGCGATCGCGCTGCTAAAGAAATTTTGCAAATGTTAGGAGTTAGGAGTTAGGAGTTAGGAGTTAGGAGTTAAGAGTTAGGAGTTGGGCATTGGGAATAGGGAATTGGACATTGTTAGTTTTTTTTTAGGGAGCATCCCAATTTTGACAAAATACTTGTTAAAAAACCTTCCCAGTCCTCTTATAGAGGACTTCAGCTTTCAGACAGGCACTTAAGTGCCTGGCTGGCTGGCTGGCTATTTCTGCAAAATTGGGATGTTCCCGGTTTTTGACCGATGCCCAATGCCCGATGCCCACTCCCTTCTAATCACGTCCAAGCGCGGAAAAAGGTGCTATCTTCCCAAATTGCTGCGGTGCGTTTTTCAATTGCTGCTAATTCCTTTTCGGGAAGTTGCTGAAAAGCTTGCGCTATTTTGACATTATCTTCTAATTGTTTGATACTCTCAGCCGCAATTACGCAACAATGAACCCCTGGTTGGGAAAGACTGTATCCTAAAGCTTGTTGCATACCTGTCAATCCACCTGGTTTAAACAAGCGACCGTAAGCTGGTACTTTCATGGCGATTACGCCGACATTTTTTTCCTGCGCTACTGGTAAAACTACGGGGAGAAATGGACGCGGATGATGTTTGTCTGCGGCATTTACAGGTATGAGTGTTGTATGGAAGGGATAACGACGCAATCCTTCGGCAATTACTTTAGGGTCGTGGTGTCCGGTAATACCTGTAAACCGGACAAGTTTCTGCTGCATCGCTTCCTCTAATGCTTTAACTGCACCAGATGCGCTAAAGATTTTATCTAGTTCTTCAGAAAAAGAGACGTGATGCAATTGCCACAAGTCAAGGTATTCTGTGTTCAGACGCTTGAGACTTCTTTCTAACTCTCGCCATGCGCCATCGCGATCGCGTTTATCTGTCTTACTGGCTAAAAATAACTTGTCGCGATCGCGTGGTAGTATTTTGCCTAAATAATCTTCACTAGGTCCGTAGCTAGCGGCAGTATCATAGTAACGGATGCCAAATTCTAAGGCTTTTTCTATTATTGCCACTGCATCTCGTTCTTTCCCTTCCCAGGATAGCGGTGTTTGACCTGCTCCCCCCAACCCGAATATAGGGACTTTTATTTCTGTGCGTCCTAGCACTCGTTCTGGCATGGTTGCTGCTTTCATGGCGCTGTTAGTAGTATTTTGTTGCAAAGCATTACTTCCGACAATGCCACCAGCAACAGCAACGCCGGTAATTAAGAAGTTGCGCCGCGTTGTTCTTCCTGTCATGTTTTTTTCCAGGGCGAATTTGCTTCTCTTGTTGTATTTTAACGAGAGATGCCCTTGTATTTATCTCAACCTAGTTTTTTATTAAAACTCTAGTCTCATTCCATTTTTATGAAAAAAACCACAGATGGACACGGATGAACACAGATAAAATTGGTGTCTTATGATGTAGCGCAATATCCTAAAACCTGATTTTTGTAATAAGTCTATTGAGTAAAAAATTTATTTTTATTTATTCTTTTTTCAGTAGAAGATTTTTTATAAAAAATCACCTCAGACGCAGAGGAAATAAAGAGAACAAGATGAAGATATAGGTAATTTTAGAGTCGGAAGGGAGCAAGTGTTATCAAAGTTTTAATTAATACCTATGGAATATTGAAGTGCGAATTCTCTATGAATTTGATATTGTATAATTTTTTGCTGAGCTATGCCGTAACTGGGGCTAGTAGGTGGTATAGATTTCAATTGAGCGATCGCTTCATCCCAATTAGTAACAACTACCTTCCATTCATCTTCAGATTGTGCCAATCTTGCTAGTTTCGCTGCACGCCTAGCTTTGTTAATTGCCTGTTCATAATTTTCATCTACAGGTGCAGTTTTAGAGGAGGTAGCTGTTAATGGATTTTCGGCAGATATATTTGCAGATATAGATTGTTGAAGTTCTGGCAATTTGGCAAACGAGTATATCCATAAACCAACCAAGGAAATCAAAATCAATGTGAAAATTTGTTTTGTTAATTTGCCATATTTCTTAATGTCGATTTTTGTTGGTTTTTGCTTGGATGCTTGGTCAGTTACTATCACTGTTGGTGTCTCAGTTAAATTTTCCTTTTCAACTTCTGATGCAGGAATTTTAGTGCTTTCTGATTCTTTGACTGTACTACCAAACACCAAACGGCACTTAAATAGATATTCGATTTCGTAAAAGATAGTGGCACTAATGAGCCAGAAAATACCAAAGATTGCTCTGATATATCTGTAATTTTGACCGTTTTCGCTAATAACTTGATTATAATTTAGTCTGAATAGAGGTAGGAGAGGGGTACACAGTAAAATTACCGTCAGCGTAGATAAAATAAGTACCAGCCAGCTATATAAGCTTTCTTTCCAACTAATCAATCCAGGGACAAATCCATGAGTTTTGTTTATCTTTTCTCCTGGAATTGCTGGAATAAACAGACTGAGAAAAAAGTGATGTAAGAAAGCGATCGCGGGTATGGGTAAGATGAGTAAGAATACTACCAAAATAGTAAGTAGCTCTGGGCTGTCTGAGAATCTTGCCAGGTTGAGCCACAAGCCGTTATTGCGTTTGATAAGAGTTACAAACACAGTCATAAATACAGTCAGCATCAAGGCATTTAACCAGGAATTAGGGTGAGGGAACCATATCCGCAATCCAAACTTTTTCATATCTGACTTACTCTCTGTTTTACTTGAGTTGACAGCAGTTAGCAGATGATAATACCTTGCTGTGAACACGTAAGCAATCGGTTAGTCAATAGTCATTAGTCAATAGTCATTAGTCATTAGTCAATAGTCATTAGTCATTAGTCATTAGTCAATAATCATTAGTCTTTACCAATGCCCGATGCCCAATGCCCGATGCCCAATGCCCAATGCCCGATGCCCAATGCCCGATGCCCAATGCCCAATGCCC
>JBHYDF010000248.1:0-11510 GCA_051861145.1 Nostocaceae cyanobacterium
ACTAATGACTAATGACTAATGACTAATGACTAATGACTAATGACTAATGACTAAAATCCCAAATCCGCTTTTGCTAATTCCGCAGCAGCAAAAACCTCTTCATCCGATTTTTCTTCCCAAGCTGTCTCGCCAATTTCTTGATAAAACACCATATCGTAAGGACGAGTACGCACCACTACTGGCATAGGCACAGCGTGACCTAAAATTAATGCTTGTTGCTTAGAATCTAACTTCGCCAATACCGACTTCAAACTACCAGCACCAGATACACCTGTGAAAATCGCATCAATATCTTTTTCATCGTTCAGCAAGGCGGTAATGCGAGTACCAATCTGGGACATAACTTCATTATCTATCCCTGATGGACGCTGATCCACCACCAAAAGTGTTACGAAATATTTCCGCATTTCGCGAGCGATTGTACCAAAGATAGTACTTTGTACTGTGGCAGGGTCAAGAAAACGATGCGCTTCCTCGATGGTAATCATGAGTTGCGTTGGTTTATCAACGGGATTTTTTGTCTGTAAAAACTTTTCTGCTTTACTGACATAATGCTGGTGAATGCGACGGGTAATCATATTCGTCACCAACATATAAGAAAGCATGTCTGATTGGGAACCAAATTCAACGACAACATTCTTACCCGCTTCTAGCGATCGCAAAATTTGACTAATGTAATTCTGCGGACAAGCCGCACGCATATATTTTAAATTTTCCAGGCGATAAAGTTTCCGTTGTAATGCTGTAATTGAACCTTGGTGTCCCCGCTTTTCATCACAAAGCATCTTGATATCCTCATTAGTCATGTTCAACAATTGCAGAATCCATGACTTACCAAATTCGGCGTAGAGGATATTGGCATTGTCTATACTAGCTTCCGAAAGTCCTAAATCACGAGAGCATAATTTTACATCTTCGACTTCAATTTGGTCGTAACTCAGGTAAAGTTCTTGCGCATGGGGAACACCGCGACGCTTTGTAGATTCTGGGTCGAGGGTATATACTTCTACTTGACTAGGAAAAAGTTGCTTTAAGCCTTTAACAGTACTAAATTGTTTTCCTTCCGATACCGCTTCCCAGCCATACTCGGAATGCATATCAAATATTAAATTTACCGCCGCTTTTTTACGAATTGTCCCAGCTAAAAGTAAGCGCGTGAGGAAAGATTTACCAGTTCCAGATTTCCCAAAAACCCCGTTACTACGCTCAACAAATCGGTTTAAATCTATACAAACCGGTACATCCATATCTAATGGTTTACCGATAGAAAAATTCTTTCTTTGTGGATCATCTTCCCAACCAAATACGCGGCGAAAATCTTCTTCAGAAGCTTCGTATACTTGGCTAAAATGGGTGGGAATAGTTTTGACTGGCATCAATTCCATTGTCGTGCTAGTTTGTGGTTGAAATGATGCCAAACCTGTTACCGATGGTGCAAAAGAATTTGCTGATTTGCCGTTTGTACCAATATGAGATTCTTCGGATTCAGGGGTAAACATTAACATTGGTGCAAGAGTGATAGTGCCATAAGTACCACTTCCTGCTAATATTTCCCGCAAAAAAGTGTCTTCCCAACTAGGAGGATTAGCAAAAATTCTTTGGTTAGCAGTTCCCAACGCTACATCTGTAAGCATACAGAAGAAACGCGATCGCACCCCTTGCACCACTAAAAATTTACCTACTCGCATATCTTCAACAGAAATGTCAGGGTGCAATCGTACTTCTAACCCACCTGTCAAAGAACCTTGTATGACTGAACCTAATGGTTGTCCTAAATTCATTTCATTAATTACATTTGTCATTAGTCATTGGTCATTAGTCATTAGTCATTAGTCATTAGTCATTTGTCCTTTGTCCTTTGTCTTTTGTCTAAGACATATAAATAATGACATTTTACCAATTACCTATTAAAAAGTATCAATGACAAATGACTAATGACCAATGACAAATGACAAATGACAAATAACTAATCTATTTGAATTGATGTTGGTGCTGTTGTACCCGTGGGGATGGTAGAACCTGATAATGGATTGCGAAATTGAGCGTAGAGGCGATCGCGCCAAGCAAAAAATGGTTCATAGATAAAATTATCTGCTAAACCGGGTACTCCTTTACCTCTAATTGTGACTGGCAAATCCAAATACGGCCCGTCGGGGAATTTCAACAATATCGATAAACCCGCCACTGCAAAATCAGCTAGGGTTGGTTGATCTCCGATTAAATAAGGACTATCTGCTAATAGCAGACATAATGCTTCTAAATCTTGTTTCAAGTCGGCGATCGCTCTTTGGATCGCATCTGGACTATAACCTACGCCAAAACCCAATAGTTTGAGTACGTCGCTGGGTACTCCTTCGACAACTGTTTTCAAAACATCTGGTGTACTCGTGGGTAATAAAGCTCTACGTAAATTCTGGTCTTGACTAATGGCGGCAAATAGTGCTTTCCTTCCTTTGATGCCAATTGACTCATCCGCCCATTCTTCCATCATTAAGCATAAACCCCGTTGCTTGGAATCTTGCGGTATGAGTGGGCGATCGGGATACTGAGAGTCTAAATACTTAGCTATCTCCGTAGAATCAACGATATATTTATTACCATCTTTTAGTACTGGTACTTGTCGCTGACCCGTCAGCCGGAAGAGTTCTACCTGTCCAATTCCAGGTGTAACCTCAATTTTGCGGTATTCTAGTCCTTTATAATCGAGGATTAGACGTACTTTTTCTGAGTATTGAGATAGTTCAAATTGGTACAATTCCAGCATTTTTCAGATCCTGCAACTGGTTCATGTTTCAATTTTACAAGTTTATTTTTATTAAGATAATTTATTTTGGAAAATAATTAATTTTTGGCAGTAGGTATATACATAAAGCTTCAAGCTGGATTTATCGAGAATTTGGTGTGCGGATTCAGGATATGGAAAGCTCACGCAAAGCCAAGCCAGCGCGTTGCTTTGGTTTCCAAAGTTGTAGCGACTGGCGTGCAAAGGCGCAAAGAATAGTTTATAGGTTAGTTCAGCGATGCCGAGAATTTTATTTTCTATTTGCCGATTAGCAAGAATGAAATTATTTAATTAATCGATATGAACTGTGTACACTAGAACGAATGAAAATAAGCTATTCCCTATTCCCTACTCCCTACTCCCTATTTCCAATAAATTTCACTAAATTGATTGTATATAATTTTGCCAAAAAATGTTTGTTTCAAGCAAGCTATTTTAGTTTGTAGAAATTAAAATTATCTCTTCAATAAACATTTTCCCAGCGATTTATAACCGCTAGGTGTTTTATAAGCCAACAGGTAAGTAACCCTAAGAGTACATTTACTCAAATTTCATTAACTTAATACAGAAGAGACTTTCTAATTATAAGTGTCAGTATCTCTAAATTATTCAATATTACCAGTACAACTACCTTTGTGACAGAAAATCCTATGTCTATAGTTAGATTTTTTGGGTAGCAAAATGCTATAAGTCTTTATGTAATGTGTGGAAAATAAAGCCAAACAAAATTTATGAAGGGCCATTATAGCAATATGCTGACCAAATTGGCTGGTCTAGTAGGAGTGACGGGCGTCAGTCTCCTCATCGGTTTGCCTGGGTCGGCAAATGAGGTACTAAATACTAAACCCAGCATTTTTCAAGAAGCGACCTATAACCGCAGTCAACGGACTCTGGCTAATATTCAGTACACACCTAGCGAAGCTATACCCCAAGCGACAAAGAACAATAAACCAAGTAAAAAAACGGTAGCACAAGGTGGCACTAGTGGAAGCGGTACGCTAAATCCTAGCCCCAGTATTTTACAGGAGTGTCCTTACAACCGCGCCGCTTGCGCACCCTCACCTACCACTCCCGGAACTGCACCTACTACTCCCGAAACTGCACCCACTACGCCAACACCCGGAACAGAAACAACCCCAACTCCGCCAGGAACAGAAACAACTCCAGTTGAACCAGGTGCAGCAACTGAAGGCAAAACCGTGGTAGCACTAGCGGAGTCTAACAAAGAATTTTCAATGTTGGCTAAGGCTTTGAAAGCAGCAGGGTTGACAGAAACTTTGCAAGGAAAAGGGCCTTTCACCGTTTTCGCGCCTACTGATGCAGCCTTTGCCAAATTGCCACAAGACGCCGTACAAGATTTGTTGAAGCCAGAAAATAAAGAAGTTTTGCTCAAGATTTTGAATTACCATGTAGTACCTGGTCAGGTATTATCTAGTGATTTGAAATCTGGTGAAGTAAAAAGCGTTGAAGGTGGTCCAATCAGCGTTAAAGTTGATGGTGCTAACGGTGTTATGGTCAACGATGCTAGGGTTATACAACCAGATATCAAAGGCAGTAACGGCGTTATCCATGCGATTGATAACGTTATTTTGCCACCAGATTTGTAATTTGTAGCCAGAAGGGCAATTTATCATTTTTTTTGCACAAAACCCCGTTCAATAAATGATTTGAACAGGGTTTTTTAGTCATTAGTCATTAGTCATTAGTCAATAGTCAATAGTCATTAGTCATTGGTTTTTCCCCATTTTCAATGCCCAATGCCCAATGCCCAATGCCCAATGCCCAATGCCCAATGCCCTTCTTACGCCGCCGCAGTTCCCCACAGTAGTAACATTAGCAGTGCTAACACTAGTGTGATGATATATCTGAATTTCTTATTTTCCATCATGTGATTGTCTCCTAATCAAAAATAGGGTTTATGAAAGCTTTTAAATTGTGTTTGCATCGGACATAAGGTAAATGCCCGATGCTTGTGTATAAATACTTGATGATTTGTGAAAAGATTAATCATGGTGGGCAGTGCCCACCCTACGAGGTTTACATGCGTTCGTGGAATGTCCGCTTGATGACATCAAGTTGCTGTTCTCGTGTCAGCTTAATAAAGTTGACTGCGTACCCGGAAACACGGATGGTTAACTGCGGATACAGTTCGGGATGATCCATCGCATCAAGCAGCATTTCTCGATTGAGGACGTTAACGTTAATATGGTGTCCGCCATCGTGAAAGTAACCATCTAGCATCCCGACTAGGTTATGGATCTGGATATCTGCTGTTTTGCCCAATGCTGATGGCACAATTGAGAAAGTGTTGGAAATGCCATCTTGGCAGTGTTGGTAAGGTATTTTGGCAACGGATGCCAAGGACGCGATCGCTCCTTTGCTATCCCGTCCATGCATCGGGTTTGCCCCTGGTGCAAAGGGTTCTCCAGCTTTTCTACCGTCGGGTGTATTACCTGTTTTCTTGCCATACACTACGTTTGATGTAATGGTTAATACAGATTGAGTCGGTACGGAGTTACGGTAAGTCTCATGTTTGCGAAGTTCATTCATGAAGGTGGTAACTAAATTGACCGCTATATCATCAACGCGATCGTCATTGTTCCCATATTTGGGGAAATCACCTTCAATTTGGTAGTCTACTGCTAACCCAACTTCATTCCGCAGCACTTTGACTTTTGCGTACTTGATTGCCGAAAGGGAATCTGCAACCACTGACAAACCAGCAATACCACACGCCATCGTCCGGAATACATCCCGGTCATGCAGTGCCATTTCTATCCGCTCGTAGCAGTATTTATCATGCATGTAGTGGATGACGTTAAGGGTGTTAATGTAAGCTTTGGCTAACCAAGCCATCATTAACTCCAGCTTGCTGTAAACCTCTTTGTAATCAAGGTATTCTGAGGTAACGGGGGCAAAAGCAGGCGCAACTTGTTCACCAGATATTTCATCCTTACCGCCGTTGATGGCGTATAACAGACATTTGGCTAGGTTAACCCGTGCGCCAAAGAACTGCATTTGTTTACCAATTCGCATTGCTGAAACACAGCAGGCGATCGCATAATCATCACCCCAATACGGACGCATCAAGTCATCGTTTTCGTATTGAATCGAACTGGTATCAATTGAAACTTTAGAGCAAAAGCGCTTAAACGCTTCTGGCAAGCGTTCCGACCACAGTACTGTTAAATTTGGTTCAGGTGCTGCCCCTAAATTATACAGAGTATTGAGAACGCGAAAGCTGGTTTTAGTTACCAACGGTCTACCATCTTTGCCCATACCGCCGACACATTCAGTTACCCAGGTAGGATCGCCGGAAAATAGCTGATTGTAGTCAGGTGTACGGAGAAAGCGCACCATCCGTAACTTCATTACAAAATGGTCGATGAGTTCTTGCAATTCGGCTTCTGTAATTTTACCTTGTTGCAAGTCACGTTCAAAGTAAATGTCTAGGAACGTAGAAACTCTTCCCAAGGACATTGCTGCACCGTTTTGTTCTTTCACCGCCGCTAAGTAAGCAAGGTACAGCCATTGCACAGCTTCTTTAGCATTGCTAGCTGGACGGCTAATATCAAAACCGTAGCTAGCAGCCATTTCCTTGAGTTCAAATAAGGCTCTAATTTGTTCGGTAATTTCTTCCCGAAGTTGGATGACATCTTCTTCTATAGCATCAACTTCTAAGGATTCGAGTTGTGCTTTTTTATCGTCAATCAGACGGTCAACACCGTATAAAGGCACACGGCGGTAGTCACCAATAATTCTGCCTCGTCCGTAGGCGTCAGGTAAGCCGGTAATAATGCCAGAGTGTCGCGCTAACCGCATTTCGCTGGTGTAAGCATCAAATACACCATCATTGTGGGTTTTGCGGTACTTAGTAAAAATTTCTTCCGTTTGCGGGTCGAGTTTGTAGCCGTAAGCTTCTAGAGATGACTTAACAACTCGGATACCGCCAAAGGGCATAATAGCTCGTTTGAGGGGTTTATCGGTTTGCAAGCCAACGATTTGTTCTAAATCTTTATCGATGTAGCCGGGACGGTGGGAAGTGATAGTGGAAACTACTTGCCTATCTGTATCGAGAATTCCCCTTTCCCGTTCATCCTTCATTAACTTAGTGACTTGGTTCCACAGCGCTTGAGTGCGATCGCTAGCTTTTGTTAAAAAAGATTCATCGCCTAGATAAGTAGTGTAATTTTTTTGGATGAAGTCTCGCACATTGATTTCCTTGATCCATGTGCCACCTGTAAAACCTTTCCATTGTTCCAACATAGCGTTTTACCTCTCCCGGCGAATGAGGAGTTAGGAGTTAGGAGTGAGGAGTGAGGAGTTAGGAGTTAGGAGTTAGGAGTGAGGAGTGAGGAATTAGGAATAAATTTAAAATTTATAACTCCTGTATACACGGTTCAAACAGCGCGTCTCTAAAACTCCTAACTCATAACTCCTAACTCATAACTCCTAACTCATAACTCCTAACTCATAACTCCTAACTCCCTCCACCTTGAGTTATAAGTAAAAAGTTTGAGGATATTGTGAGGATAGCTATGACGCACCAGCCGCACCCTAACAAACCTGATATGACGGTAACTTGTGCTGTTGTTACTGTCAGCGATACACGTTCACAAGAAACAGATAAAAGCGGTCAGTTGATTCAGCAATTACTCCATGATGCTAACCATACTGTCGGAGCTTACACGATTATTAAAGATGAACCAGCCCAGATTCAAGAACAGTTAGAATTGCTGGCTAAAAATTCCCATTTGGATGCTGTGATTTTCAATGGTGGTACGGGTATTGCACCGAGAGATACTACCTATGATGCAATTGAAAAGTTACTAGAAAAAACTTTACCTGGGTTTGGCGAGTTGTTTCGTTTTTTAAGTTATCAAGAAATTGGTTCGCGAGCGATCGCATCTCGCGCTGTTGCTGGTGTTTATCAAAGCAAATTAATCTTCTCTATTCCTGGTTCCAGTAACGCTGTGCGATTGGCTATGGAAAAACTGATTTTACCGGAACTCGTGCATTTGGTTAGTCAATTACTTGACACTCCCCTATGAATGAAAACTTGACTCAAAAAATTCGGACTGACTTTGATCGCATTGCTCTGTATTCCCAAGAGGGATGGGATCACAACAATCACTATCACCGTTTTCTACTGAAACAATTACCATCTCATTGCAGTACTGTTATTGATATTGGTTGTGGAACAGGTGAATTTGCGCGTCTTCTCGCTGAACGTGCTGATAGAGTAATTGCGATAGATTTATCTTCAAAGATGGTCGAAGTTGCCAAGCAGCGTTCGAGGCAGTATGCAAACATTGATTTTCAAGTGGGTGACGTTTTGCAATGGGAATTTCCAGTCGAGCGATTCGATGCAATTGTGTCTATCGCTACGATTCATCATGTGCCAATAGACATCTTGCTACCTCAGCTAAAATCTGCTTTAAAATCCGGTGGTCGGCTTGTGATTTTGGATTTGCTTGAATATGAAAGCCTGCAAGACAGCCTGAGTGATTTGATTGCCGTTCCGCTCAACTGGCTATTTCAGATGTTCAAAAACAGACACATCAAGCCGTCACCCGAAGCAGCAGCAGCGATGAGGGAACATCTTCGCACCGACAAGTACTTGACCTTATCCCAAGCTCAACGAATTTATAAAAAGTCACTTCCAGGAGCAAAAGTTAGAAAACATTTATTTTGGCGTTATTCACTAGTATGGGAGAAAAGTTAAAGTACAAGATTTAGAGCAGGCATGAAGATTGAAGCATTAAAAAAGCGACTTGATCGCAATCGTCCGATGACCAGCGTGACGATTCACATACCCGAAGATGTCGTGGAAGATTTAAAGCGGATTGCACCATTGTTGGGCTTTTCAGGGTATCAACCCTTGATTCGTGCTTACATTGGTCAGGGATTGCGCACAGATTTGGAGCGATTCGAGAGCGAAACGATGACGGCGTTGATTGCAAGTTTAAAGCGCCGAGGTGTGAGTGATGAAATCATTGATGAGGCATTGAGTGAAGTGGCTCACAGTTAGTTCAGTTTGTTTTTGGCGCTGATTAAAGATTATGAAAAGCTCACGCAAAGCCGCTAAGACGCTAAGAGAACCTTGGCGGCTTTGCGGCTTTGCGTGAGACTTAAAAAACAACCCCCTCTATTTAAGTTGAGGAGGTATCTGACACTTTATTCAATTGTTCTACCAAAATCTTACAACTGAGCGATCGCTAAACTCAGCACCGCCAAAATTGCACCTATCATATAAAACACACCAACCACTTGCAGTTCTGACCAGCCAGAAAGTTCCAAATGATGGTGTAACGGTGCCATCTTAAACAAGCGCTTACCTTTGCCATCGGGTCCTTTAGTCGCTTTATAGTAGCTTACCTGCGCCATTACAGAAAGGGTTTCCACGAAGAAGATACCGCTGAGAATGAACAATGCTACTAAACTATTAGTCAGCAGTGCTACCGCTGCTAAAGCACCTCCCAGCGCCAACGAACCAGTATCTCCCATGAAAACACGGGCAGGGTTGCGGTTGTGTGCCAAAAAGCCTAAGCAACTACCACTCATACAAGCACAGAATACCATCAGTCCAACAGAAGTAGGAGCAACCAACGCACCTAATGCCAACAATGCGATCGCTACCGTTCCTCCTGCTAACCCATCAATTCCATCTGTTAAATTAGTAGCATTGCTTTCTGCTACTAAAACAAAGCCAGCAAGGGGCCAGAATAGCAAGCCAAGGGGTAGAGAAAATCCCAAAGGTAAGGATATACTTGTAATACTGGCAGGCTGATTAAAAACCAACCACAAACAGAACAGTACAGCAAAACCGATTTGCAAAGCCAACTTCATCCGTGGGGATATACCTTTATTGGACTTGCGGCGCAAAATTTGCCAATCGTCGATCCAGCCAATAAACCCATAGCTAAGAGTCAAGGCGGAAACTGCTACTACCTCTTTGGCAAAACCTGACCAGATACAGGCGACTAGGACCGCTACAGGGATAAAAAATACGCCCCCCATTGTGGGCGTGCCTGCTTTTTTCAGGTGGGCTTGGGGACCATCCTCACGGATGATTTGCCCGGTTTTGAGTGCTTGCAGCAAGGGAATTACAAAGTAACCCACTGCCGCCGAAATCACAGCACATAATAATAGTGGGAGGGTGAGCGAATAAGCCTGCCAGGGCAATCTATTCGCCATTCCATCTAAAACCACTGCTGCAATGGTAAGACCTGCGCCAAATAAAGAGACTAGACCGATGCCAGTAATGTTTAACCCCTGGTCAGGTGATAATTTAGCGTCCACGGATATTTCCCTTCACTCCACACTTGTATAACTGAAACAATGGGGATTGTTTTAAGATGGCAACTCAAAACCTGATTACAGGCTATTCTTCGTCGGGGACGATACTACTACTATCGTCATCGTCGTCGAAGTCATAATCTGCGATTCCATCGTCGCCACCCAAAAACTCGGAAATTTCTTCTTCGTTTTCGTCAAGTAAATCTTGTTCTTGAGTATCACGGGCTATCAGGCGACCGCTAGCTTGTAACCAATCTAAAAGAGAGGACTCTTGCTTTAATGGTATTACACCAGCACGTGCATTGCGAGGTTGTTCGCGTAATGGAGAATTCAGCATATCTGACGAAGAGACAAGAATAGCATTGTAACTAGACATTAAGAGTCTATCACTTGATACGGAAGATTTTAGTTATTCATTCAACTTGTGACTTCCGAAATCCGACAAAATTTTAGAGTTTTTCTATCACCATAGAAAACAGTGACAGCAATTTTAGTTATTGGTATGGCGCTATACATAGAAAATCAAGATTTTCATTGATTATTGATACTTTTTGAGGTGACAGGCGATGATTGGAAAATCGGCTCTTTTACAAGCAATTGCTGGTAAAAATCGCGGTATCTTAGCATCTGAGCAAGATAAACAAGCAATCTTAGTAGCGATCGCTAATTTAGAAGACCAGAATCCCACACTGCATCCGGTTGAAGCTGGTAATTTGCTCGATGGCAATTGGCGATTACTTTACACTACAAGTAAGGGCCTTTTAAACTTCAATCGGATACCTTTTTGCCAACTTGGAGAAATTTATCAGTGTATTCGCGTAAAAACAAATAGTGTTTACAACATTGCGGAAATTTCTAGTTTACCCTTACTGGAAGGATTAGTTAGCGTAGCTGCAATATTTGAGCCGGTTTCAACTCGCCGTGTCCAAGTAAAATTCCAGCGCTCCATAATTGGTTTACAGCGTTTAGTAGGCTACAATTCTCCAGATAGTTTTATCCAACAAATAGAAGCTGGTCAAAAATTTACTGCGATTGACTTTCCTTTGAATAGTAACGAACAACAAGGCTGGTTGGACATTACCTATTTAGATAGCGATTTGCGGATTGGTAGAGGTAACGAGGGAAGTGTATTCGTTCTGACAAGAGCATGAGATGTCCCTGAAATTAATGTTTGCGACAAGAGGATATTGCATGATTCAAACTTTGTCAAGGAGGGTCTGATACCCTGGGGCATTGGGCATTGGGCATGGGGAATTGGGCATTGGGCATGGGGAATTGGGCATGGGGAATTGGGCATGGGGAATTGGGCATGGGGAATTGGGCATTGGGCATTGGGCATGGGGAATTGGGCATTGGGCATGGGGAAAATCCAATAACTATTGACTATTGACTAATGACTAATGACTAATGACTAATGACTAATGACTAA
>JBHYDF010000249.1:0-11451 GCA_051861145.1 Nostocaceae cyanobacterium
AAATTAAGAATTAAAAATTAAAAATTGAATTGATTTGATTTCATTTTTAATTTTTAATTTTTCATTTTTAATTCCCGAAGGGTTGCCCGATGCCCAATGCCCTATTTCCACAAATGGACGGTAAATAAAAGTTTTTCCTTATATAATGCAGATTTTGCATATAAGCATAATAACTTAATATATAGCAACTGCATTGAGGAGTATATTTCTATAAATGTTTCAAAACCAACAAATATTGAGTAACTTTCAACACAGAAATAAGTATTAAAAGATACTCAAATGTATTTAAGTAACAAAACTTATGATGGCGCAGAGGAACAAAAAGAAGTGCTAAAGAAAGTTGTAATGATTGGGGCGATCGCTCTACTATTTTTGGGCGGGCCTTTGATGGGCAATGCCCTGGCTGCACCGGCTGATGTCAACGCAGCGATCGCTAATGCTCAAACTGCTGCGGATACGGCGTTTATGCTGTTTTCATCGGCGCTGGTGTTGCTGATGACTCCTGGGCTAGCCTTCTTTTATGGCGGATTTGTGCGATCGCGCAACGTCCTGAATACGTTGATGATGAGCTTCGTACTCATGGCGATTGTGGGAGTTACTTGGATTTTGTGGGGTTATAGCCTTGCTTTTGCGCCCGGAAACGCTTTTATTGGTGGATTGCAGTGGCTGGGTTTAAACGGAGTTGGCACAGAAGTAACTGATTATCTCAAAGGTTCAAATCCGGCGGAGATTGTTTCCTATGCACCGACAATTCCGCACCAGGCATTCATGATATTTCAAGCCATGTTTGCCATTATTACCCCAGCTTTGATTTCGGGAGCGATCGCCGAACGAATGAGCTTTACTGCCTATAGTTTGTTTGTATTACTTTGGTCTACTTTTATTTATACTCCTCTTGCTCACATGGTTTGGGCGAAAGGCGGATTTTTGGGCTTGTATGGTGGGATTGGTGCGCTTGACTTTGCAGGCGGTACAGTCGTTCACATCAGTTCCGGAGTTTCTGCGCTTGTTGCTGCGATCGTCCTCGGCCCTCGGAAAACTTATCCTGATCGCCTCAGTCCTCCTCACAATGTACCCTTCATTTTGTTAGGTGCTGGCTTGCTGTGGTTTGGCTGGTTCGGCTTCAATGCTGGTAGCGCCCTTGCTTCCGGTGGCTTGGCAACAATTGCTTTTGTCACTACAAATACATCCGCAGCCGCAGGGGCATTAACTTGGTTAATATTGGAAAAAGCTTTGCGTGGTAAACCAACCGCAGTCGGTGCAGCCACAGGGGCTGTAGCTGGTTTAGTAGGTATTACTCCCGCCGCCGGATTTGTCACACCACTAGCAGCAATTTTAATTGGTAGCATTACCGCTTTTATTTGCTTTTATGCAGTCAGTTTCAAACATAAGGTAAACATTGACGACGCTTTGGATACCTATCCTGTACATGGTGTTGGTGGTACAGTAGGAGCAATTTTGACAGCAGTCTTTGCGACTACCACAGTTAACTCTGCTGGTAAAAATGGCTTGTTGTACGGCAATCCAGGAGAATTGTTTGTAGAACTAGGAGCAATTGCTGTTGCTTATATCTTCGCTGGTGTTGGTACTTTCATTATTCTAAAGATTATTGATGCTACCGTTGGTTTGCGTGCTAAACAAGAAGCTGAACTGCAAGGTATGGATATCGGTGAACACGGAGAAGAAGGTTATAACGAAGAATTTGGCGATCGCATTTCTGTTGGTAGGAAATAATCGGATTTGCGAACATAGCGAGAATTAGCCCTGAATTAAAATTCGGGCTAAAAGCTGAAGTCGGTTTTTAACCGACTCGCTAAGAGTTTTAACCCATTTTAATGGGTTGTAGAGACGCGAAATTTGAGCCAGCGCGTTGCGGTGAACCAGTGCTGTAGGCGGGTTTCCCGCCGTAGGCAACTGGTGAACCCGGAGGGGGGTTTCCCCCGTTGTAGCGACTGGCGTCGCGTCTCTACACGACCGGAAATTTATTTCACGGCTTTTTGCGATTGATGCAAGAGATTAAAAAGATTTTGGTGAATCTCGCTACTCGTGTCTACTCCTGCAAAAACATTTCCTATCTGGGCAATTTTATCGCTCTTAACTAACGGCATACTCTTGTTAGCGGTCATCCTGCTATTTTGGCGACAGCAGGATGTCACCGCTTTTTTAAACACCATATCGCCGCCTCAAGTTAAACCCGAAAGTTCACCTCAACCGACACCGGAATTAGGCCAGCGTCATAAACTCAGTTATCAACAGTGGGTAGACATTCTCAAACAAGAAGCCGAAGTAACCGCCGAAAAAGCTCCTCCCCATTTAACCATACTGGCTGGAGATTCTTTGAGTTTGTGGTTTCCCACGGAATTATTACCAGAAGATAAAAATTGGCTAAATCAGGGAATTTCTGGAGAAACCAGCGCTGGATTATTAAAAAGATTAGAATTATTCGACCGCGCACAACCGGAAACAATTTTTGTGATGATTGGCATCAATGACTTAATCCGGGGTACAAGTGATGAGACAATTTTAGATAATCAGCGGCAGATAATGCGTTATTTGCGCAAGGTGCATCCCAAGGCGCAAATAGTTATTGAGTCGATTTTGCCGCACGGGGGAGAAGAAGCAACTTGGGAAAGGCGAGAAAAACTGTTAGCTATTCCCAATAGTCGCATTCGCGATTTGAATCAACAACTACGAGCGATCGCTGCAAAAGAAGGCGTCAAATATTTAGATTTACATCCCCTGTTTGCCAATAATCAAGGAAACCTCCGTCCCGAACTCAGTACCGATGGTTTACATCTGAGTCCTCAAGGTTATCTTGTTTGGAGTTCCGCTTTACAGTTGTACAGTCAGATGGAATTGGAAGATTCACGTATTTAGAATAATACTTGAGGCGAATTGCGTCTTGTATCGTTAAGTCAATTTGATCGCACAATGCTTTATGTTGATTCTTCGTCAAGCCACAAGCCATCAGTTATCCGCACTACTTGAGCAACATGAACGCTCCGAAATAGATGGATTACTGCTACCTGAGTGTGAAGAGATCGCACCTCGTTTCTTGTTAGAGTTTGTGGTGGATCAATTAAGTCAAGATCCCGAAAACATTTTTTGGTGGTCTCCTCGGTTGATTGTGGTAGATCGGTTGATTGTCGGGATGGGCGGTTTCAAAAGTCTACCAGACATCGCTGGTTCAGTTGAAATCGGGTATGGAATTGTGGCTTCCCAGCAGAGGCGTGGCTTTGCAACTCAAGCCGTTGATTTGTTAGTGAGGGAGGGATTTTCAAAGAGCGAGATTCAAACGGTTGTGGCTTATACGGCTCCATCTAATACAGCATCTTGGAAAGTTTTAGAGAAGAACCGATTTGTCAGAGGCGGGAGCAAGATTGATCCAGACGATGGCGAAGTCTGGATTTGGCGAAGAACGCGGTAAACATACAAAGCTAACATAGCAGTCCGCCCATCATTCGTGAAAACAAGAAACCCGGTATCTGGGAGATACCGGGTTTCACCAGAATTTTCAATAAAATGCGATTTTATGACACTTGAAGAACTAAAAATCAAGCTAGCAGATATCAACAACCTAGTTGTTACCTTCCAAACGTCAGTAGCTTTGGAAAAGTACTACTCTGAGAACATTGTGATGATTGAAGGTGATGGAACCATTACCACTGGTAAAGAAGAATGTCGCAAGGGGAGAGAAGTCTTTTTCAAGGAAATGCTGGTTGAGTTCAGAGAATCAAAATTAATTAGTCAAGACATTGCTGTTTCAGCAGACAAAGATTATGAATTTGTAGTAATTTCCAATTGGTACAATGATTACACTGTCAAAGTTGACGACCAAATAATTGATGTAAAGAGCAACCAAATCTCTATTGGCTATTGGAAGGATGGTTTAGTAGTAAAAGAGAGTTACAACTATCCAGTTACTTCGATGGTTTAGTGCTTTTAATGCTAAAATATGAAACCGTTTGTTCAGCCGCACAGAACAAGAATCCGTTGATGCGCTGATCATGTTGGTTGTAGCGATCGCTGTATAAAAAGTTGCTGCAACGGACATTTGAGAGATTTTGGTTTGGATGCAAAGGTTATCGCCGCCCCTGAATAAGGACGTTAGACTGCTTATTAGAATGCTTCCAAAGAAACTAGATTTTTGCTTTCCACCTCACCAAATTAGTGACTTGGCACGAGAAAATGGGAAATAGTGATTTTCTTTGAAAAACAATGGATACCAAAGCTTTTAAACGCTCACTTCAACATTCAGAAAACTACCATCGCAAGGGGTTTGGTCATCAAGCAGAAATCGCCACCCAGTTGCAGTCTGAATATCAAAGCAAGTTGATTCAGGAAATTCGGGATAATAATTACACCCTCACCCGTGGAGATGTCACTATCAACCTTGCGGAAGCTTTCGGCTTTTGCTGGGGTGTTGAACGTGCTGTAGCGATGGCGTATGAAACCCGCAAGCATTTTCCTACAGAAAAGATTTGGATTACTAATGAAATAATTCATAACCCTTCTGTTAACCAGCGGATGTTGGAGATGGAAGTAGGATTTATTCCCGTTGAAGCAGGTAAAAAAGATTTTTCTGTTGTTGAATCTGGTGATGTTGTTATATTACCAGCTTTTGGCGCTAGCGTCCAGGAAATGCAGTTACTTAACGAAAAAAACTGTAAGATTGTTGATACTACTTGTCCTTGGGTGTCGAAAGTTTGGAATACTGTTGAAAAGCATAAAAAGCATGAATACACTTCCATTATTCACGGCAAATACAAGCATGAAGAAACAGTTGCAACCAGTTCTTTTGCGGGGAAATATCTGATTGTTCTCAATTTAAAAGAAGCAGAATACGTTGCTGACTATATTCTGAATGGGGGAAACCGAGAAGAATTTTTGACTAAGTTCAGTAAAGCTTGTTCGCAAGGGTTTGACCCAGATAAAGATTTAGAAAGAGTTGGCATTGCCAACCAAACAACCATGCTCAAAAGTGAAACTGAGAAGATTGGTAAGTTGTTTGAGCATACCATGATGCAAAAATATGGACCAGCTAATTTAAATGACCATTTCCAAAGCTTTAATACTATTTGTGATGCGACTCAAGAACGGCAAGATGCGATGTTGGATTTGGTGAAACAGGAACTGGATTTGATGATAGTAATTGGTGGGTTTAATTCATCAAATACTACACAATTGCAACAGATTGCTTTTGAACGCGGAATTCCTTCTTATCATATTGATAGTGTGGTGCGAATTTTATCAGGAAATCGCATTGAACATCGGCTGTTAAATGGCAATTTGGAAATTACAGATAATTGGTTGCCAGAAGGTAAAATTGTCGTCGGGGTGACTTCTGGTGCGTCTACGCCGGATAAGGTTGTAGAAGATGTGATTGAGAAAGTTTTTCAATTGAAAGCAACAGCAGCGATGGTTTAACCCCACCCCCCTACCCCCTCCCCGCAAGCGAGGAGGGGGAGTATTTTCGATTCCCCATTCCCTATTCCCCACTCCCCAACGCCACTTGCTACAACGGGGGAAACTCCCGCAACGCAGTGGCTCCTCCCTATTCCTCACTAGAAAGTGAAGGTGGTACGTAGTACACCTACGGTTGTTGTGTCGTTTCTACTATCGCCTTCAGGGTTAAAAAGGATAAATGCGCCTGGGGTAATGCTGATATTGTCATTCACTTTAATACGGTAATAAGCTTCTAAATGGTAAGGAACAGCTCGATCTGTACCCGCAGGAGCAAGTTCAGCATCACCGTCAGCAGAGGTACGATATAGCGGCTGTCCAAAAATAATCCCGGCATTATTCCCTTCACTAAGTAAATCGTTGAAATGAAGTCCTACCATCCAACTGGTGAAGGTGGTAGAAGCATCAACACGACCGGAAGAATCATCTACAAATATAGCTGCACCGTAGCCAGATAAAGCTATTTTTGGAGAAAATCGCCAGTTAACTGTGCCGCCAACAGAATTCAGTTTAACGGGTGTTCCCAGTGAAACGTTAGCCAAAGCACCAATATCACTACTGGTTAATCCTGTGCCCAGGATATTGATTTCGTGATAACTGTTGGCATAGTTGAGAGCAATATCTAGAGAACTGCTAGGTTTAAAGGTTAATTGTGTCGCTACAACGCTACTACCCCCAAATAAGCCTGCTCCCAAGGGTGTACCAGAAACTCCCGGTAGGATGTCGGGAGCGCTTTCAGGTATGTTGGCGTTGACACTGCCGTATAAAGCTCTTAGATCCAACTGATCGGAAATGTTAAAAATAAATCCCGCAGCTGATGCTAAACCAGAACCAGAAGTACCGCCGGAAACACGTAGCACAGGGTTCAAATTGCCAAACCGAGAAATCGATTCTTGCCCTTCACCGTAAAAAGGTGTAATTGTGGGAAAGGCATCGGATACTTCCGCCGCTGTCCCGGCAAATAAAGTTAATTTATCAGCGACGGGAAAGATATAAAGCAGTTTGTAAAGCTCAACGTTGTTGGCATCGGTGGGTGACAAAGTTTTCGGATCAACTCCAGGAAATTGGGGTTCAAAACCCACGCGAGCGCTACTAGCACTGAGTATCGGCGAAGCTAATCCCAAAGATTCTTGGAGGCTACCACTACCATTCACACCACCCAAAAAGTTATAAGATTGCAAACCAGTAATCAGTGTGTCTTTGCCTGTAAAACTGGTGTTGAGATTCAACCTCACTCTATTTGTCAGGATGATATTTGGATCATCGCTATCATCTGCGCCTCCTGTAGCGCCAATAGCTCCAACAATTACTTCACCATTCAGTTTGGTAGTCGTGGAAAACTGATTTGCTTCTAGTTCTGCTGCGCTAGCTTCTACAGCATCTACTCTACCCCGCAGTGTTGTCAGTTCCGCTGCAAATTCTTCTTGCAATTTCTGCAAGGTAGCTAAGTCATCTTTTGTTACCAGATCAGCGGTTGCTGTAGCTATTAGTTCGTTGACTCGATCTAGACAGGCATTTAAACCGGCAGCAAATTCATAGCGAGTCATAGCACGGTTGCCTCGATAAGTACCATTTGGATACCCGGCAATACAACCGTAGCGCTCAACTAGAGATTGTAGTGCAGTAAAAGCCCAATCAGTAGGCTGTACATCAGACAATTGCGATACAGATGTTACTTGCGCGATCGCATTTGATGTCTGAGTTTTTGAGGTTGTTTGCCGCGAAGAACTAGGAACAGCAGTTAACCCTAAATCCCTGTTTTCCTGCTTTTGATTCAAAGCAAGTTTATCTTCTTGTTCACCATCAGTAGATACAATTAATTTTGCCTTAGTACTGCTAAGTATAATACTGTACTTCAACTTGTTGTTATGATTGGTAATACTACTATTAGGAATGACCAATTTTTGAGGATAATTTAGCGCCAACTTTTCATTAGCTATCTCAACACTGGGTATTGCTTGCACAGGTAAAATTCTGGAGAATAAGCATAGAAAGCTTATTCCACCAGCGTAAGCTAGTAGATATCTTTTCATGGCAACTCCTCACACCATATCGGAAATCTAATTGCGATATTTAAAAACAATGGTTAAGTAAAATATAGGCAATTTTTTTAACAAAATATTGCCTGGTTTACTTACTTTTTCCTCAGAAAAAATAATTTTATTTGGTTGATTTTCTTAACCCCTGTATTAGTGATTATCGCAGATATTTAATTATAGTAAATACTATATTAAGACCAAAATTAGCACAAGCTGTCATTTGTAATTTTTATGATTACTGTAAAAAAGCATTGTCGAAAGCAAAAAATATCAGCACAAAAGGAAAAAGAGTAAGACGTCTTCATATTTTACCAGCTAAGAGCGAATTCCGTAACTCAAAAGGAAATCGACTAAGCAGCATAACTCTTATCCAGACTCCTAAATCCCAAATTGGTGGACGTCCTGCTGTTATCTTTATCTTCGTCACCGATTTTCAAGGCAATGCAATTTTAATCATTTTGTCCCGATTTTGTTACTTTTATTCGCTAAGGTAAGTATTGGATAAACCGTTAAGAATGCTATTAGTATATGTTGAATTTAACGGGGTGTCCCTGTCAATTGAAATAGGAGGTTCTGTCAAAAAGGTGACATAAGTTCAAGGCTCATAAGTACTCTGGTAGGGCGTCAAAGCGTGTTTTGGATAAGCGTCCAAATATTTGCTATGACTCCCCTGCTGGAGATGAAAAAATATTTTATTTGTAGGCTGTTAACTCAACGCTTAACAATTTCAAAAATTCTCTGCCAATTTACCCGAAGCATTAGTCTTCTTGCACGCATTCATGATAAATTCCTCACGCAAAGCCAAGCCAGCGCTGTTCGCGTTCGCGGAGCGTGCGCTCTTAGCGCATAGCGTGTCCTCTTAGGACATAGGAGGGTTTCCCTCCGCAGGCGACTGGCGCGCAAAGCCGCAAAGTTTTCTTGGCGTCTTTGCGGCTTTGCGTGAGACTACCTCTGCGCCACTTCTTTACCAAACAACGTCCGATACATCAACCGATAAATATCAGTATTATCCACCGTAGTCGGCAACAATTTTGCATTCAAACCATGCGCTTTAGAAACAATAGACCCCGTAAAATCACCGAAGCCAGACCAAGCGATCGCAAAAGGAAACCGCCTTCCTTGTTTATCTGGTGCAGAAACAAATGGTAAAGTTTTAGTTCCTTCCCTACCATCCCATGGTGCGCCATTATCACCTTTATCAGGCAAAGGCTTATCTAAGGGAAAATCATTCTCTGTCACACCAACTACTTCCAACCCTCCAGCATCACTATCCGCTGCTGTCACTAACAAAGTATTCGGATTTTTATCAATATATTTCATCGCCACACCCACGGCGTCATCTGCACGTTTGACTGCTTCTATACAACCAATCGCGTTATTAAAGTTACAGAAATTATCGCTACCTTCCTCTTCTAAAACAACAAAGAAACCATTTCGATTTTGCGACACTATTTTTAAAGCCACTTCTAACATCTGGGCATCCGTTGGCGCAGTGGGAACGAATAGCGGCAAATTCTGCTTTTTCAAACCCTCTTCTGGAAAGTCGTTAAAAATATCGTCAGCGGCAAAAATACCCAGCACTTTCTTAGTATTTGCTGGCAATTTCAAAAGTTCATCACGGGTGTAAACTACGCTGTAACCCTTACTTTTCGCCTCTTCTACCAGATTTAGTCCATCTCTGCGCTGGCTTTGTTCGGCGGTGGCGTGTCTTCCCGCAGTCCCTTCCGGAAGATACCACATTTCTCCACCTCCCATGATTACATCCGCCCCAGATTCAACTATTTGCTTAGTGATTTCTGCAAATAAGCGGCGATGGGGTGCTTTGGCTACAAACACACCCGTTCCCGGTTCATGGATCATACCAGAATTAATAATTGCAGTTGCCTTTCCAGCAGCTTTTGCTTCTTCTAGAATTGTCTGTGCCTTCCCAGATGCAGCTACCACAGGTTTACTCGTTTCATCTAAACCAAAGGAGTCTGCATTCACCTTCATTCCTGTGGCGTGAGTTACCGCCCCCGCGTTAGAAGTGGCGGTGAGTTGGTTTTTCATGTGTCCTAGGTAAACGCCAAGATGGGACATTTTATCCCAGTTCAACCTACCATCGGGGCCATAGTGAAGCATCCGCGCTGCACCCCAATGGGATGCACTCGTACCGTCTGGGTGAATAAATATCACGTTGCCTTGGCGTGAGTCGCCATTACCTTGTATTTGGGGCGTGCAAGCTAGTATAGCTGCTAAGGCAAAAATCGCTAGGAAGATTAATTTTTTATTAATTTGCTGTAGCATTTTAAGTTTTGATAGAGATACTACACCGAACTGGCAAGACGCTTACCCTAGAAAAAGGTTCAACAAATAGTCATTAGTCATTAGTCATTAGTCAGTAGTCAGTAGTACGTGCATTAATGTCGATTCAAGTCAATTTTGTATGATTAAAATTAACGAAAAGTTAAGAAAAAATGCTTGGGCAGGTGCGATCGCTCAACCTGCTAAAGAATTTCCTTCGACACCCCTACCTGTAATCTCCGGTAATATTCCCTCTGGTTTACGCGGCACACTTTTCCGCAATGGCCCCGCACGATTAGGACGCGGCGATATGCATGTGGGACACTGGTTTGATGGGGATGGGGCAATTCTTGGGGTACATTTTACCGATGTAGGTGCAACTGGCGTTTATCGTTTTGTGGAAACCGCTGGTTACAAAGAAGAAGCAGCAGCAAATCAATTGCTTTACGGTAACTATGGTATGACTGCACCAGGGGCAATTTGGAATCAATGGTTAAAACCATTAAAAAATGCTGCTAATACCTCGGTGCTAGCATTACCTAATAAACTTTTAGCGCTATGGGAAGGTGGTAAACCCTATGCTTTAAATTTACAAACTCTGGAAACTTACGGCGAAGATGATTTAGAAGGGTTAACTAACGGCTTAGTCTATTCCGCACACTACAAGCGCGACGCGCAGACAGGGGAGATTTTTAACTTTGGTATCTCTGGCGGATTGAATGCTAATTTGAATATTTACAAAAGCAGCGCCAGTGGCAGAATTGTGCAAAAAGCAACACACACTCTTGATGGTTTGTCAGTGGTGCATGATTTTGTTTTAGCGGGACAATATTTAGTATTTTGTGTTCCTCCAGTGCGGCTGAATGTACTTCCTGTTTTGACTGGGTTTAGTTGCTATAGTGATGCTTTGCAATGGCAACCCAGTAAGGGAACACAAATTTTAGTCATTGACCGTCAAACTCTCAAGGTGGTATGTCGTGGAGAAACTGAACCTTGGTTTCAGTGGCATTTTGCTAACGGTTACGTCGATGCTAGCGGTACAATCATTGTAGATATTGCCCGTTATAAAGACTTTCAAACGACGAATCAATATCTCAAGGAAGTAGCATTCGGTGAAACTCATACCTCTGCTCAAAGTAGGCTATCACGAATCCATATCAATCCCCAGACTGGCAAAGTTAGTAAAATTGAGCAAATTTTAGACCGACATTGTGAGTTTCCCAGTGTACCACCGCAAAACGTAGGACAGGGTTCGAGATATACTTATTTTTCCTGCTTTCGGAAAGGGACAGATATTAGTCAAGAATTATTAAATGCGATCGCTCGTTTTGACTACGAAACTGAAACCCTCACCGAAGCAAACATCGGTGAAAATCGCTATGCTTCTGAACCCATTTATGTACCAGATGTTGAAAACTCCGACCAAAATTGGATTTTAACGGTTGTATACGATGGTAATTCAGATAGCAGTGAAGTTTGGATATATGCCGCAGATAGGTTAGACGAAGAACCTGTTTGTAAATTGGAATTACCTAGTGTCATTCCCCACAGTTTCCACGGTACTTGGAAACCGGCTTGACCAACCAGCATCACTAATTGATTTAGCTAGATGACGTGTGACTAAGTAATAAATTCATTCTACTTTTCCAGGAAATCTCCACAAATC
>JBHYDF010000250.1:0-11303 GCA_051861145.1 Nostocaceae cyanobacterium
TGACTAATGACTAATGACTAATGACTAATGACCAATGACTAATGACTAATGACCATTGACTTCTGGACAAGTAGCTCTCAAAGATATATAAAGGCCTATGCGATCGCGTCTAGTATTCTTCCGCTAGCAGCGTACAATAAACATCTAGAGCTGCAAAATGCAGACTAGCATAAGGCTGATTGCAACCCGCAATTGTCCATAAGAGTTAAAAATAACACGGTTTACAAAGCTTTTGAGAAATGAATTGGTGGTAATTAACTATGAATATGAAAGATAAAGCTGCCGATGCGGAACAACGACTAGCCGATAAGGTAGAAATTGCTATTCGCCTTGACTCCGAGTTAGTGGAGCAAATTCGCCACTTAACCAATGATCCTAGTAAAGTAATTGAAGTGGCGATTCGTCAGTGGCTGCGAGGTGAGATCCCAAGAGATGATGAACTGACGCGCAACCCCAAGCGTACGCCAATACCCCCTCGTGGTGAATGGAATGATTAACCTCAAACAATAGCTATGATGGGTCAGGTTAAAAATTTATGAAGTTTTTCCGGATCAATTGTAAATACCGTAGAAATAACTAGGATAAATCTGCTAAAGCTGTAAAAAATTATGCCAAACTTAAAGCAGCTTCAGCAAAAATATATTACTTTTGGGTTGCCATTTGTCTATCCAGCTCGATTTATGCGTATTACAGCGAATTCCCAACTGCCAAATCTAGTGTCTGAGAATGTGGAGGAACCTATTACCAGTAACACTAATAATGGCTTATGGGCACATTTAGGAGCCGAGTTGGTGTACACGCAAGATGGAACTGGGCGGTACCTGACATTTTACTGGCAACACAGTCAGAGATTTGGTGTAGATGCGGAGCAAATACTTGCTAATTGTTGTGCAGATGCAGTTTTTGTCCCAGTGGACAAGGATGCTTATTTAGAAAAGTTGCAACGCATTTTAACCACTTTGGTACCAGAAAGGTGTCAGTGCTGGTTTAGCTACCGCGAACAGTTGATTGAGTTAGAATTGACCATAAGCCCGATTATGCCGACATTGGGTAGCCCCGCGATCGCAGTTTTGGCGATGGGACGGCTACTACAAGCTACAGTCAGCAAAACACAAGTGAGCGCTTTAACACAAACACCCACAGAGTTAGAGTTGACTTTACGTTCTCGGCAACACCAACAACTAGTAACTCAAATTACTAGAAATATCCGGCGGACGTTGGATCTGGATATTATTTGGCAACAAACAGTTGACAGTTTAGGAGCAGCACTACAATTAAAGCGTTGCATTATCTGTCCCTATCAACCACCTAATGACAAGGTAAGGGTGATAGCAGAGTATCACGAAAGCGACGTGAATTCGATGTTGGGATTAGAAATAGCGATCGCTTCTGAACCAGCCTTTATGCAAACTTTGGCGACTTTAGAACCAATTTTGGAGAACACACCCCAACATTCGCTATTCGGGAAAGAAACGATTTTGGTAGTAGCAACTTGCTATCAAGACCAACCGAATGGATTGATTGCCGTAACATTGTGCGATAATAACTGCAAAATCACGGCGACAGAACTAGAACTGGCAAAAGAAGTAGCGGATCAATTAGGAACAGCGATCGCTCACGCCACATTGTACAAAGAACTAGAAGCAGCACGTCAACAAGCCGAAGAAGCTTCACACCGCATCAGAGAATTTCTCGCCAAAGTGACTCATGAACTGCGAACACCACTTAACGGCATTATCGGATTTTTGAAGCTGATTTTGGACGGAATGGCAGACGATCCAGAAGAACAAACCCAGTTTCTCGTCGAAGCTCATAAATCATCACTGCACTTGCATGATATAGTCAATGACATCTTAGATATTGCCAAAATCGAAGCAGGCAAAATGGATTTGGAAAACGGGCCTGTGAATTTGGATGAATTATTTAATGATGTGGGTAATTCCATGCGTTTGCAAGCAGAACAGAAACACCTCAGTTTTCAGATGCACTTACCCGATACATCTGATGAAATACTCGTTCATGGTGACTACCAGCGCCTCAAGCAAGTGATGATTAATCTAGCTGGCAACGCGATTAAATTTACTCATGAAGGTGGTATCACAATCAACGCTGATGTAGTGCGTAAAAAGGTATCATTTCAGGATCAGGAATTTCCTGGTTTGGTGAAAGTGCGCGTAGCAGACACCGGTATTGGCGTTTCCCTTGACAAACAAGACAAACTGTTTCAATTATTCTCTCAAGTGGATGGTTCTCGTACTCGTCAGTACGGTGGTACGGGTTTAGGATTGGTTATATCGCAAAAACTGGTAGAAGCAATGGGTGGAGAAGTGCATTTTTATAGTTTGGGCGAAGGACTTGGTTCAACAGTTACTTTCACCGTCCCACTGTATCAACAACCAGTTATGGTTTCCTCTTCTGAAAGTAATTCACAAGATTAGTTAATGGTTAATGGTTAATGGTTAATGGTTAATAGCTATGAACCATGAACCATGAACCATGAACCATGAACAACCAACCAAACAGATTTACTTTAACGGTAGACTAAACTGATAAAAGTGAAAAGTGAAGTCACAGTGGTTGTATGACGGTTCCAAAAACTGCCCGCGAGTTATTCCAAACCGCTTATGAAAGTCGTTACACTTGGGACGAAAACTTTCCTGGCTACAGTGCAGATGTACAAGTAGTGCAGGAAGCGGAGATTTTTACTGGTAAAATTTGCATTAACCGTGACTTAAGTGTAGAAGTTACGGGAGTAGACGATGAAATGGTCAAAGAAGGCATCTACACTCAGTTGCAGGATTTAGTCACTCATCGCCAACGCACTCCTTTTGAGGAGTCTCACAGCAAGCACGAATTTATTTTGGGTGAGTCCGACGATACCGGTGCGGTGGAAATCCTGGTCAAAGGTGACTCAATGGATTCTAATTATAAAATCAGGGATAGGGAAGTTTGTCAGGTACGCCGGACAATGGGGCGCATGGCTTTTGTAATTGATACTCACGAAAGCCTAGATACAGGGTCTGGCTACATTGCTACTCGTTATGATGCTATTTTCCGTAACACCGAAACCAACGAAGTTAAAAACGTCCTCAAGTTTGAAGACTCCTATGAAAAAATAGGTAACTACTACATCATAACCAAGCAAATCATCCAAGATGATAAAGATGGAGAAAGTACCTCAACTGAGTTCAGCTACTCCAATATCAAACTTATGGAACCAGCCCTCAGGAGTTAGGAGTTAGGAGTTAGGAGTTAGGAGTTAGGAGTTATAAGTTATGCAATTCTTAACTCCTCACTCCTCACTGTTAACTCCTCACTGTTAACTCCTCACTCCTCACTCCTAACTCCTAACTCTAAAAAGCTGAAATTCGGTCTAGGATGTAGTTAACAAGCATTGAAAATCAAAATTTTCCTGTCAAGAGAGGATTGTGGCTATGGAACTAACAATTGACAATGTAGAAACTGTATTGGATGAAATGCGTCCCTATCTGATGTCTGATGGTGGTAACGTAGAATTAGTAGACATTGATGGTCCGATTGTAAAATTACGCTTACAAGGTGCTTGCGGTGCTTGCCCAAGTTCCACAATGACCTTGAGAATGGGTATTGAACGCCGCTTACGGGAAATGATTCCCGAAATTGCGGAAGTAGAACAAGTCATGTAAAAGTTAGGAGTTAGGAGTTAGGAGTTATGAGTTAATTCCTAACTCCTCACTCCTAACTCCTCACTAAATTTTATGTCTCACCCCCTCTACGTCGCGTTCATTTGGCACCAACATCAACCGCTGTATAAATCTCGTAGCGGTAGTTCGCTTTCTCTGTCTCAGCATTATCGCCTGCCTTGGGTACGCTTGCACGGTACTAAGGATTATCTGGATCTAATACTCATGTTAGAACGGTATCCTAAGTTACACCAAACTGTAAATTTGGTGCCATCCCTAATATTGCAGTTAGAAGATTATATTGCAGGTACTGCTTTTGACCCTTACCTAGAAGTTAGCCTCACACCTACACAACAGCTAACTCCACAACAACGAAAATTTATTATTGAACATTTTTTTGATGCCAATCACCACACTTTAATTGACCCCCATCCCCGCTATCGCGATTTATATTACCAAAGGCAGGAAAATGGTCATAATTGGTGTTTGGAGAATTGGCAAGAACAAGATTACAGTGATTTATTAGCTTGGCACAATCTCGCATGGATTGACCCGCTATTTTGGGATGACCCGGAAATCGATGCTTGGTTAAAGCAGGGTCAGAATTTTACTTTGAGCGATCGCCAACGAATTTACTCTAAACAACGAGAAATCCTCAGCCGCATCATCCCCCAACACCGGAAAATGCAAGCAACTGGGCAAATTGAGGTGACAACCACGCCCTACACCCACCCCATTTTACCCTTACTTGCTGATACTAATTCCGGTCGGATAGCTGTGCCAAATATGACTTTGCCGGAGCATCGGTTTCAGTGGGCGGAAGATATTCCTCGGCATTTACGCAAAGCTTGGAATTTATATATAGATAGATTTGGACAAGAACCACGTGGTTTATGGCCCTCGGAACAGTCAGTCAGTCCGGAAATATTACCGTATATCCTAAAACAAGGATTTAAGTGGATTTGCTCAGATGAAGCTGTGTTGGGATGGACATTGAAACACTTTTTCCACCGGGACGGGGCGGGGAATGTCCAGGAACCAGAGTTTCTTTACCGACCTTATCGCCTGGATACCCCAGCAGGTGATTTAGCGATAGTCTTCCGTGACCATAGATTATCTGATTTAATCGGATTTACTTATGGTTCCATGCCGCCAAAACAGGCAGCAGCAGACTTGGTGGGACATTTAGAGGCGATCGCTAAAATGCAAAGAGACCGCCCAAGCGAACAACCTTGGTTAGTCACCATCGCCTTAGACGGCGAAAATTGCTGGGAATTTTATCAACAAGATGGTAAACCTTTCCTAGAAGCATTGTATGCAAGTCTGGAACGAGAACCCCATTTAAAACTCGTCACCGTTTCAGAATTTATCGAACAATTTCCACCAACGGCAACCATTCCCGGAAATCAACTACACAGCGGTTCTTGGGTGGATGGTAGCTTCACAACTTGGATCGGCGATCGCGCCAAAAATCGCGCTTGGGACTACCTCACCGAAGCACGGCAAGTATTAGCAAGTCATCCTGAAGCCACGGAAGAAAATAACCCCGAAGCTTGGGAAGCCTTATACGCCGCCGAGGGTTCCGACTGGTTTTGGTGGTTTGGCGAAGGACATTCATCAAACCAAGATGCCATTTTTGACCAATTATTTCGAGAACACCTGTATGGTATTTACCAAGCCTTAAATGAACCCATACCCCCCTATTTACGGCAACCTGTAGAAGCCCATGAAGTACAAAAAGACCACCGTCCCCAAAGCTTTATTCATCCAGTTATAGATGGTAAAGGAGATGAACAAGACTGGGACAAAGCCGGACGCATTGAAGTCGGCGGCGCACGGGGAACAATGCATAATAGCAGTGTTATCCAAAGGCTGTGGTATGGGGTGGATCACCTGAATTTTTATGTGCGGTTGGATTTTAAAACAGGTGTGAAACCGGGGCAAGATTTGCCACCAGAATTGAATTTACTGTGGTTCTATCCTGGTATGACAATGCATAATAGCCCTGTTCCCTTGGCGGAAGTGCCAGATGCAGCGCCAGTTAATTTCCTGTTTCACCATAATTTAGAGATTAACTTGCTGACACAATCTATTCTGTTTCGTGAAGCTGGGGAACATTTTCAATGGCATCCGCGTACTAGTCGCGCCCAAGTTGCTTTAGACCGTTGTTTGGAAATAGCTGTACCTTGGGCAGATTTGCAAGTTTCGCCAGATTATGCTTTGCGTTTAGTTTTAGTACTTGCAGATGAGGGACGTTTTTGCAACTATCTGCCGGAGGATGTTTTGATTCCGATTGAAGTGCCGTAATTTGTTGGTGGTTGTTTGTAGAACTTTTGCTTAAAACATAATTAGACATAAAAAACTCACGCAAAGGCGAGGCAGCGCTGTTCGCGTAGCGTGTCCTCTTAGGACATAGGAGGGTTTCCCTCCGCAGGCGACTGCCGTCGCAAAGGCGCAAAGAAAACCTTGGCGTCTTGGCGTCTTGGCGTGAGACTCAAAAATGACTTATTTTTTCTCACGCACGAGGCAAGAGAGGCGCAAAGAAAACCTTGGCGTCTTGGCGTCTTGGCGTGAGACTCAAAAATGACTTATTTTTTCTCACGCACGAGGCAAGAGAGGCGCAGAGTTTCCTGATGGGAGAATGGCTTTTGTAAGGGTTTTATTATTCCACACAACAACCAACTATCAACAAACAACAGATTACTTGAAATTGTCCGGAAAAGTCTCATCCGGATAATTTCGCTGTCCTGCTTGCAAATTTCGTATTTTAACTTCATGAATCGGAAGCAGACAAAAGTCAGGATTTTGCAAAGAAACAGTTAGGCTACTAGCGTAATGAAATATTTGTAGTTAAATTAAAAACATCATAACTAACTAGACATAAATACATTTAAAACTGTTGGTAGTTAGTTGTTGGTAGTAAGTTCAAACAACAAACAACAACCAACAAACAACTCTTTACAAATATAATTACGCGATGAATTGCTTTTCTAATCCCAAAATATCAAGTTTTCACGCAGACATTTTCAAGCAAACTCAGCTTGGACAGTTGTGCGGTTCCCAAAAATTATTTCGCGATCGCTACGAAATTTTGCGAATTATCGGTAGAGGTGGTTTTGGCGTCACGTTTTTAGCCAAAAATGCAGTTTTACCGGGAAATCCTCTGTGTGTGATTAAACAGCTTTGTCCCAAGGTGACAAATCCTCAAAGTTGGGAACGTGCTTGCATACGCTTTCAAAAAGAAGCAAAAACCTTAGCTCATCTTGGTAGTCATTCTCAAATTCCCATGCTTTTAGATTACTTTGAAGCTAATGGGGAATTTTACTTAGTACAAGAATACGTGCGCGGTTCGACTTTGGCAAGGGAAGTGAGGCGAAATGGCCCCAAAAGTGAAGCCGCAGTCAAGCAGTTTTTACGGGAACTGCTACCAGTTTTGCAGTATGTCCACAAGCATCATGTTATTCATAGGGATATTAAACCCCATAATTTGCTGCGCTGTGAGGATGATGGACGCTTGGTATTGATTGATTTTGGTGCGGTGAGAGAAGAATTGGCGATCGCCACGGAAAGTGCAATCCATCAAACTGCTAGCACTCATTTTGTGGGAACTATGGGGTTTGCACCACCGGAACAATTTTCCCTGCGTCCAGTCTATGCTAGTGATATTTACGCAGTGGGTGTGACTTGTCTTTACCTACTAACGGGAAAAGCACCTTTAGAATTTGACCATGATTCGATTACGGGAGAAATACTTTGGCAAAAACAGGTAAATTTGAGCGCCCATTTCACCGAAATTTTAAGCAAAATGCTGAGATTTGACCTAGAGGAACGTTTTAAGTCCGTTAACGATGTAATCTGGGCTTTAGGAATGGAATCCTATTTACCTTCTTTAACTAACTGTCTCAGTACCAAGCAGCTAGGGAGGAATACTAACAATTACACCGAACTTGCTGGCGAATACTTACCTCCTGTATCACGAAATGCGATCGCTATCAGGGAATGGAAGGCAAAATTAAAGGCAAGAAAGACCCCATCTCCGTGGAAGGGTTGCACGTCTAGTGTATAAATTTAATATTCTATCTAAATCAAATCATCAACGATAAATGCATTTAAGCTGTTATTTGAGTGATTTTATCTGTAAGTAATGGAGTCAGAATATGGGTTTTTATTAATACTTACTCTCTAGCAAGCTGTGGAACAGCCAGCAAACTTTCGCAGTTAGAAAATTAACAAAATTTTTAACTGAAATTGAGTATAATGCAGGAAATAATTAATCCTAATCAGGAAATTTCGGGGCAAACTAAGCATAATTAATCACGCGGTCGTGCCTCCTTCGATGATGATCTGCTGCCTAAATCCGGATTGCCCGCATCCCCTTAATCCCAGTGGAAAACTGTTCTGCCAAACTTGTAACTCTCCCATCCCGTCATTGTTGCGAAATCGCTTCCGGGTTGTTCGCGTACTTTCAGATGAGGGTGGATTTGGTAGAACCTACTTAGCGGAAGATGTTGATAAACTCAATGAACGTTGTGTTATCAAGCAATTAGCACCAAAATTCCAAGAAAGTTGGGCCCTCTCGAAAGCAATGGAATTGTTTCAAAAAGAGGCGCAGCGACTACAACAACTTGGAGAACATTCCCAAATACCAACTTTATTGGCTTATTTTGAAGAGAATAATTATCTTTATTTGGTACAACAGTTTATCGATGGACAAAATTTATTTAAGGAATTGCAACATAAAAGGGGATATAACCCAAGGGAAATTAGAAAAATTTTACTAGATTTACTACCCGTTCTCAAGTTTATTCATGAAAAAGGAGTGATTCACCGAGACATCAAACCACAAAATATTATTCGTCGTAAAAGTGATGGGCGATTTTGCCTGATTGATTTTGGTTCTTCCAAGCAGTTAACTGCAAGAGTACAGATGCAAACGGGCACTTCCATAGGTTCACACGGCTATTCTCCGATTGAACAAATCAGAGATGGAAAGGCTTTTCCAGCTAGTGATTTGTTTAGTTTGGGTGCTACCTGTTTCCATTTACTAACTGGAATTTCTCCTTTTAAATTATGGACGGAAGATGGTTATAGCTGGGTTAACAATTGGCAGTACTACTTGAAAACGCGAATTAACGATGACTTAGCTGAAGTTATCGATAAGCTGTTAAAAAAAGATATCCAGCAGCGTTATCAATCAGCCGATCAAGTTTTAAATGATTTAATTCCCCAAAAATCACCACCCCACTCACCAGTAATAGCAAATACGGCGATAATACCACCACCAACTCAGCCGCCATCCATACCAAGAAAATATACTTTAGTCAGAAATTTAAGCTTGGCAGGTTCTGCGATTCTATTGTTGGTGTTGGGAGAATTTTTTTATCGGCAATCGCACCGGATAGAGATGAGTATTTCTTCTAGATTCGGTCACTCAAATAGTACCCCAAGCAACACAGAAGCTATTCTTCCTTCCTCGCCCAAGATTGCCTTGGGGAATTTTAATCTAGCTTATACCTTCAAGTCTCCTTCTAAATCAATTCTGTCCGTCGCCATTAGTCCAGATGGCAAAACCGTTGTCAGCAACAGTGGTGACACCATCAAAATGTGGAGTTTGGCAACAGGACAGGAAATTTCCAGCTTCAAAGGGCACACAGACAGGGTAAATGTCGTCGCTATAACACCAGATGGACAAATACTGGCTAGTGGTAGTGAGGACAAAACCATCAAACTATGGAATCTCGCCACAGGACAGGAAATTCGCACCCTGGAAGGGCATGTTAATTCTGTTCATGCCTTTGCCTTCAGTCCGGATGGCAAGATTCTAGCGGATGGTAGTGATGACAACACCATCAAATTATGGAATGTTGGCACAGGGCAAGAAATCCGCACCCTTACAGGACATTCGTCTTGGGTTCGATCCGTTGCCTTCAGCCCGGATGGGCAAACCCTTGTCAGTGGTAGTCGTGACAAGACTATCAAAGTTTGGAATTTGACAACGGGACAAGCAATCCGCACCCTTAAGGGACATTCTCAGACTGTGACATCAACTACTATCACTCCAGATGGACAAACTATCATCAGTGGTAGCGATGACAACTCCATCAAACTGTGGAATCTCCAAACAGGAGAAAAAATTCGTACTCTCAACGCCCATTCTAGCGGGGTTCGGTCTATCGTCCTCAGTCCCGATGGAAAAACTCTAGCTAGCGGTAGTAGCGATAACACCATCAAACTGTGGAATCTATATACAGGAAAAGAAATTCGTTCCCTCTCCGGACAGGTTGACGGGATTCAATCCCTCGCCTTCAGCCAAGATGGCAAGATTCTTGTCAGTGGCGGTGAAAACACTATTAAGATTTGGCGAATGTCCAGTTAATTGTGTATTTTTTATGTTGTTTATGCAAAGCAATGTTAAAAGTGTGCGAACAAATTAGGAATCCGGTCAATTCAATGGGTAAATAAATTTATTCCCATAAAAGAAAAGATACTCAGTGCTTTATCAAACTAAAAGCACGAGGTAGTGCAATTGCGGAATCTGCAAAGCTTGTAAAAATGAGTTACTCAAAATTTAAAGTGTTAACGGGTGCAGCGATCGCGCTGTTGGGGTTTGGAGGAGTTTGGTTTTGGCAATCTTCTCCGGCTGCAACAACGAGTTTGTCCTCTCGCAGCGACCAACCTGCTAACTCACCTTGGGTGAATTCACACGTTGCTCACACCCTCAAAGGACACTCAGAATCTGTTTGGGCTGTTGCCATTAGCCCAGATGGTAAAACCCTTGCTTCTGCAAGTGGAGACAGAACTATTAAACTGTGGAACCTGGAAACTGGTCAGGAACTCCACACGTTGAGGGGACATTTTGGGTGGATTACTTCTTTAGCCATCAGTCCAGATGGCAAGACAGTTGCTTCCGCCAGTGGAGATAATACCATAAAACTGTGGAATTTGCAAACAGGAAAAGCGCTGCGTACCTTGAAAGGACACTCAGCATCGGTTCAATCTGTAATCTTTAGTCCAGATAGCAAAACTTTAGCCAGTGGCAGTTGGGATCAGACTATCAAAGTGTGGAATGTGGCGAATGGAAAGCCAATTCGCACCTTACGTGGAGATTGTGACGTAGTAGATGCGATCGCCATCAGTCCCGATGGCAAGACACTTGCTAGTAGCAATCATTTTGATCCAGGCATCAAATTGTGGGATTTAAAGACGGGAAAACAAACTCGCATGTTAAAGGGGCATGTTGACGTAATTAGTTCCTTAGCTTTTAGCCCCGATGGTAATACTTTGGCTACTGGTAGTTGGGACAGAACTATCAAACTGTGGGAAGTTTCGACAGGAAGGGAAATCCACAGCCTACTAGGACATTCTCAAAAAGTTTGGTCTGTTGCCTTCAGCCGAGATAATAATATGCTTGCTAGCGGTAGTTGGGACAAGACTGTTAAATTGTGGAATGTGAAGTCAGGACAGGAAATCAGCACTCTATCGGGACACGATAATAGAGTTTGGTCTGTTGCCTTCAGTCCCGATGGTAATACACTAGCCAGTAGCAGTTTTGATAAAACTGTCAAAGTTTGGCGAACGTATCAGTGAAAGTTAGGAGTTAGGAGTGAGGAGTGAGGAGTGAGGAGTGAGGAGTGAGGAGTG